>JANNBP010000255.1:0-68001 GCA_031385555.1 Deltaproteobacteria bacterium | reverse complement strand
CGTTCTTCGTCGCCGCCTGGATCGCCGGTCCGCGCTGCGATGCGATCGCGAGCTGGACGCCGGCCGCGATCTGGTCGCTGCTGGCCGACGTCGCGGGCGCCCTCGCGACGATCCACGCCGCGGGTCTGGTGCACGCGGATGTCGCGCCGCAGAACATCCTCGTCACCGGCGAGCGCGCGGTGCTCGTCGACCTCGGGCTCGCCTCGCTGAGCGGTGCGCGCGGCACGCCGCACTACATGGCGCCCGAGGCGTTCGCCGGGCATGTCGAGGCCCGCAGCGATCTGTACAGCCTCGGCGCCACGATCGTCCGGTTGATCACCCACCGCGAGCTGTTCGAAGGCGCGACGATGGGCGAGCTCGTGCAGCGTATCGTCAGCGGGCGCGCGGCCCCGCTGCTGTCAGGCATGCCGCGGCCGCTCGCGGACCTGATCGGCCGCTTGATCCATCGCGACGTCGAGGCGCGGCCGGCGTCCGCCCTCGCCGTCCTCGAGGAGCTCGATCAGCTCGCGCCGACCCTCGAGGTGTCGCGACGTGCACACCCGAAGGTCGGTCCGCCTCCGGCAGCCGCATCGTGGCCCGGAGCCGCCGCATGGATCGCCGAGCTCGCGCACACGCTCGAACAGTCCCAGCTCGCGATCGTCGTCGGGCCGCACGCGACCGGTGCGCGACAGCTCGTCGATGCGGCCATCCGCAAATACCAGCTCGCCGAGGTCGCGACCGGGCGGGCGGCCACGCCGGTGATCGCGGGCGATCTCGACGCGATCGCGCAGCAGCGCGGGATCGAGCCGTTCGCGATCCAGTCTCGCGATGCGACGCGCAGCTTCATCGAGCGCGTCGTCCAGTCGATCGTCGCCGCCGGGACACGCGTGGTGGTCGAGCTCGGTGCTGATCGCCGAGCCACGGACACGATCTCGGCGCTCGCGCGTCATCCGGCACACGCGACGATCGTGATCGTCGACGAGCTGGAGCCGGTGCTCGCGCGGCGGCGCGACTTCGCGGTCCACGAGGCACCGCTGCTCGAGCTCGACGCGGTCGGCGCGCTGGCGGAGACGATGCTGCGGTCGCGCCCGCCGCAGCCCTGGCTCGTGGCGCTCCATGCGGTCAGCGGGGGGATGCCGCTGATGGTCGTCGAGTTGTTGCGGTCGATCGTCGACGAGCGCGATCCGCTCGCGATCGATTGGGCGACGCGCACGGCGGCGGGGGTGGTCGAGCTACGCGTGCGCCGCTTGCGCGAGGCGTCGCCGGCCGCCCGCGCGATCGCGACCTCGGCCGCGGTGTGGGGTGGTCGCGCACGGGTCGATCGAGTGCTCGCCACGGCGCGCGTCGCACATCCCGGAACGCGGATCTGGCTCAGCGACGTGTTCGAGCTCGAGCGGCTCGGGCTCGTGCAGCGGATTCGCACCGGGGCGTTCGAGGCCGACGTCGTGATCGATCGCAACACGTGCGAGGCCGCGCTGCGGCTCGCGGGTGCGGACGAAGTCGCAGCGATGGCCGCCGCCGCGCTGGCCTCCGAGCCGGGTCGCGTGGCCTCCGAGCCGGGTCGCGTGGCCGCCGAGGGCGACGATCTCGAACGTGCGACGTCGCGACCGCTCGCTGTCGACCCTCGACCCACGTCGGTCGAGAACACCCCGGAGGGTCCGGCTGGCGAGGAGGTTGGGTTCATCCACGATGATGTCGGGGCCTTGCCAGGGTTCGGCGCGGATCGGCGGCGTACACGGCGGGGCGTCGGCGTCGTCTCGTCGTCGACCAGCACCGATCTTGCGGCGCCGCTCGAGCATGCCGTGCTCGACGACGACTCCGCGATCCTCGCGTGCGACGTGGCGGAGGGGCTGCTCGCGAATGGGCAGCCGGAGCGCGCCCTCGCCCTCGCCCGCCGCGCCATTCCACGGTCGCCGGCGCGCGCCGGGCTGATCGCGGCGCGAGGTGCGGCGGCGATCGCAGCGTACCGGGAGGTCCCTGCGCTCGCTCGGGCCGCGGCCGCCGCCGGCGCAGATCCGATCGAAGCCGAGCTGGTGATCGCGCGAGCGGCGCAGCGCGCGAGTGCGCTCGACGATGCCGAGGTGGTCCTCGCGAAGCTGCACGCCGAGCATCCGGCGCATGCCGAGGTCGCCGGTACGTACGCGCGCCTGCTGGTGACGCGCAGCCGCTACGCGGAAGCACGCCGTGTCGCCACCCTGCCGGCGCTCGGAGCTCTCGCCGGGTTGCGAGCTGAAGCCGCCGGGCTCGCGGCGTTCTATCTCGGCGAGCTCGCCGAGGCCGATGCCGCGTTCGCCGTCCTCGAGCTCGGCGCGACGGCCACGGGTGACGCCGCCCTGATCGGGCGCGCGCTGTCGCTGCGAGGCATGGTCGCGCAGCAGCGCGGGCAGCTCGGCCTGGCGAGCGATCGCTATCAGGATGCCGCGCGTCGCCTGCACGAGGTCGGCGAGCTCCACGCCGCCGCCGTCGCCGAGCTCAACCTCGGCACCGTGCTCGCCGAGCGTGGCCGGGCGAGCGAGGCCCTGCCCCGGCTCGCCGGCGCCTCGCGCGTGTTCGCGGAGCTCGGCGCGACGACCGAGCTGGTCGCCGCCGATCTAAATCGCGGCAACGCGCTACTCGCCGTCGGCTTGGTGGAGGACGCGTTGCTCGCCGCGACCGAGGCGATCGCGCAGGCCGATCGCCTGCCGCACCTCCGCGCGTTCGCGTTGCTGGTCGCCGGTGATGCGCGCCGCCGGCTCGCCGATCAGCCCGGTGCGATCGCGCTGTATCGCGACGCGCTCGCGATCGGCGTCGAGCGTGGCGACACCCACGCGCAGGTCAGCGCGCACGTCGCGCTCGCCGAGGCCGGGCAGCAGGTGGCCCCGGATGCCGAGGTCGACGCGCTGTGTGCCAGTCAGGACGATCGCGATCGCTGGACCGTCGCGCGAGGCCGGCTCGCGCTCGCGCGCTCGATCACTGGTTCGCAGGCGGCACTCGGCTGGCGGGACCCGTCGCGCGCGAGCGGCCCGCACGCGGCGGTCACCGATCGCGGTACCGGGCCGCATGCAGCGCTGCGCAAGGACCTGGCCCTCTCGTCGCTCGCGCGGGCGTGTGCCGAGGTCGGCTCGCGCGCCGCCGACGGAGACCGCCTCGAGCGGGCGTTTCGCGCGCATGCCGTCGCGGCGCGCCTCGCGAGTCGCGCCGGTGACCAGGGGTTCGCGCACACCGAGGGCGAGCGAGCCCGCGCGGCGCATACCGCGATGGCGAGCGCCGCCGCGCCTGCGTTTCGCGCAGCGCTCGACGCCGATCCGGATCTCGCGCAGCTGCCTGTCGCCGCGCTCGCCGCGCCCGCACCGCCCGCGGCGCGGGACGGCTCGCCGCTGCTGCGACGCTTGCTCACGTTGTCGAGACGCCTCAACACCGAGGCCAGCGTCGAGCGCATCCTCGACGAGGTGATCGACACCGCGATCGAGCTGGCGAGCGCCGAGCGCGGCTTCTTGCTGTTGCGGCAAGGCGACGGCGAGCTCGCGCCGGTCGTGTCGCGCAACTTCAGCGCGAGCGAGCTCGCCGCGTCGGGGAGCACCCCGGTGAGTCGCTCGATCGCGGAGCGCGCCGCGCAGACCGGCGAACCCGTGGTGACCGTCGATGCCGGCGTCGACGAGCGCTTCGGTGCGGCGGCGAGCGTCGCGGCGCTGCGGTTGCGCTCGGTGCTGGCGGTGCCTCTCCGGCAGCGCGGCACGGTCACCGGATGCATCTACGTCGATCACCGGCTGCGCGGCGGGGCATTCGACGATGCCGCCGCGAGCGTCCTCGGCGAGCTCGCGGAGATCGCGGCGATCGCGATCGAGAACGCGCGGTTGACGGCGGAGCTGCGCCACAGCACGCAGCAGGTCGACCAGCTCAACGCGCAGCTGCAGGCGGAGCTCGCCGACAAGGATGCGGAGCTCCAGCGCGTCAAGGCAGAGCTGCCTGATCGCGATCGCTTGCGGCATCGCTACGACCGGATCGTCGGGCGTGCGCCCGCGACGGTGAAGATGCTCGACATCGTCGATCGCGCCGCGGCGACGAGCCTGCCCGTGGTGATCGTCGGCGAGAGCGGCACCGGCAAGGAGCTCGTCGCACGTGCGCTGCATGACAACGGGTTGCGCAAGGACGGGCCGTTCGTCGCGATCAACTGCTCGGCGGTGCCGGAGCCCCTCCTCGAGAGCGAGCTGTTCGGTCACGTGCGTGGATCGTTTACGGGTGCGGAGCGCGACCGCCGCGGGTTGTTCGAGGTCGCCGACGGCGGCACGTTGTTCCTCGACGAGATCGCGGACACCAGCGCCGCGATGCAGGCCAAGCTGCTGCGCGTCCTCCAGGATGGGTTGGTCCGGCGCGTCGGTGATTCGAAGACGCGCCAGGTCGACGTCCGCGTGATCGCCGCGACCCAACATCCCCTCGCCGAGCTGGTCGCGCAGGGTCGGTTTCGCGAGGACCTGCGCTTCCGCATCGAGGTGATCGCGGTGCCCGTCCCCGCACTCCGCGAGCGCGACGGCGACATCCCGCTGCTGGTCGAGAAGCTGCTCGCGCACCTGACGCCCGGGAAGCCGCCGCCGCGGTTGACGCGCGCGGCGCTGCGCGCGCTCGGCGCCCATCGCTGGCCCGGCAACATCCGCGAGCTCGAGAACGCGCTCGCGCGCGGCCTCGCGATGGGCGGTGACGTGATCGACGTCAATGACTTGCCCGAGGCGGTCGCTGCGGCAGCGGGACGTCCCGAGCCCACGAAGCCGGTGCTCGGAGAGGATCTGCGGCTCAAGCCGGCGCTGACCGCGACCGAGCAGGCCTACATCACCGCCGCGATGGGAAGAGCCAAGGGCAATCAGACCGTCGCCGCTCGGTTACTCGGGCTGTCGCGGTTCGGGCTCCAGAAGAAGTTGCGCAGGCTGGCCGGCGAGGACGCCGACGACGAAGACTAGATTTGATAACGTGGTGGCCGGATGTCCCACGACACCTTCGACACGACAGAGCTCTACCGGTTGAAGGTGATGCAGGGCGTCAACCTCGAGGCAGTCGAGGCGCTGCTGAACGACTGCGAGGTCCGCAGGCTCCCTCCGGGCGATGTCCTCCTGACGATGGGCCAGGCGAACCGCTCGATGTTCATGATCCTCGAGGGCAAGCTGACGGTGCACCTCGACGGACCGCAGAGCGATCCGGTCGCGACGCTAGAAGCCGGTCAGACCGTCGGCGAGCTCTCGGTGATGGAGGGCGTGCCGGCGTCGGCGTTCGTCGTCGCCGCCGAGCACTCTCGGCTGCTCGAGCTCGACGAGCAGCGGTTCTGGGGCCTGGTCAACGCCTCGCACGACTTCACGATCAACCTGATGACGTTGCTCGCGCAGCGGCTGCGCGCGAACAACTCGACGGTGTCGACCAACATCCGGCTGCAGCGCGAGTACAAGCGCAACGCCTCGATCGACGGGCTCACCGGGCTCTACAACCGCCGCTGGATCGACGAGGCCCTGCCCCGCTTCGTCGCGCGCTACACGCGGACACCTGGTGAAGGCCTGAGCGTCCTGATCGCCGACATCGACCACTTCAAGAAGATCAACGACACCTTCGGACATCCCGCCGGGGATCAGGTGATCGTCGCGGTCGCGCACACGATGAAGAACAACCTGCGGCCCACCGATCTGGTCGCGCGCTACGGCGGCGAGGAGTTCTTGATCATCCTCCCCGAGACCGATCGCGAGCAGGGCCGGATGGTCGGCGATCGCGTGCGCGCGGCGGTCGCGGCGCTCGCGTTCGAGATCGAGGGCTCGCCCGAGCTCAAGCGCGCCACGATCTCGCTCGGCGGTGCGACGTTGCAAGCCGGCCAGACGATGGCCGATCTGGTGACCGGCGCCGATCGCATGCTCTACGAGAGCAAGCACGGCGGTCGCAACCGCGTCACGTTCTGATCCGCGCCCACGCCGTCATCGCGATCAGCTCGATCAACTTCGGGTACGTCATCCCGGCGACCTTCGCCGATCGCGCGACGCCGGCATCGGGGGAGATATCGCAGTTCGGGTTGACGTCGATCACCCACGGCACCCCCGCCGCATCGACGCGCAGATCGACGCGCCCGTAGTCGCGCAAGCCGAGCGCGTGCCACGCGCCGCGCGCGACGCGCTCGACGGCCTCGATCATCGCCGGGGAGGCATCGCGCAACGGCACCGGCTTGGTGCCCTCGTAGTCGACGTGCGCCTCGTCCCACTTCGCCGCGTAGCTGACGATCCGCGGGCGATCCGCGGGCATCGCCGCGAAGTCGATCTCGTGGAGCGGCAGCACGCGGGGATGCGCGCCGTTGCCGATCAAGGTCACGTTGATCTCGCGCCCCTCGACGTAGCGCTCGGCGATCACCGGCTGCCTGTACTGCGCGATCAGCTCGCGGCTCCGCGCGCGCAGCTCCTTGGCCGAGCGCACGACGTTCGCCTCGGTGATGCCGACCGACGCGTCCTCGTGCACCAGCTTGACGAACCACGGGTAGTCGAGCGCGTCGAGCGACGGATCGTCGAGGGTCTCCGAGTCGAGCAAGCGATACGGCGGCGTCGACACGGCGCGCCCGATCAGGATGTCCTTCGCGCGCGCCTTGTGGAGGCACGACGCGAGGCCGAGCAGATCGGCGCCGGTGTACGCGATGCCGAACAGGTCGAGCAGTCCGACGAACGTCGGCTCGTTGCGCGAGTCGCCGGCCATCGCCTCGCACAGGTTGAACACCAGGTCCGCGCCGCGCAGCGTGGGAAGCACCTCGAACACGTCGGTGCCGCGGAGCGTGGCGGTGGTCGCGCGAAACCCGCACGTGTTCAGCGCACCCGCGATCGCGGAGGCGGCATCGGCAACCGACGCGGCATCGATCGCGGCACCCTCGCCTTCGAGGTTGTAGAGCACGACGATGTTCGACGGCCGATCCACGCCGTGGTTATACACACGTCATGGCGCGCGGCGGCGCATCGCACGCTCGGTAACCGAGACGTCGGCGAACCGGCCCCGCAGCGCTTCGAGCAGCTCGGGGTGGTCGTTCTTCGTTCGCGCGGCGTCGTGAAATGGCTCGACGTGCTGGTTCAGGCGACCACGCCGATCGCTCAGATCCTCGACGGCGATCTGGCCTCGACCGTTCGCCGCCGCGGCGATTACCTGAAGCGCCGTGTGGAGGTGGTAGGCCCCGGTGGCCTGGTCGAGCTGAACCAGGACCTGGTCGCTCGCGCGATCGATCTCGACGTAGAGGTAGTGCGACGGCTCGCCGCCGCGAGAGGTGCTCTCGTCGAATTCGCCTGGCTCGGGCGTGATGTAGAGCGGCACGTGCACGCTGAATCGCGCGATCTGCGTCGAGTCCCATGCCTTTCGCCACTGCGTCAGTTTGTCGATATCGCTTTCGGCGAACGCGAGATCGAGGTGCTCGAGTTGCGCGAACCACCGGCTCGTCAACGCCGTCGATGAGATGGTCCCGTAGACCCGCAGTGCGCGAACGCGATCGAACGCGCCGGCGTGGTCGATGAGCTCATCGGCGGACAACCCATGGTGCGGCCCGGCGCCGGTCAGCGTGCGGAATGGGAGTGGAGTCGTGCGGCGCGACAGCGCGAGACAGACGGCGTCGTAGGCTTGCAGCGCGGGCGCGCGGAGATGCGCGTTGTCGAAGATCGGATGATCGACGTCGCGAACGACGATCTTCTCGACCGTCGCCCACATCGGGTGGTGCGCGGCGGAGACGGGCATTTCCCTGAGTGCCTCGGCGACGGTGAGGAAGCCACGCGACAGCTCCCAGTCCTGGCGCCAGTGATCGGGCATGTCGAGTTGCGCCTGGAGCGGTCTCAGCATCCGGTGACCGTGGGCATCCATCAGCGCGAGCTCCTGCGTCGTCACCTGGCCGGCGGTACGCGCACGCTCCAGCTGGAGCGCGATCAGCTCGCCCAGCGGATCGCCCTGCTCGAGCAAGTAGTCCGCGTACACCATCCTCGGCGCATCGGCGACCGGATCCGCCCACACCGCCTCGCGCAGTCGCTGCTCCACAGGATCATCGTCGGGGACCACGCGTGCGGGTTACCACGTCGGGGAACCACCGTCCGAGGCCCTTGATCAGCTTCTGCTGTCGCGTGGCGACCTCGCTCGGGTGACGGAGATCGCGAAGCGTGACCCGGCGGCCTTCCCCCAGCGCACGCGCCGCGAGCAGCAGGTCATCGACGTGCGATCGCTCGACCTCCCTCTCGACCTCGATCACGAGATCGCTGGCGCGATCGATCTCGAGATGGACGTACGTACCGCGAACGGCGAGCGGGAACGACACGCCGAACCGCGGCAGCTGCGTCGAGAGGAAGCGGTCCTTCCACACCTTCAGCTCCTCCGCGCGCACGAAGCGGGTGAACATCAGGCGGAGCTGATCGAGCTGCGCGATCATGCGGGTCTCGAACAGTGGTCGCGGGCCTTGCAGGTGGGCCTCGACGTACGCTCCGTCGAGCTCGAGCGTTCGCACCGCCGCATAGACATCGTCGCGCTCGAACGCCTCGATCATGCTGTCGGCCGGCGAGAACCCAGCGCGCTCACCACCGGCCAGCGCCGTGAACGGCAGTGGGCGCGGATGGGTCGACACCGCGACGTAGTCCTCATCCGTCGCGCGCAGCAGCCGCGCACGGAGATACGGGTTGTCGAGCAGTGGGTGTGGCCAGCTCGCGAGCGTGAATTCCTCGAGGGTGGACCACGCGCGATGGGCGGCGATCTCGGGTGTCATGCTGGCGCGCGGCGTGCCGGCGGCGACGAAGCCGCGGTCGAGCGTGAAGGTGTTGAGGAACAGTTCGATCGGCTTCGCGGCGCGCCGCCCGTGGGGCTCGAGCAGCGCCTGTTCGCGCGGCTGCACCCCTTCACCCAGTCGCGCTCGCGCGAGCTGCAGCGAGATGAATTCGCCGAGCGGATCCTGTTGCTGTAGCAGGTAGTCCGCGTAGACCTCGCGCGGTCCGTCGGGTTGCGGATCCGCCCAGACCTCGTCGCGCAACTGGATCGCGAACGGGTCGGTCTCCGCGATCAGCGCCACACCCGAGTTATCTCACGGCGCGCGCAGGCGAACGGGGCCGCTCGCGATCACGACCTCGACGAACGAGCTCCGCAACGCGGTGATCAGCTCGACATGGCGTTCGGCGCAGTGATTCGAATCCCGGACATCCTCGACCTCGATGCGCGTTCGCGGCCCGGCCAGCTCGACGATGCCCGACACGAGATCGGTGATCCGATCGCCGCTGGGTGCCTCGAGCTGGACCACCGCGGTGTTGCCCGCCTGGTCGATCTCGACATGCGCGAACTGCTCCGGGATGCCGAACGGCAGCTGCACGCTCAGCGTCGTCAGCTCCGAAGCATCGAACCACGCGCGCCAGGTGGCAAGTACGCCCTGCCCCACGGTCGAGAACGTTAGGTCGAGATAGTCGAGCTGCCCGAACAAGCGCCGGTCGAGGATCCCGCGGGTGCTCGGAGAGCCCTCGAGAGACCACCCCTCGAGGCTGAGCTCCCGCACGTGATCGAAGGCCCCGCGATGGTCGAAGGTCTCGGGCCGCTCGATGCCGAGTCCGACGTGGGGGCTGCCGCCCGACAGCGCTCGGCATGGCAACGGCACGGTCTGCATCGCCAGCCTCGCCGCCACCCGATCGCCGAGATTCAGCGTGCGGAGTGACCGGAGGTGCGGGTTGTCGAGCACGGGGTGAGCGTCGCCGTCGATCAGCGCGATCCGCTCGACGGTGGACCACAGCGGATGATGCGCCGCTTCGAGCGAGATGCTGCGCTCGACCGGTGTGGCGGAGTGAAGAAAGCCGCGTTCGAGCACCCAGCTGTACAGCCACACGGTGGCCGGATCGAGCAGGCGCCGCCCGTGCGTGGTCACCAGCTCGAGCTCGTGCTCGGTGATCGCATCGCCGGTGCGCGACCGCTGGAGCTGGAGCGAGATCAGCTCGCCGAGCGGGCTGTCATGCTCGAGGAGATAATCCGCGTAGACCATGCGCGGCGCATCCGTGCTCGGATCCGCCCACACCGCCTCGCGCAGCCGCTGCGCTACCGGGTCGTCGTTCACGGCACCACCGCCTGCACAGGGCCGGTGACTGCGCGGACCTCGGCAAACCTGTCGCGCAGCGCGGCGAGGACGAGCGCCTGCCGGCTCGCTATCTGATTCGAGTCTCCGAGGTCGTGGATCTCGACGGTGGTCCTGCCGGCGCACAGCTCGTCGACGGCCTGCACGAGCTTCGCGAGCTGCCGCGCTTCGGTGGGCTCGCTGATCTGGAGCGTCACGTGCTCGCTGCGATCGAGCACGAGGCAGGTGTAGTGCGTCGCGAAGCTGCGGTACGGGAACATCCGGCCGCGCATCGGATCGTCGGCCCCGAGCGCGATCTGGAACGAGACGCGCGGGAGCCGGCCGCTCTCGAACCACCGCAGCCACAGCGAGAGATCATCGACGCGGACGCTGGTGAACGACAGATCGAGATGCTCGAGCTGCCGAAACAATCGAGTGTCCGTCACGTCGTCGAGCTCCTCGAGCCCACGCGCACTGACGCTGAGCAGCCGGACGTGGTCGAACGCACCGCGATGATCGAACACGCTGCGCTGGTCCGGGGTGAACGTCAGGCCCCAGTGCGGGTTGATCGCGACCAGCGACGTGAACGGAAACGGCTGCGCGCGGGACGCCAGGGTGACCAGCTGCTCTTCGCGCGCCGCCAGGGTCCGCGCACGGAGCGCGGGATTTGCCAGCAGTGCGGGCGGTGCGTCACCGTCGAGCTCGAGCCTGGTCACCGTCGACCACGCGGGATGCATGGCCAGCGCGTGCGTCATCCTCGGAGACGGCATCGCGTGCGCGAGGAAGCCGCGCTCGATCGAGTACAGGCCGAGATGCGGGCCGAGCGGCTCGGCGGCCCGATGCCGTGGCAGCGCCTGAGATAGCTCGGACTCGCGATCACTCGGTCGGGCTCCGGTACGAGCGCGATCGAGCTGGAGCGCGATCAGCTCGCCGAGCGGATCGCCCTGCTGCTGCAAGTAGTCGGCGTAGACCATCCGCGGTGCGTCGGGCTCCGGGTCCGCCCACACTGCCTCGCGGAGCTCGCTCTCTCGCTCGGTCACGCCACCGCCGCGAGCAGACGCGGTGCCAGCTCGATCGCGACTTGCTCGACGGTGATCGCCCCGACCACCGACGCCATCGAGACCTGCGGAACACTCAGCCCGCACGGCTTGATCCGCGCCCACGCGTCGGCCGGCGTCGCGACGTTGATCGCCCAGCCGTGCACCGAGACGCCGCGCGCGACGTGGATCCCGCATGCCGCCAGCTTGGCCTCGCCACGCCAGACGCCCGCAGGATCACGACGCCACTCGGTGCCATCGACGCCGAGCGCTTCACAGGTCTCGGTGATCGCCCCGGCCACGCGCTCGAGGAACGCGACCACGCTCTTGATCCGCACCACCGGGTAGACCATCAGCTGCCCGGGGCCGTGATAGGTGACCTCGCCGCCGCGCTCGATCCGCTCGACGGGGAGGTCTCCGGCGTCGACGATGTTGTCCAACGTCGCCGAGCGCCCCAGCGTGATCACTGCAAGGTGCTCGCAGAGATAGATCACCCCGTCGGCCCCGCCCCACACGCGTTCGCGCGCGGCGAGCTGGTCGGCGAGCACGCGCCTATAGGCTGCGCGGCCGAGCCAGGACCAGGAAGTCGGCATCCGTCATCCGGCGAGCAGCTCGTCGAGCAGCTGATCGTCGACGTAGTGCAGCGGCGCCGCGGCGCTCACCACACCGACGCCGGCGGTGATCAACGTGGCGACCAGCTGGTCCCCGCAGATCACGGCGATCGACCGGCCCGCGCGCTCGAGCTCGCGCTCGGCATCCTCGGACAGCTCGCTCGCCGACATCAGAATTCCGGCGACCAGGTTCTTCGCCTCGACGCCGACGCGGAGCTCGCCGATGCCACGGCGATCGATCGGCGAGTCGCCGGAGCGCGCGCTGATCAGCACCATGCGATCGATGCCGGGCGCCGTCGCCGAGGCATAGCTGATGCCGCCGATGCGCTTGACCCAGGCGATGTCCTTGTAGCCGGCGGCGACGAGGTACGCGTGGATCAGCCGCTCGAAGCCGGCGGGCGAGGCCTTCGTCAGCCGCTGCGCGAGCGCGCGATGCGTGGCACCGGCGAGCCGCGACAGGGCCGCCGCGAAGCCGGCCTCGGCATCCGCGGTCACGCTCATCGACACCGGACCGGGTGCGAACAGATCGCGACCGCGATAGACGATGCGGGGGCGCAGTCCGAGGGCGCGGTAGCTGCGCTCGTCGCCGAGGAGCTCGGCCTTGAGCTGCGGAGCGAGCTGCTCGGGATCGGCCTCGATCAGGCTGCGCTTGCGCATCATCGCGGCGAGCTGGCGAACCGGCAGGGGCTGGCCGTTGCGCAGCTGCGCGAACACCGACGCCGCGGCATCGCCGAGTGGCGTCCCGACGCGCGCGAGCGAGTCGTGCTCGAGACCCGGGGCCGGCACCTGCACCGGCGCGACCGGGCGCGGCTGCTGGAACTGCGGCGGGGGCTGGCGCTGGCCGTTCTGGTCGCGCTGATCCCGCTGGCCGTTCTGGCCGTTCTGGCCGTTCTGCGTGCCCTGCGCGCCCTGATCGCGCTGGCCGTCGCGGTTCGGCGGGCGATCGTTGTTGCGCTGATCGCGGCGGGCGCGGCGCGCGGCACGGCGGTCCTGCCAGTGGGCCTTGCGCTCGTCACGCGCGTTGATCTCCGGCATCATCGGCCGGTCTTCGTCGGCGGTCTGCTTGTCCTGATACTCCGAGTGGACCGGCGCGGGGGCCGAGAGATCGTCGCCGTAGATGGCGGAGAGCTCCTTCTCTTCCTCGGACAGCTCCGCCGCAGGCTCGGCGTCATCCTCGTCATCGGCGACGACCGGCGTCTCGGCGATGATCTCGGCATCTTCGATCGCAGTCAGCGACTCGCGCGTCGGTGCCACCTCGACGGGCAGCTCCGTCTCGGTCGCGACAGCCTTCGCCGGCTTCTTCGCCTTCGGCGCGGGCTTCTTGGGCACCGGCTTCTTCGCTGCAGGCTTCTTCGGAGCCGGCTTCTTGGTAGCCGCCTTCTTTTTGGCCGCCTCGTGGGTGTCGGATTCGGCGGTCTTCGCTTTGGACATAGATCGGGGCCGTTCGTACCGCCCCCCGAACACCCCGTCAAGCAGCCCAAAAGTTGCCCTGCGCGTGTAGGCCCTCATAGCGTGGAATCAGCGAGGGGCACCGGAGCGTTTCCCCGACGAAAGGCGATCAGTATGCAGTCAGGAAAAGTTGGCGTGTTGCTCGGTGGTCTGTCGAGCGAGCGCGACGTGTCGCTCCGAACCGGCGAGGCTGTCCTCGTCGCCCTCCAGCAGCGTGGTCACGACGCGGTGCCGATCTATGTCGATCGAGACGTCGACGTTGCGCTCCGGCAGGAGAAGATCGACGTGGCGTTCATCGCCCTCCACGGCCGTTGGGGCGAGGACGGCAGCATCCAGGGCCTGCTCGAGATGCTCGGCATCCCGTACACCGGCTCCGATGTCCTCGCCTCCGCGCTCGCGATGCACAAGGGTAAGGCCAAGGAGCTGTTCCGGCTCCACAACTTGCCGACGCCCGCGTACTACACGCTGACCGCGGAGGACACGGTCGACCTGCTGGGCTTCCACGGCGATTTCGGCTTCCCGTGCGTGGTCAAGCCGATCCGTGAAGGCAGCTCGGTGGGCGTCTCGGTCTGTCGGTCGCCCGACGAGCTGGGGCCCGCGGTCGAGAAGGCGCTGTGCTTCGACGACGAGCTGCTGGTCGAGCGCTTCGTCGCCGGCCGTGAGGTCTCCGTGGCCGTGCTCGACGACCGCTCGCTCGGCGCCGTCGAGATCGCTCCACGCGCCGGCTTCTACGACTACGGGAACAAGTACACCAAGGGCGCGACCGACTACTTCGTCCCGCCGCGGCTGTCGCCCGAGCGCTATCGTGGCGTCCTCGCCCAGGCGCTGCGCGCGCACACTGCACTCGGGTGCCGTGGCGCGACCCGCGTCGACATGATCGTCAGCGACATGGGCAACGAGTTCGTCCTCGAGGTCAACACCGTCCCGGGACTGACCCCGACGAGCCTGCTCCCGAAGATCGCCGATGCCGCCGGCATCTCGTTCGGCGAGCTCTGCGAGGCGATGCTCTACGGCGCCTCGCTCGCAACAGCGCGGGGAGCGCGAGAGCGCCGGATCCTCCAGCGTGCGTACGTCGGCGACGAGCGCCGCCATGCACTCGAACACCACTGATGCGCTTCCGTAGCGAGCACCGCACGCTGCTATGCACCGCGATCCTCGCGATCGGGGCGCCGGTGGGTGCGGCGTCGTGGATCTCGTCGCGCACCCACGATCTCGCGGCCCAGCTGTCCGATGCCGGCGGCGTGCCCGCCTCGATCGGCAGGGTCGACGCCGACCTGTCGGGCGCGGTCCGGCTCTCGGATGTGTCGTTCGGCGACATCCTGCACGCAGATGCCGTCGAGGCGTCGGTCGGGATGGGCTCGTTGCTCGACGGTCAGCTGCGCGCCGACGAGATTCGGGTCGAGGGACCGCACGTCGCGATCTCCGTCGACGCCGACGGCGACTCCGATCTCGCTCGGCTCGCACGCCGGCTGCGCGGTCACAAGAGCAGTCGTCCCGGTGCAGGCTCGGGTCACCAGATCCGCCGGATCGTCGTCGCGGATGGCACGCTAGTCACCAAGATCGCCGGGATCGGCGAGCTCACCGCCGACGCGGTCGAGCTGCTCCCCGACGAAGGCGGTCTCCGCGTGGTCACCGGACCGCTCCGCGTGCGCGGTGGCGACGATGCGCGCGATCTTCGATTCGACGTGGTGTTCGATCGCAGCGCCGCCGAGGTCTCGCATCAGATGAAGATCGGGCGCGTGCTCGCCGTCGGTGGCTCGGGCACCGCCTCGGCCGGTAACGGGGCAACGCTCGCGCTCCGCGACCTCGCCGCCGGTCGGCGCGGCGCACATCAGCCCCTCGAAGTGCTCGCCGTCGTCGACGATAACGGCGCACCGCGCAGCGCCTCGATCGAGGCCGAGCGCTCGCGTGTCACGATCCGCGGCGACCGGTTTCCCCTGCGTGCGTTTGCCTCGCTCGCACCCGCCGGTTTCGATCTGACCGACACCCGCGCGAGCGGCGTGCTCACGGTCGAGAAGAAGCAGGCGAGCTTGCACGTCACCGGTGCCGGTTCGTTCGAGCACCTCGTGATCGCCGATCCTCGGCTGGCCGCCGATCCGGTTCCCCTGTCGTTTGCCGTGGAGGCCGAGGTCGATCTCGGTGCCGATGCCTTCACCGTCCCGCGCATCCGCTTGCAGGTGCCGCCCGGCGCGGCGGCGATCCCGAAGGGCGAGGTGGCTCCGCTCGTCGAGCTCGATATCTCCGGCTGGGTTCGCCGGGGCAAGCCGATCTCCGGTCAGCTCGTGCTTTCGGTGCCTCCGGCGCCGTGCGCCACGCTGTTCGCCGCCCTTCCCTCGCCGATCCGCGGCCCGCTCGACGGCATGGCGATCACGGGCACCGGTGGTGGCACCGCGCGCTTGCTCGTCGATCTGGTCGCCCCCGAGGGCACCGGGGTCACGCTCACCGGTGCGCTAGACGGTGGATGTACCGTCACGACCGAGCCGCCGCTCGCCGATGTCACCTCGCTCGCGAAGGACATCGATCAACAGCTCGCCGACGGCTCGCGGATCCACACGGGTCCGAACGAAGCGAACTGGACGAACCTCAAGTCGCTCCCCTGGTACGTGATGGGCGCGTTCGTGTCCGCCGAGGATGGTCGGTTCTGGGAGCACCCCGGGTTCGATCACGAGCAGATCGCGCGCAGCCTCGAGATCGATCTCCGCGAGCATCGCCTCGCGCGCGGCGGCTCGACGATCAGCCAGCAGTTGGTCAAGAACGCGTTCCTCTCGCAGCGCCGCTCGTTCGACCGCAAGCTCCAGGAAGCGATCCTGACCTGGCGCCTCGAGGCGCGGCTCGACAAGAAGCAGATCCTCGAGCGCTACCTCAACATCATCGAGCTCGGTCCAAGGATCTTCGGGCTGCGCGCTGCCGCGAAGTACTGGTTCAACCTGTCGCCGCGCGAGCTCAACGTCAAGCAGGCCGCGTTCCTCGCCGCGCTGACCTCGCAGCCCACCTCGATGAGCCGGCGGGTGCGCCGTGCCGGAGGGGTCGATCCGGAGACCCACGAGCGCGTGATGATCATCCTCGCGGCGATGCGGCGAGACGGGATCCTCGACGAGCCGACCTGGCTCGACGCGCGGCTGCAGAAGCTGTGGTTCGCCGCGAGCGCGGTGCCACCGGACCGCTGAGCCGTCGACGTGATCGCCCTCCGGATCGTGGAGGCGATCGGCCCTGCGCGTGCCGCAGCGACACACGGTTGCCGCGACGGCGCCTCGCTGTTCTCTCGTTCCGTTACGGCTTCGCACCAACGCGAACACTCGCACTGCGTGGTCGGAGGGTCGCCAACTCGCCAAGTGAGGCCCGCCAAGGTTCGCCAAATGGCTAGATCAACAAGAGTTCCGCGCCGCAGCGACCGACCGTATAGATCCATCAAGTTCTGTCGACGCTGAGGGCGTCGACAGAAGGCCTTGCCGACCCACCGGAACGACGGCGAGGTGACGCGACCGGCTCAGTGCACGTGCGATCACGTCGACGGTTTGACTCAGACGCCGATCCCCGGAGCGACTCCGAGGCCTGCGCCCGGAGTCGTTAGACGCCGAGGAACAGGCGGTTGCCGAAGTTCCGCTCGAGGTCCGCGGCGAAGATCTTCTGCGCCGCCGCGTCGATGTCGTACGCGACGCGCTTGAACTCGAACACGCGCTCGTCGGTGTCGTAGATCGTGTAGCTCGCGCGATTGTCGTAGTCGCGCGGCTGGCCGACCGAGCCGACCGAGATGATGTAGCGGTGCTCGGGGCGGATCACGAACTTCGTGGCCACCACCTCGAAGACCTCTTCACGCGTCAGCGCGAACGACTTGCAGAGGTGCGAGTGACCGATGAACGTGACGGTGCCGAGATCGTCCCAGATATCGATGCAGCGCGTGGCCTGCTCGACGGAGAAGATGTACTCGAACTCTTCGAGGTTGATCGGCGAGCCGTGGCAGAAGGTGACGTCGCCTTCGCGAACCTCGTAGGGGAGGTTCTTGAGCCACGCCATGTTCTCCGCCGACAGCTGCCGGGCGTGGAGATCGAGCGCCTGGCGAGCCGCGTCGTAGTAGTACGAGTAGTCCATCCGACCGGCGACCGCGGCATCGTGGTTGCCGAGGATCGTGTACGAGGCGAGTTTGCGAATGATATCGCAGCACTCGTTCGGGGACGCGCCGTAACCGACGACGTCACCGATGCAGACGTACTTGTCGATACGCTCGTGTTTGAACGCATCGACAACCGCGGTTAGCGCTTCGATGTTCGCGTGGACGTCGGAAAAGATGCCGATCCTCATGAACAGCCAACCGATACTAGCCTAACGCAGTTCATGCGTGTGCTCGCGCGCCCGAGAAAGCTCGGCCTACGGCTGGATCAGGTCCGATTCGTCGAGGTCGACCTCGTCTTCGTCCTCGATCAGGTCGGATTCGTCGAGCATCTCCATCGGTTGGGAGGCCTCTAGATCGACCAGCCCGGCGTGGCCCGCCTCGGGGACGCCGGCCTCGAGCGCCTCGAAGAAGCGACGCGAGAACGCGCGATTGACCGTGACATCGCGCCCGGCCTGCGAACCGTTGGCGCCGGGACGGACCCGCACCTGGTCGTTCGCCGCAGACGAATGGAACGTCAGGGCCTGCTTGGCGACCGGCGCGACGATGCTCTGCCCGCCGGCCATGGTCTCGACGGCGGCCTTGCCGCCACGGACGGCGACGTGGGCCATCGCCCAGGCGACGCGCTCGGCGAGCGGAGGCGTGGCGCTCTCGCCGAGCCGCCCGTAGGTCGACGCCAACGGCAACAGCGCCGCCGGACCGACCTGCCCGATCGCGCGTGCGACCTCGCGCCAGATCTCGGTCGGCTCGCTCATCAGCAAGTCGATCACGGCCTGCGTGCCGTCCTCGGTGCGCAGCATCGCGAGAGCGAGGGCGCAGCCGTGGCGCAAGAAGCCCTTGCTGGCGGCCAGCCCGGCCATCAGCGGCAGCTTCGCGGACTCCCCGAACTTCACCGACATGCCGAGCACGCGGACGGCTTCGGCGCGCGACATCCTCGTGGCCGCCTCGATCACCGGACCGGCAAACGCGGCCTCGGCGCGATCACAGAGCTCGAGCGCGGCGGCGAGCCGCTTGGTCTTGTCCTCGAGCTGCGCGACGAGCTCCTGCGACGGCTTCGGACGGCTGACCCCGTGGGCCGGCGTGCCGCCGATCGAGCCGGAGACCTGCGAGACCTCGTCGGACGCGATCGTCTTGCCGAGCTGCCCGTTGAGCCCGTTGGGACGCTGATCGAGCTTCGGCATCTGCGGCGATGGCCGCGAGCGGCGATCGAGATCCACACCCAGCGCCCTCGCCTCCTCGGCGAGCGCCTTCTGGTTGTCGTCGGCGGCTTCCTCGTCGATATCGAACGCGGCGGGGTTGGCCTTGAGCGACTCGAAGCCGCGGTCGAGCTTGACGATCAGATCGCGGCGCGAGCGGGCGAGCCCTTCGCTGACGGCGACCTGCGCGAGCTCGGGGCCCATCCACAGGCCCCACGCGACGCCGCTCTCGAGCACGTGGCGGCGCAGCTCGCGCCACCGCGGCAGCGGAAAGCCGCGCGTGCAGACCAGGTAATCCTCGCGCGACGGACGCGCGAACCGGCGCGCCATCGCGATCGCGCGCCGCAGCTGCTGCGCGGTCTGGAGCTGCGCGAGCTTGTCGTCGCGGAACTCGCTGGTGTCGGGATGGTTGGTGCCGAGCAGGTCATAGCCCGCGCCACGCACCAGCTCGACCGCACGCGCGTACGATGGCGACGCCTCGACCTCGGCGCCCGACGACGACATCAACCCGCGGAGGTGATCCTCGGCAGCGCGAATGATGAAGCCGATGTTCTCGGACAGCGGCGCGCTCAGCTTGGCGCGGCGCACGCGCTTGCCACGCACGATCAGCTCGAGCGCGATCTCGAACCGCTTCGCGAGCGCGGCGAGCACCTGGCGATCGCCGTCGGCGGCGATGTCGAGCGTCAGGATCGCGAGCTGCGTGGGGCTCGGCACGCGGAGCGCCGCCGGAGGCCCGAGCACGAGCGAGATCACCGGATACGTGGGAGCGCGATGCAGCAGCACGCGAACATCGATGATCCCGCCGAGACCACGTGCGATCTGATCGCCGGCGACCAGCCCGAGCCTGACGTTGCCGCCGGTCACCGCGAACGCAGACGAGCCACTGGTGGCTGTGCGATCGAGCCAGGCATCCGGGCCGAGCTCGATGTCGAGCGGAAACGTCTCCGAGGTCAGCGGATCCGAGCCCTGGGGGATGATCGATGCGCCGGTGGTGTGCTCCTCGTCGAAGTCGTGGCTGGCGTCGTGCGCCGGAGGCTCGTCGACCTGGACGTCGACCTCCACGTCCGACGACCCGAGCTCGCCGGAGGCCGCGTTCGCGCGGATCTCCGACGCATCGGACACACCGGTCGCGCCCTCGAACCCTTCACTGGCGGCGCGCGGCAGCGGCTCGTGGTGCTCGACGAGGTTCTGCAGGGCGGTCTCGATCCCGCCCGATTCGTCGAGGTCGAGCTCGACCTTCGGCACCGGGCTGGTCTCGGCGGTCGGCTCGCGTACGGGTGGAGATGCGAGGCGAGGCACGTCGCCGACCGCCGTGGTCTCCTCGGCCGCCTCGGTGGGCGTGGAGGACGCCGCCTGCACTGCCGCGATCACGCGGTTGCGGGCCTCGCTGCGGAGCTTCTCGATCTCGGCGCGATCGCGCGCGAGCTCGGCTCGCATCTTCTCGATCTCGACGATGCGATTCGCGACCTCGGTGTTCGCGGCGTCGAGCTCGTTCGACTTCCGATCCAGCTCGCCAGCTCGCCGATCGACTTCGCCGCCACGGCGCTCGAGCTCGCGCACCCGCTTGTCGACCTCGAGCCGACCACGCTCGACCTCGACCGCCGCTGCGGCCCGGCGCTCGAGGTAGTCGCGGAGCTCGCGGCCGCCGAACACGACGGCGGCTTCCTTGACGTACGCGGGGATCGCAGCTTCGTCGCCGCGCAGTTGCTCGAATAGACGGATCCGCTCGTCGAGCTCGCGGTGGCGCTGCGAGGGATCGAGCACCAGTACGAGGAGCTCGGCGGCGGAGTCGTGGTACGCGACCGGCACCGCGATCTTGATCGCTTCGCCGCCGGAGATCGCGACGCTGTTGAGCTGATCGAGGAGCAGCCGATCCACCAGCTCGGGGTTCTCGACCGCATCGACCGCGGTGTGAACCTTCGCGGAGATCAGCTCCCCTCTCGGTCCGGTGACGTGAACGAGCTGCGTCTGCGTGCGTCCGAGCGCGCCGCGATACGCGTTCTGCGATGGAGCGCGAGGTCCCCTGGCCATCGCGGCGGTTATAAGGCGACCTCGTCGACGGAAGCCAGCGTGAAAAAGCCTAACCCCACCGCTCGCCTCGGTCGACCTCGAACCGTCCGGTGTTCGCGCCATCCGTCGCCTGGTCGAGGCGAGCTCGGCCTTGGTTAGTTGGTTAGTTAGTTGACGGGGCCACTGGGCTCGTCGGCGGCCGGTTCCGGCGCTTCGTCCTCGACGTTGCCCATCATCTGCGCGGCCACGGCGACCAGCACCTCGTGGACGTGCTCCAGCGTGTCGAGCCGGCCGCACAGCGAGTAGTACTCCTCGACCGTGAGCTCGCCCATCCGCGCGAGTGCCTGCTGGACGTGGGGGCGCATGCGAGCCGGCGCATCGATCTCGGAGTCGAGGTCGTCGAGATCTGCCTGCGCGATCGCGGAGGCGACGATGCCTGCCGGCGAGAACGACAGCCCCGTGGGCAGCACCATCCGCCAGTCGGCACCCTCGAACGGAGGGACCGCGAGATCCTGGCCGTTGCCGTGGGACACGCCGGTGTCACCGATCGGCACCTCCCAGCGACCACCGAGCCGGCGCCGGACGACCTCGCCGAAATACGCACCCGAGGTGGCGATCACCAGGGTGGTGGTGGCCGGTTGATCGGCGGGGACGGTGCGCAGGTAGTGGTCGAGCAGCGGCAGCGTGTCGCTGTCGTATTCGAGCGCGACGCCGAGGGCGCGGCGGACGTACGCGACCACCTGGTCGGCATACTCGCTCACCCGCGCAGGAACAGCGTCCATGCGCGCCAGCCTACCCCGAACGTAGATCGGCGGCGAGGCGATCGGGGCGCTTCCGCCAGCCTGACGTCGCCGTTCGCTTGGCTCGGGCTATTCCACGATCGTGAACAGCACGTTGCCGTAGCGCGAGCGCATCTCGACGGACGCCGTGCCCGCCGCCGCCGTATTGCCGAGCCGATTCTCGGTCCAGCCGTTGATCGGAGCCGGTGCCGGCACGCCGAAGTCGACCCTGGCCCCGCGCGCACGGACGATCACGCCGGTGTTGCGACGGCGCAGCTTGACGTCGACGTCGCCCTTGACGCTCGACACCACGATGCGACCGCGCAGCGTGGTCTCGGCCTCGAGTGTGATCTTCCCGTCCGTCGTGGTCAGCTCGATCTCGCGCGACCGCACGCGGCGACCGGCGATCTTGCCGTGGTTCGCCGACGCGACCAGCTTCTCGCCGGAGATCGAGTCGAGATCGAGATCCGATTGCAGCGTCTGCGAGTCGACCGAGCCGAACACGGTGGCGAGCGATGTCGCGCCACTCACGCTGTGCGTGGACAGCTCGCCCGACACGTTGCGGACCTTGATCGCGCCCGAGCCGCTCTCGAGATCGCCACCGGCATCCATGTTCGACAACGTCAGCAACCCGGAGCTCGCGGTGGCTTCGATCCGGGCATCGCGCGGTGCGCGGACCTTGAGATCGATCCGTACCTGCCCGCGCGGCAACGGCTTGCTCTCCTTGTCGCGATCCGCCGTGGTGGTGAGCCGGACCGTACCGTCGCTGTTCGGCACCAGCGAGATCCGCAGCCGCTCGAGCGCTTCCTCGTCGGGTGCGGACTTCTTGGTCTCGATGATGATCGCGGTGCCGTCGTAGCCCTCGACGATGACGTCGCCGAGCGCGTTCTCGATCGTGATCTTCTTGAACGGCCGGCCGCCGACCGGCTGGACGTCGAGGCGCGCCTTCTCGACGACGTTCGCCATCGAATCGGCCATCGCGAGCGACGGCGAGGCCAGCAAGGCAGCAACGCCAGCGAGCCGACAGGCGAGCAAGCACCCGTGGGGTGTGAGCGCGCGCTTCATGGCACCCCCGCGAGCAGGACCTGGTCGCGCGTGACCGCACCCTGGAGGTACGTCACCATCGCGCGCGCGGCTCGCTGCTTCGGCTTACCCTCGTCGGCCTTCGCGAGCGACGCGCGCATCGCCTTGACCTTGTCGTCGAACGCCGAGCGCTGCGTCTCCGTCCATTCGGCGCGGGCCGCCGTGGCTTCGGTGAGCAGCTCGTCGATCGCGCAGTCGTAGGCGACGAGCATGCGCCTGCTGTCGAGCTGGAGATCCTCGGTCACGTCGGACGCCTCCGCGACCTGACTGCAGTTGGGACGGGTCGGCGGCTTCGGGGCGTCGGGGGCGAACGTCTGCGGCGGCACGATCACCGGCACGAACACCGGCACGAACAGGGGCTTGGAATCAGCGAGTTGCGCGGGCTCCTCGCGCGTCTTCCACACGAGGACGCCGACCGCGGTCGCGGCGACCAACGCGCCGCTGATCGCGAGGCGAGGCGCAGGCACGAAGCGCTGCCAGCGTGCGAGCGCTCGCCGCCATGCGGGACGCTGGCTCTCGGCGACTTCCTCGGCGGCCAGGCGCGCTTGCACGCCGGCCCACATCGAAGCGGGAGGATCGACCGAAGGCAGCGCGCGCAGCCCGTCGCGAAGCACGGCTTCATCGGCGGCGGTCGCGCGACACCCCTCGCAGGTTCGCAGGTGACCACGCACGACCGTGCCGGCGTCGCCATCGAGCTCGCCGTCGAGGTAGCTGGTCAGTTGCGCGCGGACGCGCTCACAAGTCATGGGAGGAGGTTCCCTTCGCGAATTGTTCGGCGATCCCCGCGCCGAGCAGCTCGCGCATCTTTGCACGGGCCTTGTGAAGCTGCGACTTGCAGGTGCCTACGCGGCACTCGAGGATCGCCGAGCATTCCTCGTGCGACAGCCCTTCGACGTCGTGGAGGACGAGGATCGCTCGATAGCCCGCGGGCAGCAGGTCGAGAGCAGCTTCGATCCGTGCGGCGAGTGCCGAGTCACGCTCCGCGACAGGCGGTGCCGGTAGGCTCTCGGTGGCAGTCCCATCGTCGGGGACTTCCCGACGGCGACTGCGCTTGGTCAGGTGCGTGAGCGAGGCATTGACGGTCAGCCGGTAGATCCAGGTCGACAGCTGCGAGTCGCCACGGAACGCGGCGAGACCGCGGAACACGCGAACGAACACTTCCTGCGCGACTTCTTCGGCGTCCGTGGCGCCGACGATCCGGTGCGCCATCCCGAACACGCGGCGCTTGAACTGGTGGTACAGGCGCTCCATCGCGCGCGTCTCGCCACGCCGGCAGGCGGCGATCAGCTGCGCATCGTCCGTCAACATCGTGGCGACCTGCGGTCGCGGGTCGGCAAGGAGGGGGGCGGTGGTAGCTGCGGGCTCGTTCACGGAGGTTCCGGGCGACGGTTCGCTGCTCTGACCGGTCGGTTCCGAAAGCCGTTGCCCGCTTGGTCGCGAATCCCTGGTCACGGCGTGGGCACCTTAATCGTTCAACGCCGGATCGCCCAACAGCTTTCGCTACCTTGGCAAAGCCGGTCCGGTCGACCCACTGTGAGGCGCACGTGTGTATGATGGAGATCGTGCACGCGCCTCTGGTGGTAGGCCTTGGCCGGATCGGCGTTGCGATCTCGGGGCTTGGGCCGAACCTGCCGAGCCCGCACGCACACGCGGCCGAGCTCGCGGCGCTGTCGACCACGCCCGCTCCCGGGGTTGCCGTGGCGCTTCGTGCCGCACTTCGCCTGGGCTGTCGGGCACGGGCGGTCGGCTATCACGGCGCGGATCTGCTCGGCCACCTGGCGCGGTCCGCACTCCGCGATGCCGGGGTCGATGCCGAGTTGCTGAAGGCGGTCGGCACCTCGGCCTGCGAGATCGTGATGGTCGCCGGTGACGGCACGCTCCGCGCTCACTATCCGGGCGAGCGCGGCGAGCCCCTGGCGCTCGATCCAGCCCACGCACTCGCGGGTGCGTCGGCGCTCCTGATCGACGGCACCGAGCCCGCCGAGCAGCTGCGCGCAGCGGACTACGCGAAGTCGCAACGGCTGCCGGTGATCTTCGACGTCTCCGAGCTGCGCGACGGCACCAGCGAGCTGATCGCGAGCTCGGACATCTTGCTCGCATCGGAGCGCGAAGCCTCGGAGCTCGCACCGCGTGGCGAGCTCGCCGATGCGCTCGAGGAGCTGCTTCGGCTCGGCCCGCGCGCCGTCGTGATCACGCTCGGCAACGAAGGCGCGATCGGTCGTCACGGCGATCAGGTCGTGCGCTGCCCCGCGTTCCCGAGCGACGTGCTCGACGCGCATGGCGCGGGCTCGGTGTTCCACGGGGCGTTCGCGGCGGGCCTGCTCTCCGGCCTGCCGTTCAACAAGATCATGGAGACAGCAGCGGCGGCGGCGGCGCTGTCGCTGCGCGAGCTCGGCCCGTGGAACGCGATGCCGAACCGCGACGACGTGCTCGCGCTGGTCCGAACGCGGCGCGCGTAACGCCGATCGAGCGATCCGCTTACACCTCCAAGGGTGCTGAATTGGTCGGCATTCCAGCACGTTGCACATCTTGCGCATAGACCGGAGTGCCCGACTCTCCGTTTGAAGACCCATGCTGAACAAACTCCTCTTCGCCTCGCTTCTCACCCTCTCGACCACCACCACGACCCTCGTGGTCGCCGACGCGCCGACCAAGACGCCGACGAAGGCGCCCCTCCCCGTCAAGCCCTCCACCGCCTGTCTGGTGACCATGGAAGCGACGACGCCGGTGTTCCAGATCGAGCGCAAGCGCAACGCCCGCGACATCGATGGGGAGGCCGTCGGAACCACGCTCGCGATCGTCTCGAATGGCGCCTGGTCGTATACCGAGACCAAGCTCAAGACCAAGACGGTGGTGTCCTCCAAGGCTGGCTGTCTGTCGAGTGGCGACCTCGCGACCCTGAAGGCCTCGCTCGCGAAGGCAACGTGGAAGACGACGAAGGCGGCGGCGACCTGCGAGATCTATGCGCTCGATTTCATCGAGTACAGCTACCTCGGGAAGCCCGTCCTGACGTCGAGGATGTGCGACGGCATCGTGCTCGATGCTGCGACGAAGCAGGCGCTGGCGGACGCGACCTCGATCACCAGCAAGCTCCTCCCGACCAAGCCCACCACGCCGCCGGCACCGCCGACCAAGAAGTGATTTCAGGATCGGCTATCGCTTCGGGCGGATGCCGACGTCACTCGCCTCGAGGCGGAAGTGCGCCTCGGCGGCGGCCATCTGCTCGGCCTGCTTCTTCGAGTTGCCGACCGCGCGACCCCATTCGTCCTGGCCGATCGTCACCGCGACGACGAACCGCTTGTCGTGATCGGGGCCGAGCTCCTGGACGACCTTGTAGATCGGCGTCGCCTTGATCCGGGCCTGCGCGGTCTCCTGGAGCCGCGTCTTGAAGTCGTAGAAGTTCTTGATCTCGGCGGAGTTGATCCGGTGCGTCAGCAACCGCTCGACGAGGGCGTTGGCCGCGTCGAACCCGCCGTCGAGGTAGACGGCCGCCATGATCGCCTCGAAGGCATCCGCGAGGATCTTCGGCTTGTTGCGGCCGCCAGACTTCTCCTCGCCCTTGCCGAGCTGGAGCCAATCGCCGAACCCGAGCTGACGAGCGACCTCGGAGAGCCCTTCCTCCGAGACCACCTGGGCGCGCGTCACCGACAGGTCGCCTTCGTGAGCCTCGGGGAACCGAGACATCAGGCGCTGACTGACCGTCAACGACAACACGGCGTCGCCGAGGAACTCGAGGCGTTGGTTGTCGTCGAGTCGCTCGCCCTGCTTGCCCTGTTCGTTGCAGTAGCTGGCATGTCGCAATGCCTGCTCGAGCAACCCGCGATCACGAAAGTCATGCCCGAGGATGACTTCGAGTTTGGCGAGGTGCTCCAGCTCGGGCTCGGACACGGCGCATGCATGATACCCTGGCAAGCGGTGGAAGCGCTGCGCGAGCGTTTCGGCAAGTACCACGTGCTCGAGAAGATCGCGCAGGGGGGCATGGCCGAGGTCTATAAGGTCAAGACGGTCGGCATCGCCGGTTTCGAGAAGGTGCAGGCGCTCAAGCGGATCCTGCCGCATTCCGCGCGAGAAGGACGCTTCATCCGCAGCTTCATCGACGAGGCGCGGATCGTGGTCGAGCTCGCCCACCGCAACATCGTCCAGGTGTTCGACTTCGGCAAGGCCGACGGCGAGCTCTACCTCGCGATGGAGCTGATCGAGGGGAAAGATCTGCGGACCGCGACCGCGCAGGCCACGCAACGCGAGACGCTGCCCCCGATCTCCGTCGCGGCGTACATCATCTCGGAGGTCGCGTCGGGCCTCGACTACGCGCACCGCAAGACGGACGTCTACGGTGGCGCGCTCGGCATCGTCCACTGCGACGTGTCGCCGTCGAACGTGATGTTGTCGAACGACGGCTACGTGAAGATCCTCGACTTCGGGATCGCGCGCGCGACGTTCGCCTCGGCGCTCGAGCGGCGGCGCCTGCGAGGCAAGCCCCGCTACATGGCACCGGAGCAGACGCTCGGCGAGCCACCCACCGCCGCGGCCGACGTGTTCGCGCTCGGCATCATCGCGTGGGAGCTGTTCACCGGGTTGCCGCTGTATCGCGGTCACGATCTCAAGGCGATCCTCGAGGCGGTGCGGCGTACCGAGCCGCCTCGGATCGATCGGATCAACCCGAAGGTGCCAACGGAGATCGTCCACGCGGTCGCGACGGCGCTGTCGCGAGAACCTCCGCAGCGCGGCAGCGCGGCGGAGCTGGCGGCGGCGTGCGCGCGCTCGGCGATGGCGGCGGGTGCGTCGGCGCTCGCGCGATGGCTCGCGACGCTCGAGACGCCGGGCACGATCGAGCTCCACTCGCGATCCGCGGGCAGCTTGAGTGTCGAGACTCCGGATCAGGGATCCGATCAGGGATCTGATCAGCCGTCGCGGCCGTCGCGCACTGCCAGCATCGCTGGCATGCCCGCGCCGGATCACCGTGTGGCGAGGACCGCGTCGCTCGCGAACGTGCCGGTGCCGCGCAGCGATCTCGGCGAAGGCACGCCTCATCCGGACCTGCGGTTCGCGCATCCGCTACCCGAGCACGAGGCGCCGACGGTGCCGGCGCGTGGATCACAGCGACGCGCGCCGTCCGAGCCCGCGGTCGGTCCAGGCCCCGACATCACGAAGACCACCACCACGACGCCGGCGCTGTTCGGGATGGATGCGGGCGCGAGCGGCCAGATGGCGAAGCTCGGCGCGACGGTCAGCCTGACGAACATGCAGAAGTTCCTCGACCCCGCGAACCCGTGGGTCGAGCAAGGCACGCTGTCGGGGATCGCACGCCTCGCCGAACCGATGGGTGATGAACCGCTGGTCGGCGAAGCGGCCGGCGAGCCTCCACAGACCGGTCCCTTCGCGCGTCCGTCGTTTCTCAACTTCGAGGGCGAGCCGACGGCGGTCGCGCCCGATTCGACGCATCACGGGATGGGTGTCGGTCAGCTCGTCGAGCAGTGGAGTGTCGAGGGAACGCACGTCCCCGACAACACCAGCTACGACGAGCTCGCCCCGGGCGAGAGCCTCGAGCAGGAGCTGCCGGCCTCACCCGACGAGGAGCCGATCGACGACGATCTGCCCGCCCTCGTCGCCGGCATCGCGCATCAGGTCCGGCGGCGCACCGTGGTGGTGGCCGGCGTGCTGTCGGGTGGGTCGCACGACGAGCTGCGACCGATCACGCAGACGCTCGGCGAGCTCGCGTATCAGCGCGGTGGCGTGGTGACCAACCTCGACGACGAGGCGCTGGTCGTCGTGTTCGGGCTCGAGGTTGCAGGCGAGGACGACGTCGCCGTCGCGATGGGTTGGGCGCTCGATGCGGGGGCGATGGCGAGGGATGCGCACGAAGGCATCCAACTCCGGGTCGGTGCGCGCGCGGGCGTGCTGACCGGCGTCGAGCCCACGGGCGCGAATGTCCCGCAGGATGCGGTCGACGAAGCGAGGACGCTGGCGCGCGAGGCCGCGCCGGATCGACCGCTGTTCGTCGGTGGCGCGGGGCGGATCACCAGCGGGCTGTACGCGCTGCGCGAGGTCCAACTTCCTGCGACGTCGGCGAAGCGGATCGGTCGCCGCAGTCGAGTGATCGAGGTCGTCGGTCCGCGCGGCTTCACCGAGCACGCGCACGTCGATCATCGCCGCGGCTTGTTCGTCGGTCGCACGGTGCAGCTCGCCGAATTCGACGTCTGGATGATGCGCGCGATCGCGGCGAATCGCCGGATCGTGGTGCTGCTGCAGGGTGCGGCGGGCACGGGCAAGAGCCGGTTGATCGCGGAGTTGATCGCGCGCCGCACCGCCACGGGCAACCCGCTGCGCGTGATCACCACGGCGGCATCACCGGCGAGCAAGCTCGCGCCGTTCGCCACGGTGATCGATCTCTATCAAGCGGCGCTCGGGTTGCCGCCGTCGCGCGGGCGCAACGCGAGGCGCCAGCTCGTCGAGCGGCTGCTTCACCTGATGACCCGCGCCGGGTTGCCGAGCTCGCGCGCGCGCGCGGTGGCGACGGATCTCGATCACGCGATGGAGCTACGCGATGGCGTCTCGGTGGGCGCACCCGAGGTGGCGGATCTGCGGCCGCGGATCTCCGCGGGTTTGACGGCGTTCCGCAGTGCGATGGCCGATCGCGATCGGCCGCTGCTGACGATCGTCGACGATCTTCATCAGGCCGATAGCGCGAGCCTCGAGGTGCTGCGCCACGCCCTCGCCATCACGGCGAACGGCCCCGAGCTGATGGTGCTGACGGCGCGGCCCGACGGGCTCAACCCACCCAACGTCGATGCGGTGCTCACCATCGGCGATCTGGTCGGTGGCGAGCTGCGATCGCTGATCGCGGATCGACTCGGCGATCAGGCGACGCCGTACAACATCGCGGCCGTGCTCGCGCGGGGTGGCGGCAACCCGCTGTTCGTCGAGGAGCTCGCGCAGGCGGTGCGCGATGCGGGTGATTCGGGCGCGGACATCCCCGCGTCGGCGCGCGACGTCGTGCTCGCGCGGATGGAGCGCCTGTCACCAGGTGCGCGCACGCTCCTCAAGTACGCGGCCGTGATCGGTGGGGTGGCGCGGGTGCGGCTGCTCGAGGAGCTGGTCGGCGAGGAGGATGAGGCACAGCGATCTGATCGATCGAGTGGCGACATCGCGACGCGCGAGCGCGAGCTCGACGAGCTGATCGCGGGAGGCTTCTTGCTGCGCGCCCTGACCGGCTCGTCGGATGGCGAGATGCAGTTCGCGCGCGGGTTGATGCGCGAGGTGGTCTACGACTCGCTCTCGGCGCGGGCGCAGCGCGAATGTCACGCACGCGTCGGCCGGTTGCTCGCCTCGCGCTTCTTCGCCGGGCGCGAGGAACCGCCGGCGACGATCGCCGAGCACCTCGAGCGCGGTGGCGAGGTCGCAGCCGCGGCGGCGTTCTGGTTGCGCGCGGGCCGGCTCGCGCTGGGGGCCTCCGACGCGGACGCGGCAGTCGCGTGCTTCTCGCGCACGCTGCTGCTCGATCGCGAGCTCGGCGCGGCGCCACCGACGTCGACGTCACGCGCGCGGCGTCGCGAAGCGCTCGCGGGTCGCGAGGAAGCACACCGGCTCCAGGGCAACCTCGACGCGGATGCGAGTGACCTCGACGAGCTGCAGCGGCTCTGCGAGGGCGATCGGTTCGGCGGGCGTCCAGCCGATCGGGCGCGGCTCGGCGACGTCGCGATCCGGCGCGCGCAGCGCATGCTGCGGCTCGGTGACTACGCGAACGCGACGGTCGCCACGGTGATCGCCGAGGATCACGCGACCGCGGCGCACGACGATCGCCTGCGCGGCGAGTCGCTGCGCGTGCGGGCCGAGATCCTCGAGCGGCTCGGCCGGTTCGACGAGGCGCTCGCGCTGATCGAGGTCGCGCGCGAGGTGTTCCACCGTCAGCATGCGCTGCACGACGAGATGGCGGCGATGATCGGGCGCGGGCGGATCCACCTGCTGCGCGCACGCTACGAGGAGGCGCGCGATGCGTACCGCCCCGTCCTCGCGCTGATCGACAAGACCGGCGACCCGTGGCTCGAGCGGATCGTGACGAACCACGTCGCGGTGATCGAGATGTGCCTCGGCAACTTCACGCGTGCGATGGAGAATGCCGAGCGCTCGCTCGAGCTGTGCCGCCGCTACGGCGATCGCGGACGCGAGGGCGATGCTCACTCCGTCCGGGGGATCATCCTGCTCGAGGTCGGGCTCTACGATCAGGCCGCCGCGGCGTTCACCGAAGCGCTCGACATCCTGGCGCACACGGCGTCTCGCTGGTCGCGCGCCGACTGCATGATCTATGCAGGGGTCTGCGACGTGAAGCGCAAGCGGCCGACGGCGAAGCTGATGATCGACGAGGCGCTCGGCGAGGCGCGCCGGATCGGGGCGCGGTACCTCGAAGCGAACGCCTTGATCGCGCGTGCGGGCGCGCACCTGGCACGCAACGAGCTGCCGGAGGCGATCGCGGATGCGGAGGAAGGCACCGCGGTCGCGCACGCGGCCACGCTGGTCGGCTACGAGATCCAGGGGCTCGCGCGCCACGCGCTGGCGCTGTCGCGGAGTGAGCGCCACGCCGAGGCGAACGCGCTGGCTCAGCGCTCGCTCCACCTGCTCGAGCATCAGCACTACATCGAGGGCTCCGAGGAGGAGGTCTTCGTCGCGTGCATGGAGGTGCTAGCCGCGGGTGGTCAACACGAGCGTGCGGCGCTGGTCCGTGATCGCGCGCGGCTGGGTGCGAAGCGCAAGGCCGAGTCACTCGCGGAGCCGCTGTGGCGGACGGCGTACGCGGCGATCCCCGAGATCGCCGCGCTGCTCCGTCCGAGCCTGCGCTGAATCGCGAGTTGGCGAACGATGACAACTGCGCGATCCTCCGTCGAGGAACGAGCGCGTGATGCGGACGGCCAACAACTTCTCGGAGGCCGAACAATTCGATCGTGCAGATCTCGCTTCGATGTCTTTCGAGGACCGCATTTCAGGTGTCGAACGATCGAGGAGGGTGTGGTTCGGAAACGCAGTAACGCGGTGGTCGGTACGCCAGCTAAGCTAGCCAGCCGCCGGCGAGCACGCGGTCGCCGTCGTAGATCACGGCAGCCTGCCCGCGCGCGGCGACGGTGGGCTCGACGAGCGTGACCCGCGCCCGATCGCCCTCGATCGTGACCGCGGCGGCGATCGGGGTGCCGCGGTGACGGACCTGAACCGCGGCGGACATCGACGTGCGGGGTGCGGACAGCCAGCGCAGATCGCGGATCTCGAGCTCGCGGCGCTCCGCGGCCTCCTTCGGCCCGACGCGGATCTCGGAGCGCGCCGGATCGATCGACGTCACATAAACCTTGTCCTTCGTCGTCATGTTGCCGAGGCCCCGATGTTGGCCGATCGTGAAGCGGTGCACGCCGTCGTGCTTGCCGACGACGGTGCCGGCCTGATCGACGATCGCGCCGGGGCCGGGCATCGGGCGGCCACGCTTGAGCGCCTGCGCGGACACGAAGCCGGCGTAGTCACCGTCGGGGACGAAGCAGATCTCCTGGGACTCGGGCTTCACCGCATTCGGCAAGCCGAGCCGCAGCGCGTGTGCGCGGACGTCGTCCTTGGTCATCCCGCCGAGCGGGAACCGGACGTGCGGCAGCTCGTGCGCCGGCATCGAGAACAAGAAGTAGCTCTGATCCTTCCCCGCATCGATGCCGCGGAGGAGCTGGTGATCGCCGGCGGCATCGACGATCTGCGCGTAGTGGCCGGTGACCAGGACGTCGGCACCGATCGCGCGTGCACGCTCGAGCAGCGGCGTGAACTTGATGTGCTGGTTGCACTTCACGCACGGGTTCGGCGTCTCGCCGGCGAGGTACGCCTCGACGAAGTCCTCCATCACCGCCTCGCCGAACTCGGCGGCGAGATCGACCACGTAGAACGGGATCCCGAGGTGTGCACACACCGCACGCGCATCCTCGACATCGCGCGGACCGCAGCACCGACCACCCGACGAGGCGGCCGTGCCGCGCGCGTCGTACAGCCGCATGGTCATGCCGACGACGCGGTGGCCCTGCTCGACGAGCAGGCCTGCGGCGACCGCGCTGTCGACGCCACCCGACAGCGCCGCGACGACGAGCTGCGGGTCGGTCGGCATGGGTCAACTATCTAGCATGTCCTGACGCGGCGAGAAGCTCACAGCTGGGTCAGCCACATCTCGAACTGCTGCGAGCGCACGGGGGGCGTGTTCGGTGCGTTCGTCCGCATCGCCACCGACGGAGCGCCATCCGCGTCGGCCTGACCGCCCGTGCCGAACACGCTGTAGCGGTCGAACCCGTTCAGTTGCGTGTAGCCGATGAAGAACATCTGGTCGCGGTTGGTCGTGTCGCAGGACCGCTGGGTCAGGACCGAGCCATTCGAGGTGAGGCAGCGACCGCTGCGTGCGTCCACCATCCGGTGCCAGGTGCCCTGGGCGAACGGGTTCGAGATCTTGTCGAGATAGAATGCCTGATCCCGCTGACCGCGGTCGGGGCTCGCCTGCGCCTCTGCCCTCACGCTGGCGGTGTTGGGCACGGCGGTCAGAAACCGTTGCTGCTTGTCGTCGCGCAGGCGAATGGCAACGCCCCCTTGCGAGGCGTCGCGCGCGACCTCCACGTCGTTCAATCCGCCCGCGAGATCGTGCACGGCGATCGCCTCCGCGATGTCCCCGATCCCAGTCTCGCCGGTCAGGATCGCGGCGATCCCACCACCGTCGCGCGCGCAGAACCCGCCGAGATCTTGCTTGGAGACCTGCCAGAGGTTTCCGCCGCCGGCCTGTCGGCCGCGCAGCCTGTAGAGCTTGTCGGTGCTGCCATCGATCACGTCGAACAGGCCGGCCGTGAGCGTGTTGCTGGAGAAGCCCACGCACGAGACCGAGTCGCCTTGCTTGAGCGGCGTCGGGTCCACGGATCGGCGGAAGCCGGTGGTCGTGAGGCCACCGCTGGTGATCAACGGGATCGGCTTCTGCAACTGGATCGCGACGATCGCTGCGTCGTCTCCGTTGGACCGGCGCGGGACGCGGACGTTGCGCACCTTCGACCGCGACGTGGGGCTCACCTCGACGGCGTTGCCCGGCACGCCACACGCCAACGTGGTGAGGGCGATGTCGTTGGTGATCATCGTGGCCGAACAACTCGAGACCCGCGCGACACCGAACGCATCCGCTGGCCTGGCCGCGCCGTTGACGATCGAGGCTTCGTCGAGATCGAGCTCCGGGTCGGAGACCTCGACGCAACCTGCAACCGTGACCATCGCGAACAGGAACGAGAGCTCTGAGTGCTTCATGGCCACGACCGATTGCAGCGAGCGCGCCACCATCGTCTCCAATGGATACGCGGTGCTGGCAGATCGCGATCGCCGTTGTCACATGAGACACGACCGTGATGTCCACGGCGTCACAGCGGCCTCGCATGCGTTGCCTCCCCTTCGTGTTGTGCGTGTGCAGCTGCGCTAGCATGCCGAGCGATGCGGTCCATTCGCTGCGAGGTCGAGGCCGTCGCGCTCGACGAGGCCGGGCACGGCACCGGGCGTGAAGTCGAGGCCCGCGAACCGCGGCTCGTCCACGTCGCTGATCTCTTGCCGGGTGAACGCGCCGAGGTCCAGATCGATCACCAGAGCCCGCACAAGTCCGAGGCGTGGGGGCACGTCACCCGCCGGCTCGGACCGGCGTCTCCGGATCGCGTGGCACCGGTATGCCCCGGGTTCGGGCGCTGCGGCGGCTGCATCTGGCAGCACCTCGCCTATCCCGCGCAGCTCGTCGCGAAGCATGCGCGCGTCGTCGAGGCCCTCTCGAGCGTGCCGGCCGTCGCCGATGGCACCGTCGTGATCGCCGAGGTCCGGCCGTCACCCGCGGTCACCGGGTATCGCAACAAGGGCAAGTACGTCGCCGGCCGCTCGGCCGATCGCTTGGTGCTCGGAGCGTATGCGCCACGCACTCATCAGGTGGTGGACACCCTGGGATGCCGGGTCGTCGCGCCGGTGATCGACGAGGTCGCGACCTGGTTGCGGGGTGCTGTCGAGGGCGCCGGGCTCGCGCCATACGACGAGCGCGCGCGCTCCGGCGAGCTTCGCTACGTGATCATCCGCGAGGCCGCCGGCGATGTCCTGGTCGCGCTCGTGGTAGCGCCGCGCACACCGCGCAACAAGCTCGAGCAGGTGGCGAACGCGCTCTCGCGTCACCCTGCCCTGCGCGGCCTGGTCGCGATCGAGAACGATCGTCGCGATGGCGCGATCCTGCCGTCGGGCTCGAGCGCGCAGGTGCTGCACGGTCATGGCTTCGTCGTCGAGGAGCTCGCCGGTGCGCGGCTCGAGGTCGGTGCCGGCGAGTTCCTCCAGGTCAATCGCGTGCAAGCGCTCGCGATGTATCGCCGCGTGGTCGAGCTCGCCGAGGTCACCGACGGGACGCAGGCCGTCGATCTGTTCGCAGGCCTCGGCGGCATCGGGCTCCACCTCGCACGGGCGGGTGCAGCGGTGGTCTCCGTCGAGATCGATCGCGATGCGGTGGCCGCGCTCCGGCGAGCCGCGCGTGAAGCAGGCCTCCCGCTGACGGCGATCGCAGGCGATGCAGGTGACGTGCGGGGTCAGCTGACGTCGCTCCCCGACGTCGTCGTGGTCAACCCGCCGCGCAAGGGCCTCTCCGATCAAGCGCGTGCGCTGGTCGCCGAGTGGGCGCCGCCGACGATCCTCTACGTGTCGTGCGGTCCCGAATCCTTGGCTCGCGATCTGCGCGCGCTCGCGACGCGTGGGTACGCGCCCGATGTGATCGAGCCGTTCGATCTGATGCCGGGCACGCCGCAGATCGAGACGGTGGTGCGGCTCCGCCGGCGCGGTCGTCGCTAGCGTCTGTCCGGCGAATCCGGCAGGCGGACAGGTTCGTCCGAAGTGCGGACAACACGGACGAACGTCGTCGTGGGGTCGCGGGGTTGTGCGCGGCACGCGGCTCGCTGAGCGCGAGCTTCGAAAGGTGCGTGCGATGCTATGCTGCAACCCATGTTCGATCCCGACCTGCTTGCTCCAGACGCGATCCGCAAGTTGTCGAGACGCGAGTACGACAAGCTCGTCGAGCTCGGCGTGTTCGAGGACGAACGCATCGAGCTGTTGCGCGGGATGCTGGTCACGATGAGCCCGCAGGGTGGGCCTCACGCCACGATCAGCTCGTGGTTCATGCAGAAACTCTCGGTGATGCTAGGGATGGACTTCGACGTTCGCGGTCACTGTCCCTATGCAGCGACGGATGACTCCGAGCCCGAGCCGGATATCTCTGTGTCGCGCCGGGTCGCCAACCTGCTGGAGCACCCGACGAGCCCGCTACTGTTGATCGAGGTCGCCGACTCGTCGGTCCGCAAGGATCGCAAGCTCAAGGGACCGATCTACGCCGAGTCCGGCGCTCCGGAATACTGGCTCGTCGTCATCGCAGGCGACGAGCTGTGCGTCGAGGTCCACACCAACCCGACGCCGTCCGGCTATCGCAACGTCGAGATCCTGCGCGACGGCGACACCCTGCGACCCACGAAGCTCGCGCTCGAGATCCCACTCCTCGACATTCCCTGGCAGCGCTAGCTGACGCGGAGATGCTGTCGTGGTCCTCCTTCAACTGCCCGAGCTCGAGGAGCGCTTCGCTCGACACCAACCCGGACGCGACGCAGAAGGAGGCCGACAAGGTCGAGCGTGATCAGCATCTGATCAACATCAGTTGGGCATCACGGGTGCTGCTGCGATCACGGCCGTCGTGATCTACTTCGCCGCTCCGAGCTACGCGACGGACACGAAGAACATCGCGATCGCGCCGAATCGCGACGGCGGATGGTCGGCGGCGGTCACCGCACGTTTCTAGCGCTTGATCGGGCCGCTGCTACGCGACAGGAAGCGCAGCTCCGTGCTCGCTTCGCGATGCGCCGGGTCGAGCTCGAGCACCTCGTGAAAATGCGCGAGCGCCGCTGCGTTGCGACCGATGATCCGCTCGACCATCCCGAGGTAATAGTGCGCGAGGACCGGACGCTCGTGCTTGTGCGCGACCTGACCGAGGATCTGGCGCGCGGCATCGGCGGCCGCGGGCTTGTTGGCAGCGGCGCAGAACCGCGCCCACGCGAGCGCGGCCTTGACCTCGAGATCCTCGGGCGCGAGCTCGCTCGCACGGGTGAGTGCGAGCACCGCGTCCTCGAGCCGGCTGTCACGAAGCGCCGCCTGCCCCTTCTTGTAGAGCGTGGCGGCGTCCTCGGCTGGCTCCTGGCGAGGGGGGATGGACAGCGAGGACGAGGCCCGCGGCGCGAAGGCCGGTGGCGTGGGCGTGCGTGCAACCGGACCGTCGTCGGCTGCGGCGGCGGGATTCCGCGGTACGAACGACTGCGGCGTTCCGGCGGGCGGGATCGAGGGGGCGGACGAGCGCGGATGGATGCCGCCACTGCGCGTGCGCGCGATCGCCGGACCGGGCGGCGTGGGATCCTTGGTGCCGCGGGCGACGCGTGGCGGGGTGGAGGCGGCTTCGCAGGACAGCGCGCCGAGCGAGGCGAGCGTGTAGACGATGGCGCTCGCGATCCGGCGTTCGGTGGCCGGCAAGTGTGCGAGCTGGGCGAGCGAGATGCCGTCGACGAGCGCGCGCACGACGCCCAGCTCGGATTCACCGAAGCCGAAGTACGGGAGATCGGGAATGCCTTCGGCGATGGAGCGAAAGCTGGTGCCGAGCTCCTGGAGGATCGAGGCGAGCCGGTCGTCGTCGAGGTGTGCGAGCACGCCGTGATAGATCAGCCCGCCGACGTGCATCGCGGTGCCGGGGACGACCGGCAGCGTGACCTCGGCGATGAACTCGAAGTCGCCCTCGAGCAACGCGAACGTGCGCGTGGCGGCACCGGCGATCGCCTGCCGGCGGAGCCGCAACACCTGCTCGGCGGGCAGCACGTTCGCGAGCGCGGCCTCGCGATCCTCGAGCGGCAACATCTCGAGCTCGGCGACCTGCGTGACGTCGAGCAGCTCCTGCCCGAAGGCGACGCCGAGCAGCGTGGTAGCGCTACCGGGTGCAGAGGCCGCGACGACGTGACCACCGTCGAAGACGACCTTGTAGCTGTCGGATCCGGAGCGGATCTCGAGCTGGCCAGTGACCGCACGGCGGCACAGTGCGCCGAGCGTCTTGCCCCAGAGGCGGTCCTGGATCGCTCCCCGGATGAGCATGCCTGGTTGGACCTGCCAACCGTGTACCAGCAAGTCCGGGGTGATCGCTGCGCGCAGAGCCCACGGAATCGCCATTCACCGACGTGGCTGGTGACACCAGACCGTCTCGTGCGGACGCGCGCCCCAGTCGCACAGACGATGTAGGACGTGCACCTTGATGTGCACCCGCGTTCGCATCAACACTACCGGACGTCGTGATCGCGTTCGAGGGAGTCTCCAAGCGATACGGCGCCCACTGGGCGGTACGGAAGGTGACGCTCGCGATCGCGGCCGGCGAGCTCGTCGCGGTGCTCGGCGAATCGGGCAGCGGCAAGACCACGCTCGTCAAGATGGTCAACCGGTTGATCGAGCCCGACAGCGGCGAGGTCCGCGTCGATGGCAAGGACATCCGCGCGATCGATCCGGTCGAGTTGCGGCGATCGATCGGCTACGTGATCCAGCAAGCCGGGCTGTTCCCGCATCGCACGGTCGCCGACAACATCGCGACCGTGCCTCGCTTGCTCGGGTGGACCGTCGACGCGACGCGCGCGCGTGTCGACGACTTGCTCGCGATGGTCGGGCTCGCCACCGACTACCGCGAGCGCTATCCCCACGAGCTGTCGGGCGGGCAGCGGCAGCGCGTCGGGGTGGCGCGCGCACTCGCCGCGAAGCCCAAGCTCCTGCTGCTCGACGAGCCGTTCGGCGCGCTCGATCCGATCACCCGCGTCACGCTGCAGCGAGAGCTCCAGCGGATTCATCGCGAGCTCGCGCTGACCACGATCATGGTCACCCACGACATCGTCGAAGCGCTCACGTTGGCTGATCGGATCGCGGTGATGTATCGCAGCGAGCTCCGGCAGGTCGGCACGCCCGCGGAGCTGATGACGAGCCCGGCGGATGACTACGTCGCCGAGTTGATCGGGATGGCGCGGCATCAGGCGGAAGCGATCGCGCGCGTGTCCTCGTGAGCGAGCTCGTCCGCGGCCTGCCGCCGCTGCTCGCGAGCCATCTCTGGCTGGTGCTGATCGCACTCGCTGCGGCGATCGCCGTCGGCATCCCGCTCGCGATCGCGGTCTCCGGACGGCCGCGGCTGCGGTTCTCGATCATGACGATCGCGGGCGTCGTGCAGACGATTCCCGGACTCGCGCTGCTCGCGTTGATGGTGCCGCTCGTCGCCGAGACCGATGGGCTCGGCATCGGGCTCTCACCGTTCGGCTTCCCGCCGGCGGTGATCGCGCTGACGCTGTATGCGCTGCTGCCGATCCTGCGCAACACGATCGTCGGGCTCGATGGGGTCGACCCCGCCGTGCTCGAAGCCGCGCGTGGGATGGGGATGTCGCGCGGCCAGATCTTGCGCCAGGTCCAGGTGCCGCTCGCAGCGCCGGTGATCGTCGCGGGGATTCGCACCGCGACCGTGTGGACGGTGGGGGCGGCGACGCTCGCGACGCCCGTCGGTCAGGCGTGCCTCGGCAACTACATCTTCGCCGGGCTGCAGACGCGTAACTGGCCGATGCTGCTCGCGGGTGTCACGGCCGCCGCTGCACTCGCGATCGCGCTCGACACGATCCTCGCCGGAGCCGAGCGCGCGCTGTCACCGCGAACCAAGCGTCGCTGGGTGCCGGTCGCCGCGATCTCGCTCCTCGTCGTGCTCGTGCTCGTGATCCTGCCGCGCGTGGTGGTGGTTCCTGTCGCCGGCGCACAACGCGCCATGGCCGAGCCTGCGAACGTTCGCGCGGGCGTCGCCACGGTGCGACTCGGTGCGAAGACCTTCACCGAGCAGTACATCCTCGTCGAGGTCATGCGGGCGCGGCTCGAGGCGGTGGGGATCGCCGTCGAGGTGGTGCAGAGTCTCGGCTCCACCGTCGTGTTCGATGCGTTGCGCCTCGGCGACATCGATGCGTACGCGGACTATTCGGGCACGATCTGGGTGAATCACATGACGCGGCAGTCGACGGCGCCGCGCTGGCAGATCCTGGCGGAGGTCGAGGCCTGGCTCGCACACGAGCATCAGATCCGCAGCCTCGGACCGCTCGGGTTCGAGAATGCGTATGCACTCGCGATCAAGCGCTCGGTGGCCGAGTCGCTCGGGGTTCGCTCGATTCGCGATCTCGCAGCGCACGCACCGCGGCTGACCCTCGGCGGAGACTACGAGTGGTTCGGTCGCGGCGAATGGGCCGCCGTGCGGACGACCTACGATCTGCGCTTCAGCCGGACCGCGACGTTCGATCCCACGCTGCTCTACGACGCGGTCGCGCGTGGCGAGGTCGACGTGATCTCGGCGTTCTCGAGCGACGGCCGGATCGCGACGAACGACCTCGTCACGCTCGCCGACTCGGCGCACGCGCTGCCTCCGTACGACGCGATGATCCTCCTCGCATCACGCATCGCCGACGATCCTCGGGTGATCTGCGCGCTCGCGCCGCTCCGGATGGCGATCACCGTCGAGCGGATGCGGAAGGCGAACGAGATGGTCGATCGCGCGACCGACAAGCGCGACCCCGCAGCCGCCGCGGCGTGGTTGCTCGAGGGTGTGCCCGCGTGCCACGACGTGGCCGGTGGGCACGCCACGAGCCCGTAACTTCTGTGCCTTCGAGCGTAACCTCCAAAGCTGACAGGCATCAGTCCTGATAGATGGGTCAGGTACGCCGAATCAGCTAGCGGCGCAGGCAATGGTTGGAGGAGACAACGGTATGGACTCGACATCGCCAGAGCTCGCTCGCCGGTTCGAGGCGGTGCGTCACCACACGCGCGAGCTCTGCGCGCCGCTCGCGGTCGAGGATCAGCTCGTCCAGCCGATGCCGGATGCCAGCCCGACGAAGTGGCACCTCGGCCACACCGCGTGGTTCTTCGAGACGCTGGTGCTCGGCGATGGCGTGTTCGATCCCGCGTTCGCGTTCCTGTTCAACAGCTACTACGAGACCCTCGGCGCGCGCGTGCAGCGCAGCCGGCGCGGGATGCTCAGCCGGCCCACGCTCGACCGCGTGCAGGCGTATCGCCGCGAGGTCGATCGCCGCGTGCTGCACGCGGTGGTCGAGAACCAGCTCGATGCCGCCGCGCTCGATCGCCTCGAGCTCGGGCTGCATCACGAGCAACAGCATCAGGAACTGATCCTCACCGACGTCAAATACGTGCTCGGGACGCAGCCGCTGCGGCCGGCCTACCGCGAGGATCTGCCGCGGCCGCCGGGCGTCCTCGCAGCGCACACCTGGCGCGAGCATGCGGGTGGGGTCTTCGAGATCGGCGCACCGGCGGCCGGGTTCGCCTTCGACAACGAGCGACCACGCCACCGCGCGCTGGTCGAGCCGTTCGCGATCGCGAGTCGAGCGATCGCGAATGCGGAGGTGCAGGCGTTCATCGCCGACGGTGGCTATCGCGATCCCCGACACTGGTTGTCGGATGGCTGGGCGCTCGTGCAAGCCGAGCACTGGCAAGCGCCGCTGTACTGGGAGGGCGATGCGCACTACGACCTTGCGGGCCTGCGTGCGATCGATCCCGCCGAGACCGCCTGCCACCTCAGCTACTACGAGGCCGACGCGATCGCGCGGTGGCTCGGCGCGCGGCTGCCCACCGAGGCCGAGTGGGAGATCGCGGCGGGCGAGCCCAGATCACAGCCCACCACGCACGCGCGCCTGCACCCGTCGGACTCGGGTGCGATCGGCGAGGTCTGGGAATGGACCTCGTCGAGCTACTCCGCGTATCCCGGCTACCGTCCACTCGCCGGTGCGCTCGGCGAGTACAACGGCAAGTTCATGTCGGGCCAGCAGGTGCTGCGAGGCTCGTCGTGCTTCACCCCGGTCGGCCACGCGCGGCCGTCGTATCGCAACTTCTTCCCACCCTCGGCGCGCTGGCAGATGACCGGCGCCCGCCTGGCTCGTGACCTGGAGATCCGATGAAGCCCGCCCTCGCCCCCCAGCAGCTCGACGAAGTCCTCGAAGGTCTGCTCGCCCGCGACAAGCACCTGCCCTGCAAGCTGCTGTACGACGCGCGTGGCGCCGAGCTGTTCGAGCAGATCTGCACGCTCGACGCGTACTACCCCACCCGCACGGAGGTCGCGCTGCTCGAGACGAACCTGCCCGCGATCGCGACCGCGGTCGGCCCGAGCGCCCGCGTGATCGAGCCGGGTAGCGGCGAAGGGATCAAGACCCAGCTCCTGCTCGCGGCCCTCGATCGTCCGGTGGGCTACGTGCCGATCGACGTCAGCGGCGAGCAGCTCGTGCACACCGCGGTCGCGCTGCGTGCGAAGTTCCCCGGCCTGATCGTCCAGCCCGTGTGCGGCGACTACACCGGCGCGCTCGTCGTGCCACCGGCGCCGGCGGCAGTGGCGCGCACGCTGGTGTTCTTCCCGGGCTCGACGATCGGCAACTTCGAGCCCGATGCGGCGCGGCGCTTCCTCGCGCGGCTCGGCGAGGTCGCGGGACCGAACGCGATGCTGCTGCTCGGCGCCGATTCGAATGCGGACCGCGAAGCGCTGCTGCGCGCGTACGACGACCCGGAAGGCGTCACGGCCGCGTTCGACCTCAACATCCTCGCGCACCTCAACCGCACGCATGCGGCGACGTTCGATCTCGAGGCCTTCACGCATCGCGCGGTGTGGAACGCGGGACGGTCGCGCGTCGAGATGCACCTCGTCAGTCGTCGCGACCAGACCGTGAGGGTCGGAGCTTGGAAGATCAGCTTTGCCGCCGACGAAGCGATCGTCACCGAGCACTGCTACAAGCACACGCCCGCTGCGCTCGGAGCGCTGCTCGCGGGTGCCGGTTGGCAGGTCCGCGACGTGTTCGCGGATCCGCACGGTCGAATGCGACTCTGGCTAGCCGAGACGGCGCCGCGCCGTGGCCGCAGCGTCGAGTAGCTGAGGCAGGATCTTGTCGGCGACGTAGGCCGGCATGTTGTGCGCGAGATCGACGGTGACGAGCAGCGCGGCGATCGCCGGGATGTCGATCGGCCCGACTTCTGCGGCGAGTGCGGCGAGCCGAGGCCCCAGCGGGCGCTGGCGTTCGATCAGCGCGAGCGCGAGACGAGCCTCGGGCGCACTGCCGACGCACTCGAACGGCGTGTGGTCGGCGAGCCCGAGCAATTGACGGAGCCAACCATCGTTGATCGCGCGCTCGCCGAGATCCGCGCCGAACGTCGCATCGACGATCGCGGGCGGCAGGTGCGCCGACATTTGCAGCCAGACGTAGACGCACTTCGCGCACGCGCCGCACCACGGCTTCACGAGGTTGCACGAGTGCGTCAGCGGCGCGAGCTCGGCATCGCGGGAGAGCAGCTCGAAGATCACCTCGTCGTGCACCGGCTGCAGCACGCTGAAGTAGCGGACGTCGGCGAGCAGCTCGCTGCGCACGTAGCGATCGAGCAGCTGCTCGGCCTCCCAACCCTTCCCCCACTGGTGATTGACGCCCTCACCGGTCTTGTCCCAGACGAGGTTCGCGGAGTTCGCGCTGTGCTCGTGCGCGACGACCAGCCCGCGATAGCCACGCACCAGGGCGAGCGGCAGCGCGGCGAACACCGAGGCCGGGGTCTCGGCCGCGAGGATGCTCTTGATGCCGAGGGAGGGACGCAGCGTCGCGATCGGGGCGTCCATGAAATCGTCGTAGATCCATTGCCGCTCGCGGCGAGAGCGCGCGGTCCCGGCGGCGACGCGCTCGAGCAGCGCGTGCTGGGCGGGCGCGGCACCATAGATCGAGTGCGAGTAGCCGAGCGTGGCGAACGTCAGGCCCGCGCGCTCGAGGAGCTTGGCCGCCACCAGGCTATCCTTGCCGCCACCGCAGAACGCGAGGAGCTCGACCGGCCCCGCCGGCGTGTGGAGCGGGCTCGGCGGCGCGGTCCCCGCGGCGTCGAGGAAGCGCGGCCCGGTGTAGTCCGGCAGGTCGTGCTCCCACCGCCACTGCGCCCAGACGTGGCGAAACACCGTCGTCCACAGCTCCACCAGCCGAGGCGTCGCGTGATGCGCGTAGCGGCCGAGCTCGATCGCGTCGGGTCGCAAGCTCGCCACCGTATTGATCTGGAACAGCGCGACGTGGACGGCGAGTCGCTCCATCACCACGGGATCGGCGGTGCGCAGATCGACGTCGTCGTACCAGATCGTGAAGTGAAACTCGGCGTCGTCGATCGCACACCTGGCGGCGATGTGATCGCGCCCGACTCGAACCTCGACGAGGCGAAGCGTCCGCACCCGCGCGGTGTAACACACGGTTGCCGTTCGAGACCGTTGCATCCGCCCGGCGTTCTGGGGATCCTGGCGACCATGCGTAAACTAGGGCACCTTGGAGCGATCTGTCTGATCGCATTCGGAATTGGCTGCGGCGACGACGGGATCAACGAGTTGCCGGATGGGCCGACGCTCGAGGATCGCGATGCCGACGGCATCCTCGATAGCCTCGACAACTGCCCGGACGACGCGAACGCGGATCAGGTGAACACCGACGGCGATGCCGAGGGCGACGCCTGCGACACGGACGACGACAACGACGGCATCGTCGATGGCGCCGATAACTGCCCCATCGTCGCGAACCCCGATCAGGCGAACGGTGACAGCGATGCCGACGGCGACGCCTGTGATGGCGATGCCGACGGCGACAAGGTGGCCGACGACTCGGATAACTGCCCGGGTGTCGCGAACGTCGATCAGGTGAACACCGACGGCGACGCCGAGGGCGATGCCTGTGATGCCGACGACGATAACGACACGATCCTCGACGCCAGCGACAACTGTCCGCTGGTCGTGAACCAGGAGCAGCTCAACAGCGACCAGGACGGCAACGGCGACGCGTGCGACGACGATGACGACGACGACACGATCCTCGACGTCGACGATAACTGCCCGACAGTCTCCAACAGCGATCAGGCGAACGGCGACGGGGACACCGACGGCGACGCCTGCGACACCGATCTCGACAACGATACGGTCCTGAACGGCGACGACAACTGCCCGCTCGACGCCAACGTCGGCCAAGAGAACCTCGACCAAGACGAGCTCGGCGATGTCTGCGATAGCGATGACGACAACGACGGGATCGGCGATGAGGGTGACAACTGCCCGGTGGACGCGAACGAGGACCAGACGGACACCGACAGCGATGGCGTAGGGAATGCCTGTGACGACGACGATGACAACGACAGCGTGCCCGACGCGGACGACAACTGCGCGCTCGTCCCGAACTCCGATCAGACCGATACCGATACCGACGCGCTCGGCAACGCCTGCGACGACGACGATGACGGGGACGGCGTCCTCGATCCGAGCGACAACTGCCCGAGCGTCTCGAACCTCGACCAGATCGACGGCGACGGCGACGGGATCGGCGATGCGTGCGACGGCATCTTCCCGACGATCAGCGAGACCCTGATCGGTGGAAACATCGTCGCAGCCGGCAAGGCCTGGTCGGGCCGCGAGGACAAGGTCGTCAAGGCGGACGGCGACGTCACGATTGCAGGCCTCCCGGCAGGCGCCACGATCCACAAGGCGTTCTATTACTGGGCCGTGATCGGCGCGCCGTTTCCGAGTGTGACGTTCGAAGGCACCGTGATCCAGGGTGCCGAGATCGGGCAGGCCCAGGACACCTGCTGGGGCATCGGCAACAACTTCATGTATCGCGCCGACGTCACGTCGCTGGTAAGCGGCAACAAGACCTACACGGTCCGCGACATCCTCTCGACGACCGACTTCAGCCCGGACGGTCAGGGCGGCAGCTTGGTCGTGATCTATCAGGACCCGGCGGACACGCGCGACAACTTCGTGAAGATCAGCGAGGGCGCCGTCGGCTTCGTGGGTGGTGGTGCGACGTCGGCCACCGCCACGTTCGGCGGCTTCTCGCTCGCCTCGAACCCGGACAACGTGCGGGTGTTCAACCTGGTCGCCGATGGGCAGACGTTCCCCGAGACGCTGCTGATCCAGAACACCGAGTTCGGTAACGGCAACCCCTTCTTCGGCAGCGATGGTCCCCTGTGGGACACGCGGGTCGACGACGCCACCGCGCTCGTCCAGGCGGGCTCGACGGAAGTGGTCACGACGATCTCGTCGCAGAACGACTGCCTCGCGTGGTCGATGAACGCGCTCGTGATCGAGAAGTTCGAGTCCGCGGCCCAGATCCAGGCCCCGGCGACGCCGGCGGCGCAGAAGGCCGCGCACCCGATCCCGAGGGCGCCTGCGAAGTCGGTCTCGAAGTTCGCGCGTCCCGGCGCGATGCAGTAGCTAGCCTAGCGCTGGAGCTCGACCCCGAGCGGCACGGTCGTTACCGAGCCCTCGATCGGCCGGATGGTCTTGGTCAACGAGACCGTCTTGGTCGGCAGTCGAACATCGATCCGCAGCTCGGCGACCTCGTCGGGCAGCGCGGTCTCGAACCGGCATGGCCCGATGCCGGCGCCCGGAGGGGCCGTGCGCTGGAACGTCGCGATCGAGTCACCGCCGCTGAACAGCTCGGCGTTGACCTCGCGGACGTCAGAGACCCCGCCCAGATCGAGCACGATCGTGGCGTGGGTTCGCTCGTGCTTGCTGCAGGCGTCGTAGGCGATCAGCCCGACCACGCAGAGGAAAAGCACCGGGGCGATGCGCTTCCGGAAGAACTCGTACCGCGTCACGTCGGCTCTTTAGCACGTGCCGAACCCGGGGCTCTGCCCGATCGTTGCCCCCGGCGAACTGCCGCAGTTAACTAGGGTGCATGCGCTTGCTCCTGGCCGTCACCCTGGCCGCCTGCGCGGGCCGCGAGCCGGTGCGGTTCGGGTCCCCGATGCTCGGGATGGCCTCGGTGCCGCCGCCGGAGCTCCCGGGCGAGCGCTTGCAAGTCGCGCCTTCGAATCACGATCCGATGCCTCGCGAGGACAAGCCGAGGGCGTCGGCTGCCGCCGCGGCGGCGGTCGGGAGGTCCGCCCTCGACCGGCTTCCTGCCATGCACAAGGCGCAGCCGGCACCACCGCGCGTCAAGACGCCGGTCGATCTGCACGATCTCGTCGGGCGTCGCGAGAAGGCCGAGCCGTTCGCGGTGACGCTCGCGTGGGCCCACGAGCTCGGGCTGCGCAGCCCCGCGACCACGGCCGCCGAGCTGATCGCGTGGGCCGAGCAGACGCACCGCCTCCATGGCGCCGGCGAGCTACCCGAGCCGGGCGATCTTCTCGTCTTCGATCGCACGCACAGCGATGACGCGTCGGATCTGATCGCGATCGTGATCGCCTGCGATGCACGTAACGTGATCGAGATGATCTACCTCGCCGGTGGCGTGGTGCGGCGCGGCTTCGTCGATGCGGCGCGCCCCACCCTGCGCCGCGATCGCGAGGGCGCGACGGTCAACACGTACCTGCGGCACGGCAAGCGCTCGCCGCCGTCCGGAACGCACTACCTCGCCGGCGAGCTCCTCGCGCACGTGGTCAGTAGCAGATCAACCAGCCCTTGAGCTGCTCTCCCGTCGACCGGTAGTAGCCGACGCACGCGTCGCCCTCGTGGCCCTTGAACTGCCGCGGCTCGGGCACGTCGTCGCAGTGATCGCAGTCGAGCGTGCCGGCGAGCTTGTTCGGGTCTGCCGTCCAGTCGGCGAAGCCACCGCAGGCTGCGCCGTGCGTGCCGGGCTTGCGCTGCTTGTTGTAGCTGTGGTCCGGGCACTCGAAGCCCGACGAGTTGCAGAACTCGCGCTTGCAGGTGTCGGAGCCGTCGGGGCACGCGGCGCACTTGACGACCGGCATCGGGCACAACGCGTTGCCGGAGTTGTCGGCCAGCATGCACTTGCACATCGACGGGCCCTTCTTCGCGCACATCGACACGGTGTCGCGGCGATCCTGCGGGATGCAGTGACACGGGCGCAGCAGGGTGTCGCGGTTCGGGATCGCCGCGGGTGGCGGGGTGGTGTGCACGACCGTGGTTGGCTTCGCCGTGCTCTGGAGTGCCGCGAGCTTCCTGGTGACGGTGTCGCGATTCGGTGCGTCCTTCGCGGCCATCAGGTAGCGCTCGTAGAACCGCACGGCGTCCTCCTTGTGGCCGAGCCGTTCGTGTAGCTCGGCGATCGCATAGGTGGTCTCGGGGCTCGGATCGATCGTGTACGCGGACTGATACGCGGCGAGTGCGTCGTCGAGCTCGCCCTTGCCGTCGGCCTCGCGCGCACGCTGCAGCGCCGCGGCGACCTGATCTTTACTCGACGGCGTCGCGCTCGGCGGGCCACCGGTGGGTTTCGGCGTGGGTGCCGGCGCTTCGGCGATCGATTGCGCTTGATCTACTCCCCTGCGGGTCACCAGCAACACCGTCGTGACGAGGCCGACGGCGAGCACGACCGCGAGCGCGAGCCACAGTGCGAGCCTCGCCTTCGGGGCCTGCTCCTGCACCGTGTTCGCGACATGCGCCGGTCGTGGACCGGTCGCGGGTGACGTGGGAGAGCCGGTCTCCCTCCTCGCGACGGGCTCCTCGGCGACCGTCGGCTCCTCGTGACCGATCGGCGCCGGCGTGGCCTCGGCGAACACGGTGTCGGCGCCCGCGAGCTCGATCCGCTCGCTCTTGGTGCGCGCGGTCTGTTCGCGCGGCTCGATCGCGTGCGACGGCGTCTGGATCGCCTCGAGCGCGGTGAGGAAGGCCTGCGCGTCGGCGAACCGATCGCTACGCAGCTTCGACGTCGCCTTCTCGACCGCGTGGATCAGCTCGCGCGGGAGCGCGGGCTGGTGCCCCGCGAGTGACGGCACCGGCACGTACGGGTTCGCCGCCGCCGCGCGATCGAACGTCTCCGTCATGAACGGCAGCTTCCCGGTCAACATCCGGTACGTCATGATGCCGACGGCGTAGAGATCCGCGCGCGGATCGATGTCCTCGCCGAGCAGCTGCTCGGGCGACATGTACTCGGGCGTGCCGATGATCGCGCCGGTGTTCGTGATCGTGCCGCCGTGGATCGGCTTGCTGATCCCGAAGTCCATGATCTTGACGAAGTCGCGATCCTCGTCGCGCGTCGCGATCAGGATGTTCGCCGGCTTGATGTCGCGGTGGACGATGCCCGCCAGGTGGATCGCGCGCAGCCCGCGCAGCACCTTGCGGATGATCGACACCGTCCGCATCGCGCTCAGCGGGCCGAGCTCGCGCAGCGTGACCGCGAGGTCCCTGCCCTCGAGGTACTCCATCACGATGAAGTCGGTGTCCGCGTCCGCGGTACCGACGTCGTAGATGTGGACGACGTGCTCGTGGACGATCCGACTCGCGATCTTCGCCTCGCGACGAAACCGCGCGAGCGCGTCGCGATCGGTCTTGTTGATCGACAGGAACTTCACGGCGACGCGCTTGTCGAGGCCGACGTGGTCCGCTTCGTAGACCGCCCCCATCCCGCCGCGCCCGATCAGGCGGCGGATGAAGTAGCGGCCGTCGATCGTCTTGCCGATCCGAGGATCCGTGTGCTGGTCCTCCGGTTTGATCGGTCCGGCGTCGAGGGGGCAGAACCGCTCGCCCGCCGTGTACACCGCATGACAGATCGTGCAGCGGTACACGAGTGGAGCCGTCGCCTCGGACATGGGAGGCGATCATACACAACCCCTTGCCCCGCCTCGAAAAGCGTTCCGGTGACACTTTTGACCGGGCCCTAGAATGTCGGCCCTCGGCCTCCAGTTGCAGCGCTCGGTGCCGGCCCACCGCTCTCACGAGCAGCAAGGTCATCCATGCGATCTGCGGTTGTCCGTGTGCTCACCCTGCTGATCTGGAACCAGCTCGAGCATCGCGAGGCGACGAAGGACGAGGTCGACACCATGGTCGTCGTCGATCCCTTCTTCGCGGGCCGCGTCTGCGAGCGGCATCTCTATCCGAGCTACCTCGGCAACAGCGATCGGAACTGCTGGGCGCACCTCGGCACCCCGCCCGGCTACGATCGCCATCTCTACCCGAACTACCTCGGCAATCAGCCCGTCGATCGCGCGCACGACTACCTCGGCGGCGGCCGCGCGCGGATGCACGAGATCGACGTGCGCGAACTGCCCTGCGAGACATCGAAGTCTCCGAGCTACATCGGCAACACGCGGGCGTGGAATGCGTGCCGCCATGCGAAGGGCCTGCTCACCACGAACGACTAGGCGTGTCCGCATGCCGGACAGCGCGATTCGCATGCACGCACCTCGATTGTCAGAGTGGCTCGCTAAGAGTTGCACATGAGATCGCGCACGACTCGCCGGCCGCGTCGATGGACCGATGACGATCTAAGGAATGCAGTCGCTGCCTCGTTCTCGGTGGCGTCGACGATCAAGAAGCTCGGACTCGTCCCTGCTGGTGGCAACTACGTCCAGGTGAAGCAACGAATCGCGGACCTCGCGATCGACACCTCCCACTTCAAGGGCATGGGGTGGAATGCGGGCCTGAAGTTCACGCCCCGATACACGCTTCCGCTCGAACAGGTCCTTGTCGCCGGCCGCCCGACCCAGAGCTACGCGCTCAAGAAGCGCCTCTTCCATGCAGGGCTCAAGGAGCCTCGATGCGAACTGTGCGGGTGGGCTGAACGAGCGGCCGACGGTCGCATCCCCGTCGAGCTCGATCACAAGGACGGCGACACGAAGAACAATCGACTAGAGAACCTTCGTGTCCTCTGCCCGAACTGCCACTCGCTCCAACCAACCCACCGAGGTCTCAACCAACAGCGACGAAAACGTTTAGTGCGCGAGACGGGGGTCGAACCCGTAAGCCCGTAAGGGCAGGAATTTTTAAGACTCCCGCGTATGCCATTCCGCCACTCGCGCAGGGCTCAGACCGTAGCACGCGCATCGGCGCGCTCTGCAAGCCGCGCGATCGCACGGACCAGCGTCGGCCACAACGGAATCGGTAAGTCGTGGCCCATGCCGGCGATCGGCAGCCACGTCGCGTCCGGCATCAGCTTCGTCATCGCGCGACCCGCCGACAGCGGGAACATCGGATCCACCGAGCCGTGGACGATCAGCGTCGGCACCGTGACCTCGCGCAGCTTCGGACGGCGATCGTACGCGGCCAGCACCGCACCGAAGTGACGGAGGAAGCCCCGCGGATTCATGCCGCGCGCGTACGACAGCTCGCCGGCGGCACGGATCCGCTCGCGATCCTTGTCGCGCGGCCACGCCTTGCTGCCGATCGTCTCGAACACCTTGACCAGGTGCTCGCCGGCTTCCTCCGCAGTCTTCGGCGGCTTGCGGAACAGCGCCCCGAGCGCCTTCGGCTGCGGCAGGTAGCGGCGACCACCGGGCGTCGACATGATCGACGTCAGCGAGCGAACGCGATCGGGGTGCTCGATCGCGAGGTGCTGCGCGACCATGCCGCCGAGCGAGGTGCCGACGATGTGCGCCGAGCCCCAGCCGAGGTGCTCGATCAGGCCGGCGACGTCCGAGGCCATATCGGAGAGCGTGTACGGCGCATCGACGTGAAGGTTCAGCATCCGCCGCACCAGCGAGCTACCCGGGCGAGGCACGGCGGCGTGATCGAGCTTCGACGATTCGCCGATGTCGCGATGATCGAAGCGCGCGACCTTGAAGCCCGCGGCGACGAACTGCGCGCACAGCTCGTCGCTCCACATCATGCGCTGAGCACCGATGCCCATGATCAGGATCAAGGGCTTGCCCGTGGTGCCGAACAGATCGTAGGCGAGCTCGACCTCGCCGACGCGCGCACGCCCACCGGTTACCGGCAGCGCTTCACTTGCACGTGCCATCGATGCAATCCAGGCCGGTCGGACAGTCGGTCTTCGCCGCGCACTTCTTGACGAGGTTGGTCTTGATGCAGGCGCCCGGCTCGTCGCAATCCACCGGATCCGGTGGCGGCTTGACCGTGACCGCCGAGCCCGTGCCACTGCCGGGTGTCGGATCGGGGGGCTTGACCACGACCGCCGAGCCGGTGCCGATGCCGGGAAGCTTGCTCGAACCCGGTCCGGGGGTGTTGGATCCGCTGTGGACGACCGTCGTCGAGCCCGTGCCCTTCTCGAGCTTCTCTTTGAACGGCGTCAGCTTCTCTTTGTTCGGCACCAGCTCGATGACGAGCGACTTGTAGCCCTGCTTCACCAGCCGGAATTGCCGCGGGCTATTGGAGCCGGTGACCTTGAAGGTTCTCGGCGTCGTGCCACGCGACTCTTTGGTCATCACGTCGACGATATCGGCGCCGGATGGATCGGTATCGAGCGTGATCTCCGCTTGATCCGGCAGCGTCACGGGCGGTGCCACCGTCGCCGCATCGGGTGGCGGCGGCTGGAGCACGACCTGTGAACCGGACGGCCCGCTCGCGCTAGGCACGTTCGTTCCAGGATCCGCTTTCGGACCGCGGGTCGCGAAGAACACCGCGGCCGCCGCGGCACCGGCCACGAGGAGGCCACCGATGATCAACGGGAGCTTCGACCTCCGCGCGGGCGCCGAGACCTCCTCGGTGGGGACCTGCAGGCTGCCGGTCCACTGCGTGCGCAGGCGGGTATCCGGCGGGTTCGTTCCGGGCGGGTTCGTCCCCGGCGGGTTCGTTCCCGGCGTGACCGGCGCTGGTGTGGCGCGCGCTTGCGTGGTGTGTTCCGGGGCGGGCACGCTGGCGGCACGCACCGCGGTCTGCGTGCCGGTGTTGCGACTCGACGGATCGATGATCGGATCGCCGCAGACCTCGCGCACCGCGTTCGCCAGGTCGTCGATCGTCTGGTAGCGCTGGTCGCGATTCTTGTGCAGCGCGCGATCGATCACGAACGCGAGCGAGAGCGGCGCACTGATGCGCTCGAACACGACCGCCGGAATCTCCGGCGGTGGTTCGGTGAGGTGCATCGACAGCACACCCATGAAGTTCTCGGCCTCGAACGGCACGCGCCCGGTGACGAGCTGGAACATGATGCAGCCCATCGCGTAGACGTCGACACGGTGATCGACGTTCTCGCCGCGCGCCTGCTCGGGCGACATGTACTCGGGCGTGCCGAACAACATGCCCGTCTTGGTCAGCTTGCGACCCTCCTCGTTGACCTCGGTCAGCTTCGCGATGCCGAAGTCGAGCAGCTTGACGAAGTCGCCCTCGCCGAGGAAGTCGATCAGGTAGATGTTCTCCGGCTTGAGATCGCGGTGGACGATGCCACGCGCGTGCGCCGCGGACAGCGCGCTGCAGATCTGGAGAAAGATCTTCTTGCTGCGCGAGAATGGCAGCAGCTGACCGGCGAGGCGCGCCCGCGCGATCTCCTCGTGGAGATCGTGGCCGTTGAGGAGCTCCATCGCGAAGAACACCAGGCCTTCGGGCGTGGTGCCGAAGTCGCTGATGTCGATCACGTTCTCGTGACGAATCCGCGAGGCGGCCTTCGCTTCCTGGATGAACCGCTCGACCAGATCTGGCTTTCGCGCGAACTCGTTGTGGAGGATCTTGAGCGCGACGTCCTTCTCGAGCAGCTGGTGCGACGCGAGATACACCGCGCCCATGCCGCCCTCGCCCAGCTTCTTGCGGATCAAATAGCGGCCGGTGAGCATCTGGCCGATCAACGGATCGGTCTGCGGCGTGGCGGGCGGCAGATACGAGGTCTGGTGCGTTGCAGGTGCCGGCGTGGGAGCGGGCGCCGCCGGATCCATGAACTCGGTGACGTTCGACGCCATCGGTGCCGGCGTTGGCGAGGACGCAACCACGGCCTTGACCGTGCCGGTCCCGATCTTCGTCCGCTTATCTTCAGACACCGTCGCGCATCATAGCAGACGGGTCGCGATCAATCCGGCGATCGATTCACTCTCCGCACAACCCGCGCCGACTAGTCGGGGTTATCGATGAACTCCGATGCCCGGATGAACGCGGAGCAGACGTGTTGCACGAAGTCGATGCGGACGTTGCGGTCGATCGGTGAACCGGGGATGCCGCCGTAGGCGGTGCCGACGACGTTGAAGTCGTTGTCGGGCCGCAGTTGCTGCCCGAGGACGTACTGCAGCGCTGCCCGGATCTGCGTGTGGACCTCGGGATCGGGCGTGTCGTGGTGACGCCCGAGCAGGTACGCGGAGATCATCGCCTCGGTGCGCGAGCCCGCCGGCGTGTTGCTCGGCATCAGGAATGGCGTGAAGTTGTACGCGCCTGCGAGGTCGTCCTCGTCGGGGTGCTCTCCGACCTCGGGCTGTTGCTGGCGGAGGAACGCACCATAGCCGTGGCAGAAGTCGCGGTACGCCGGGTTCTTGGCGAACGCGAACGAGGCCTCCGACGCGATGCACGTCCAGTGCTCCTCGCCGTAGAAGAACCCCGACATGAAGAAGTCGTACCAGCCGACCAACCAATCGAGCGCGGCCTCCGCACCCTTCGCGTAGCGTACATCGCCGGTCACCGTGTGCATCCGCGCGAGCGCGAGGGCCGCCTCGCCGGAGTAGTAGAGATCCTGCGCTTCGTCGTCGGCCTGCTTCTTGACGGGATCGTAGCGATGGCGGAACGAGCCGTCGGCGCGCTGCATCCACAGGAGGAAGGCGGCGAGCTTGGTGGCGGTCGGCAGGTAGCGCTTGTCGCCAGTGGCGCGCTGGTACTCGGCGAGCGCGACCACCGAGAGTGCCGTCGAACCGAGCGTCGCGATCTTATCGTGGCGATCCATCACGCAATCGATCTCGGTGCCATCGGGCAGCTTCGACGCGCACTTCTTGTTGCCCATCAGCTCCGCGAGGTGGGCGAACGCGCGCTCGATCGGCTCGCGCAGCCACTCCTCCTTGGTGATCCGATAGAGCTCGGACAGAAAGTACGTGGTGCCTGCGTGGCGCGGCATCGAGTACGACGGCCCCTTCGGATCGGTCTGCACGCCGGTGCCGACGTCGTGCTCGTAGATGTAGCGACCGTTCGGAGCCAGGTGATCGACGAGGTAGCGGCCGCCCTCGAGCGCGGCGGCGCGGAGGCTCGCCGCGGTCAGCTTCGGTGCCTGTGGAATGCCGCGATAGATCTGCAACGGTCCGAGCTGGCGTTGACCGGCGGGTCGCTCGACGAAGGTGTCGGTGCGGAAGCGAAACAACACGTCACTGGTGATGCCCGTCTGGCGGTTCGCACGGATCGCGATCAGCGTGCGGATCTTGTTGAGATCGACGCCCATCGCGAAGTCGGCGAGCGCCTGCGACGGCTTCTTCGCGGCGAGCAGCTTCATGCCGACCAGCTCGTGCGGCAGCAGCACCGTGGTCTTGTCGTCGAGTCGCGCGCCGATGCCCTCGACGCCGGGATTGATCGCGAGCATGTCGGCGATGCCGGGCACCGCGAGCCCGCCTGCCAACCAGTGGTCGCCGCCGAGCGGGCCGGTCCCGGTGACGAGGTCGACCTGGATCCGCGCCTTGGTGCGCGTCGGCGTGTCGAGCGGCTTGAGCTGCGGATGCTTGCGGAGCTTGTCGGCGAGCGCCGTGGTGGCCGTGGCGAGATCCGTCGAGTCATCCGCGACGGTGGCGACCGACCGGCCACCCGCCCACAGCGTCACGACGATCGGACCGTGGACGGTGCCCGCGATCGGCGCGGCCGTCGAGGGGCGCTGCTCGAGCCCGGCGCGCAGGGTCTCGATGATCGCGACCCGCGTCGGCTCGTCGATCCGATCCGGCGGCGGGATCCGATACGCGTTGTACGTGATGCACGTGACCGAGAGGAACAGCACGCTCGGCAGCGTCCACACCAGCAGGAGCAACGTCCGCCTTCTTCCCAGCATGCTCGTCACACGCCGTACGTGCGGCGCCCCGGGCGCGACATCAGGAACTTCACCTGGCAGATCGGAAGGATGCCGACCAGCTCGATGATCAGCGCGACCGAGACCAGCGCGAAGGTCGACGCGGCCTTGCCGAACGCGCCGTAGACGCCGGCGAGGAACGCGGCCGAGGCGAGGATCCGCGCGATCAGCACGATCGTCGACAGCAACACCAGCGATCCACCGATCACCGCGAGCCACCAGCCGAACCGCCCACCCGAGAGTGTCCCGATCGCCATCACCAGCGTGAACACCGGGACGGTCGCGAGGTGCAGCATCGCGGACGGCAACCGGTTCGGGATCACCTTCCACATCAACAGGCCGTAGACGACCGCGAACACCGCCGCCAGCACGCCGTAGATCCAGCGCCGCTTGTCGGCCGAGGGAGGGACCTCGGGCCGTGGGTCGAGCCGGCATCCCCCGGCGGCGATGCCGAGCGCGCCGGCGATCCCGAGGAGCTGCACCGCGAAGAACCGCCACAGCGGCAGGTTCTCGCCGTCGCCGGCCATCGCGAGCGCGATCCCGCCGATCAGCAGGGCGAGGCCACCACCGACCTCGACCCGGCCGCGGGTCCGGGCGGCGGGCGTGAGCGGCCGCGCGGGCAGTGCCGTGGCCCTCGGAACCCCGGATGATTTCTGAGGGTTGCCTGCCTTGCCGCCCCCCGCCTTGCGACGTGCCATTCGCGCAGCATATGCCGGGCTGCGCTGATATCGTAGGAGCATGGGCCCGTTCCTCGCCGACCGCGTCTCTGGTGGTGTCGCGTACTGGCTGTGTGGGGTCGCGATCGCGGCCTCCGCGTTCTCGCTCGCCACGTTGTGCTCCGGCGATCACGCCGTCGCGTCATCGGGGCCGGTGTGGAAGCAAGGCGGCTGCAGGAAGCTCGCGAGCGCCGACGATCGTCGCGTGCTCTCCGTCGGTCCGATGCTCGACGCGGGTAGCTATCGCGACATCATGCGCGAGACCGTGCGTGCCGAGCTGGCCGAGCGCTCGCCGTGGCGGATCGAGCTCACCGAGGCGCCGACGGGCGGCTTCTATGTCGACGGCACCGTCGACGAGATGAAGGTCGAGCACGACGGCAACACCACGCGCGTGTACTGCGAGCTCAAGCTCTGGGTGCGGAGCGCAGCCGGGGTGGCGAAGCCCCCGTCCACGATCGATCATCCGATCAGCCTGCTCTCGGGCTCGGCGGCCGTCGACACCACGCGCGGTTCGCGAGACATCGCGTTGTCGCGTCAGGCGTGCGTCAGCACCGTCGCCGAGGAGCTGGTCGAGCGCCTGCTCGTCGGCGATCCGGGGGAGTGAGTCTCGGCCACCTCGGCCGAGCCTAGAAGCAGCCCGGCCGTTGCACGTCCGGCGCGGGTTTGTCGCTCGGCAGGACCTGACGGAGGTACGCGTATTCGTCGTCGCAGAACACGCCGGGCGCGGTGCCCTGCAGCTCCGAGCGTTCGGTGAACGGGCGGTCGCCACCGGCGTCCATCAGGCGCGCCGGTGCGTCGCCCGCGTTGTGGAAACCATCCATGTACGGGTTCGCGAGCCCGAGCGAGTGCCCGATCTCGTGCGACAGCGTGCCGCCGATCAGGTTGCCGAGGACGAACACCGCACACTCGATCTTGCTCTTGCGATCGGTGCCCGGGCAGCCGCCACCGTCGGCGAGCAGCGCGAGTCCACCGGACAGATCCGCGCTGCTCACCGGCGTGCCGATGTCGGAGCGGAAGCCGTCGAAGATCGAATCGAACAGCGGATCGGCGCCGGGGACGGACGTCGCGAAGCTGCCCGGGTGCTGCGAGAAGCCCATCAGCGATCGGATGAACACGCCGCCGTAGCCCGCGTAGCCGTCCTGCTGGGTCAGCGCGTTGACGCCGCCCAGCCGGTCGTAGAGGCGGAGGTTGCCGTTGTCCTTGCCGGGCGAGTTGTCGTAGCCGAACAGGCCGGTGCCGTTGGGATCGACGCCGACCAGCTCGACGTTCTCGAACAACGCGAAGTCGGTGGGCGGCTCCTCGCGGAACTCGATGTTGATGCCCTGATACGTGCGCTTGCAGACCTCGAGGATGCGGTCGCGGATCTTGCGATCGACCGCGCGGAGGCCGAAGTCGCGCAGACCCTCGACATACGACGGCTGGTACTGGAGGTAGACGATCTGCTTGACCGGCGCGAGACCGAAGCTCGCCGGCTTGGAGACGCCACGCACCGTGTCGGGACCGTACGAGACCACCGGAGTGATCGTGCCGGTGAACTGGCCGGTATCCTGGCGAAGGTCGAGTGCCTGGCCGAGCGCGTCGTCGGTGTTGACCACGTAGCGAACGAGGCGGCCCTCGACGAACTCGGGGATCAGCGTCATCGAGACCGGTGCGGAACCACCGCTCGTACGGGTGAACGTGCCGTCGAGCTCGAGCTCGGTGAGCGCACCGGCCTCGCCGCCGACGAAGCCGCCGCCCTTGATGAACACGTACTGGCCGAGGCTCGCGGCGGGCGGATCGACGGTGAACACCTCCGAGGTCACGAGATCGTACGAGACGTTCTCGGCATCCGCCGAGCTCGGCGACTGCGAGGGCTGCTTGTTGACGATGGTGACGAGGCCCGTGAACGTGCCGGGCTTGATGCCGGCGACCTTCGGCGAGAACGGGAACGTCATCTTGGAGCGCGAGAGATCCTCGACGGCCTCGGTCGCGAGATCGAGCGGCGCGATCGGCACGCACGCCCCGCCGGAGTCGAGCGTGAAGCAACCCTCGAGATGCGCGACCGTGGTGCCTTCGTCACCGCCGAGCAGGAAGCCCTGCCCTTCGATCTGGAGCTCGTCGTTGACGAAGATGACGCCCGCGGAGTCGAGCTTGGTGACCGAGGGATCGAGCTTCTCGGCGAATTCGAGGCTGACCGTGATCGGCTCGCTCGCGTAGGTCTCGCCGTCGGAGGTGGCGAGCACTTCGATCACCGCGTCGCCGGAGAACGCGCCGACCCCGACGTCCTTGATCATCTGCGCGTCGACGGCGACGGTCAGCGTGCTGAAGTCGACGAAGGTCGCCGGCCACCGCACGTCGGCGCCGTTGCCGGAGAGGTGCAGCGTGGCGTTGCCCCATTGCGATTCGACGAACGACGCGCCGCTGACGCGAACCTTGGTGCCGGGGATGATCGTGTCGGGGGCGACGCGCGACACCGCCAGACCTTCGAGGCCCGGATCAGGCGCCGACGAGGTGGCGCACCCGGCGAGCGCGAGCGTGATGACGATGCCGCGCATCACTGCACCCCGATCGTGATGCCGTAGTCGGTGTTCTCGGCGCCGTTGTAGCCGCGAACGACGACGTAGTGCGTGCAGCCCGACGCCGGGCAGCCGGTCACGATGTACTCGAGATGTTCGTTCGCGGTGGTGCCGGAGCCGTTCGCGGTCGAACAACCACTGCTATTGCCCGGTGCGCACGGGAACTTCTCGGACGTCTCGGTCGTGTACAGGTGGAGGTCGAGATCGCCGGCGGCGGTCGACGTCATGGTGACGGTGATCTTCTGGCCGTTCTGAACAGCCACCTTGTACCAGTCGTCGTCGCCGGGACAGATCTTGTTGCCCGTCGAGGTCGGCGTCAGGCGCGCCTGGCTGTACGTGTCGTCGTCCTCGCGGCTGTCGTCGACGCAGGTCGTGTTGCACGCCTGCGCGGTCGACACGTAGTCGAGCAAGTACTCGCTGCGCGCCGCGTCGTAGCCGTTGACCTTGACGTAGTAGGTGCCGGCGGTGAGGCACTTGACGATGTTCTCGTCGGCCTCGAGGCTGGTCGACTTCGAGAGGATGGTCTCGTTCGAGCGGTACAACGTAAAATCGAGGTCGCTGGCGCCATCACCGTAGAGCCAGAGATCGACCTTCGCGTCGGCGGCGACCACGATCTGGAACCAGTCGTCGTCGGCCTTCGAACCCGACTGCGGCTGCACGGCCTTCGGGCAGGACACGAAGTCGAACGTGCCGGGCTGGAGCGGGCCGTTCGCGGTGGCGTTCGCCGACGCCGCGGAGCGCGAGTCGTCTTCCTCGTTGGTGTCGTCGACGCACGCGGCGGCGGGCGCCTCGCAGGTCCCGCTGTTCGGGACGCACTGCTTGCCGGTCGCGCCGTTGACCGACGACACCGGATCGACCGAGCAGGTGTAGCCGCTCGGACAACCGGCGTCGCAGGTTTGCAGGCAGAAGCTCGCGCTCTGCGAGCCCATGCGGACGCAGAGGTCGCCGTTGCCGCACTGGGCGTCGCTCGAGCAGGTGGCGCACACCGGCGCGTTCTGTGGACCCGCGGAGGTCACCTTCATCTGGAAGACCTGCGAGATCGTCGAGTGGTCGCAGTTGCCGACCTCGTCGTCGTCATCGTCGGCGACGAACACGTAGTAGAGCGTCTTCGAGGTGCCCGCCGGCAGGCTCGCCACCGGGTTCGGGACGTCGGCGGCGTAGATCGCGTCGGTCGCGGTGCCGTCGATCTCGATCGTCGACAGCTGGATCATCTGCGACAGGTTCGGCGGGTTCGCTGGCTGGATCTCGGAGTAGTAGAACAGCGGCGCTTCCTTGAGGCCCTTGTCGTCGGTGACGCGCGCGTCGATCGTCAGGTTGATCGTGGTCTCGGCGTTCTGCGGCGTGTGCGCGATCGCGGGTGCGGCACCCGGGCAGTTGTTCGGCTGCGGCGCGCGGAGCACGACGAGGTACGGCTTCATCGTCTTCGGGTTGTCGCCGTCGTCGGCCGATAGCACGAGGGTGCGGCGGTTCTCGGCTTCCTGCTCCTTGGTCGGGCACCACGACCACATCGCGGTGGTGCCGTCGATCTGCTCGAGCGTGGAGCCCTCGATCACGGGTTCTTCCTGCGCGATGGTGACCTGGGCGGTGTCCTGATCCTCGACGACGACCTGGAGCTCGATGCACTTCTTGGTGCCGAGGTCGATCGTGGTGCCGGTGCCGAGGGGAGAGCGGAACAGCGGCGCGGTGGCTGCGCCGATCGCGCTCTTGACGTCGATCGTGATCGTCACCGTCGCGGCCCTACTGCCATCGGAGGCCGTGAAGTCGAACGAGTGCGCGCCCACATCTTCGGCGAGCGGGGTCCACCGGAACACGCCCATGCCACTCGGCGACACGGTGACCTGCGCGGTGAGCTCCGGAAGGTCCGCGGCGCGGAACCCGTACTCGAGGTCATCGCCGTCGGGGTCGGTCCCGACCAGCTCGATCTGCAGCTCGGTCCCCACCTGCGCGACCTGGTCGGACACGCCGGCCAGCTCGGGCGCTCCGCCGGATCCGCAGGCTACGGCGGTAGCCAGTAGGCAAAGCGACGAGGTGGCGAGAATGCGGGGTCTTCCAGCTAGGTAGGGGTGCATAGGGGGTCCGATGGCTGTCGGCTCCCCCCTGAAGAGCAAGCGTCACGCCGGACAGGATGCGTTGGACGGCGCGCGGGATCGATTCAAAACCCGCTGCGATTCCCGCTACCTGGCTACGGCGGCGTGGTCTTCGGACAGCGCGAACGAGACAAGCCCCTGAGCAACTGGATCCGCCAGGAAACCCGGCAATTCAGCGCCGCTGGAGGCCGCCAGGATCTGCAGACCGGCGAGCAGCGAGCCCGACGCGACCAGGCCGGCGCGAAGCTGCGCGATCTTGAGGTCGCGTGCGAGGTCGGTATGGCGGAACGCGATCGGGTCGATCGCGAGCGCGAACGGCCGCAGCTCGTTCATCAGGTTGGTCGGGATCAAGCGGCGCAGCTTCTGGAACTGCCCGTTCACCGCCTCCTGCTCGAGGTTGTTGATCGGGAAGTCGGGCTGGAACAACCGCAACAGCGCGACGACCAGCACCCCGAGCTCGTCGACCGGCAGCCGCGCCGGAATCGCGAGCGACGCCTGCGCCATCTTGAGCGCACCACCAGTCGCGAACCGGATCGCGTCACCGCCGGCGCCGGTGATCGCGTTGCCGATCACCAGCGAGATCGGGCTCGTCGGTTCGGCCACCATCACGTACGGCTGCCGAGCCGACAGGTAGACATCGATCTCGCCGAAGCCGAGCGAGGTGGCGACGGATTGTGCGACCGCGGCCACCGGGTTGTCCTTCGCACGGACGCGGTCGCCGCGCGACACGCCGTACGCCTGGACGTTGACGCCGACGTGCTTCGCGATCCGATCACCGAGCAACTGGAACACCTGGCGCAGCTCGAGCGGGATGCCGCGCGGGAAGATCACCTCGTCGGCCTCGGGCTTGATCAGCTGCGCGACGTCGGGGCGGCCGTCGATCGCCAGCAGCTTCGTCTCCTGCTCGCCGGCGGCGCCGAACATCTCGGCGAGCTGCGCGGCCGCACGCGCGATCGGCAACGAGCCCGGCGCGTTGGTGTTTGCACGCGCCGCCATCGCACGCGAGATCACGCGGTAGGCGACGCCGTCCTTCGGATTGACCTGCGCACGCGCTCGCATCGTGCCGGCGACGCGGTTCAGGTGAACTCGCACCGACGTGAGGTCGCGCGCGTCTTTGTAGAACTGGACGAGCCCTTCGAGGGCGATGTCGTTGGTGGGGGAGGAATCGAGTGCGAGGTTGAGCGCGCGTTCGGCGCGCTTGTTGTCGCCAAAGCCGTCGCGGAAGATCTTCGCGACGCGATGGAGGTGGGCGACCCGCTTGTCGGCATCGCCCTCGTTCTTGACCAGCCGTTCGCACGCACCCAGCGCGAGCTTCCACTCGCCGATCTGCGCGGCGAGGTCGGCGAGGCGTACCAGCGTGTTCTCGTCGTCCGGCTGATAGGTCAGCGCGCGCTGGAAGGCCTTCAGCGCCATCGGGATGTCGACCAGGCGATCGGCGTAGATCAAGCCGAGGCGGAAGCACAGCGTCTTGAGGATCTCGGGCTCGCGCTCGAGCCGCGCACGCGCCATCAGCGCATCGGCGGCGTCCTGCCAGTTGCCGAGCTCCCACGCGATATCGGCGATCGCGGAGTGCGAGTGGAGGTCGTTCGGGTCGTAGTCGAGGATCGCGCGGTAGTGCGTGGTCGCGGTCTCGCGATCCGACAGGAAGTTGCGATGCAACTCGGCGAGCGCGCGGTGCAGCTCGACCTTGTACTTGACGTTGTCTTCGACCTCGAGGCGATTGGCGAGCAGCGTCGCGAGATCGTCGTGGTTGCCGTCTTCCTCGAGGAGGATTCGCAGGCGGAGGAACGAATCGCGGTGCGCCGGATCGGCGTCGAGCGCGCGACGGAACGACTGCATCGCCTGCTCGCCGACCAGCCCCTTGTCCATCAGCGCGACCCCGGCGAAGTGATGGAGTCGAGCTTTCTGGACGTCGTCCGTGGACGCGTTCGCCTGGCGCGTCGCGGCCTCGGCGACATCGATCCACAGCGCGCCCTTGAGTGCGGCCTGCCGCCAGCCCTCGAGCGCCGGCACGTGCCCGGGCAACACGTGCTCGGCCTTGCCAAACCGCTGCACGGCCTCGTCGATCTGCCCGACCTCGGCGAGCGTCTCGCCGGCGCGCGTCCAGAACGCGGCTTGCGCCTTCGGATCGCCTTCGAAGTAGTTCGCGATCGCCTCCTCGAGCTTCGCGAGCGTGAGTGAGGCGCCGGCGCGGCGAACGATCGACTCGAGGTGGAGGAGCGCGAGCCGGATGTTCGGATCGGTGTCGAGCACCGACTTGTAGATCTCGGCGAGCTCGCCCTCCGGAATCTGATCGCGCGTCGCGAGCCCGGCGATGTCGAGCTGGATCGCAACGCGATCGCGCGTGAAGGCCTGCGGGACGACGGCGAGCTCGGCGCGGCGAAGCCGGATCAGCTCGCTGATCTCGTCGGACTTGACGTAGCCACGCTCGAGTCGGTGCAGCAGATCGATCCGCGTGGCGTCGGCCTGCGACGCGCTCTCGAGTGCGATCTGCGCGGCGCCGTCGTCGCGGCGGACCTCGGAATCGATCTGCGCCATCCACTCATACGCCGCGGCCTTGCCCCGGTCGTCTCCCGCGGCCTCGGCGGCCCGCAACTGCGCGAGGGCGAGGGCGGTGAGCGGCGCCGGATCGGCGAGCTCGGTAGCGACGCGCACCAGCGGCACGACCGCGAGTGGATCGGAGGGGCGGAGCTCGAGCGCACGTTGATAGAGGCCGAGCGCCGACGCGGGATCGCCGTGTGCGTGTGCGAGGTCGGCGTCGCGGACCACGCGGACGAACGCGTCGTCGCGCGAGGCACCTGGAGGCGGCTCGGTCCGACGAGTGGTCGAGACCGACGGGCGATCACCTGCGCGGCGACGGGCGGCGGCGAGCAGATCGGCGATCACGCCGAGCGTGGGCAGCGCCGTCTCGACCTGTTGCAGCAGACGCGTGGCACGTGCGGCATCGCCGGCATCGAGCGCGAGCTGTGCGGCGCGCAGGCGCAGCGTCGCGACCTCGCTGCCGGATCCGGATGACGAGACACCGAGCTGGGTGGCGCGCTCCTCGAGCGCCGCGGCAGCATCGCCGAGCTCGTTCGACTTGGCCGCCGCGAGCACGAGCGCGACGGTCCGGCGCGGATCGTCGATGGGCTGGATGTCGCGGAGGATGGCTTCCGCGCGCTGCGGATCATCGCTGACGAGGCGGGCGCGACGGAACGCGAGACTGCCGGCAGCCAGCACGCTCGCGGGCGTCACCTGCTTCTCCGCGGCCTGCGCGCGTGCGAGGGTCTCGCCCATGACGTCGCGATCGCCGAGCCGATTCGCGAGCACGATCGCGGCTGCGTGAGCCGCCGGATCGTGCGGGCTCTGCTCGAGCACGGCTTCCCACGCCGCGAGTGCGGCGGCGGTGAGGCGCTGCAGCTCTTGCTTGTCGGTCCCCTCGGTAGCCGCGGCTGCACCGACGGCTTCTTCCCACGCGATCGCGCTGCGCAGCTTCGCGACGTCACCATCGAGCTGCTCGCCCGGTTGCTTCGCGAGCTCGGCGAACAGCTCGGCGCGCTCGGTCCACTTGCCGGCCGCGGCGTACGCTTCACCGAGCGCCTCGACGAGGGCGAGCGAATCGGGGCGCTGAGCCCTGCCCTGCGCGAGCATCTCGATCGCGGTCTCGAGCTGGCTGATCGCCATCGTGCCGTAGGCGGCGCGGAGGCGTGCACGCTCGCGATCCGGAGCCACGGCGATCGCGAGATCGACATCGATCGAGGCCTGCGTGGCATCGCCGGCGACGTGCGCGGTGCGGAGCTGCGCGGCGGCGTAGTCGTCGTCGGGATTGTGGCCAACCGCGATCCCCCACAGCTCGGCGGCGTGCGTGGTGTCGAGCTCGGCGGCGCGACCGGCGGCGTAGGCGCGCTCGACCGGTGCGGTCGCGGTGCGAGCCCAGTGCGCGTGGGCGCCACCGGAGGTCTCCGGGGTCGAGCTCTCGGCGGCGAGGCGTGCGACGAGTAGATCCTGAGGAGCCGCCGCGGTGGCGAGCGCTCCTGCATCGGCGATCATGGCATTACCGGGCGCGGACCACGCCTGCGAGCGCAGCGCCGCAGCGGCGGCGGTGATCGGATCACCGGACTCGACCTGCCGCGCGAGATCGAGGAGTGCGCGTGCAGCGCCGCTGCCATCGGCTTGCGCGGCGGCGTGACGGACCGCGCCGAGCCGTGCCGCGATCGCGTGCGGATCGGATTCGGCGGCCGCCGCGAACCAGCGGGCCGCCGCGTCGGGGTCGCTGTGGTGCGCCGCGAGGATGCCCCGCGCCGATTGCACGGCCGCGCGGAGCTCGTTGTCGGTCACCGCCTTCGCGATCTGCTCGAGCGTGGTGCCGAACTCGTCGGCGCGACCGTCGAGGAACGCGAGCTCGAGCTGCGCGAGCAACGCACGGATGTCCAACGGCGCACTGTCGAGGATCTCGCCGACGGCGACACGCGCCATGTCCTGCTCGCCGGTCGCGAGCAGCAGATCGATCCGGTAGTGGCCCAACGGGCGGCGTTCGAGCGCACCGGCGACCGCGATCTCCGTCTCGAGATGCCTCGTCACCTCGGCGAGGTCATTGCTCGAACGGGCGATCCGGCGAAGGCCTCGCAGGGCACCCGTCGCGCGCGGATCGGCGAGCAGCGCGGCGTCGTAGTGCCCGCGAGCACGCTCGAGATCCGCGAGCCGCTCGCACAGCCGACCGGCCTCGATGCGAAGCGCGGCGGAGGTCGCGCTATCGTCGAGCGTCGCGACCTCGCGTTCATAGACGAGCAACGCCTTCGCGGCGGCCTCGTCGAGCGCGGAGGTCGACAGCGGCGCGGCTTGCTCCGGCCACTCGCGACCGAGCTGGTCGAGGTCGAGTCCGGGTTCGGGCGCGGAGGCGTCGCTGCCGGGCAACGGCGTCGACAGCTGTCCCAGTGGACGGCGCGCAGCGCGCTCGATCTCCTCGATGACCCCGAGCGGCGGCACCGAGGTCGGCGTCTTGACGCGGGGATAGAAGTCCGCGAGCGCGGGCGGCCGATTGGAGCCCTGCTCCTCGGCGCGGATCCGCTGGAGATCCTCTGGCCGCGGCGCCGAGATCATCGTCTTGGGGCCACCCTCGTCGCGTGACGACAGATCGGGAATCCCGTGACGGCGAGACTGCCGCACCAGATCCGCCGGCGGCGCACCGATCATGGTGCGCAGCGGCGCGTCCTCATCCTCGAAGCCCTGGAGCTCGTCCTCGGACTGGACCCCGATCTCGACGTCCTCGCGCGGGCGCAGCGAGCGCAGCTGCTCGAGCTCCTCGCGGCTCGGCGCGCCGATCATCGTGCGCGGCCCTTCCTCTGGCTGCGAGAGATCGAGCTCCGGCAGTACGGGCTCGTTCGCCGCACCGACCGCGGCAGCGACATCGGAGAAGTCGTCCTCGCCACCGATCAGGGGCTCGGGCTTGGGGAGCGGCGTCAGATCCGCCATCTCCATCTCGATCACCGGGCCGGTGGGCCGGTGATCGACGAGCGGCGGCCGCGTCGGCGTGTCCGCGCGACGAACCACGTGCGCGGTGCGGCGTTGCACCGGCGCGGACTCGGGGTTGGGCTCGACGTTGATCGTCGGCGAGCCATCGTCCTTCGCCTCGATCTCGATGTCGTCGTAGTCATCCTCGGGCGGAGGCATGATCGGGAGCGACCGCTTCGAGGCCTGCGCGCGTGCCTCGATCTCGTCGCTGTCGATCACGCGCGTCTGTTCCGCGAACTGCGCGATCTCGACGCCTCCGGCGGGGGTCGGATCGCGCGTGCCGGGACGTGGGACCTGATGCGGAGCGGTGACACGACGAACGATGTTGGCCGCGGCGGTGCGGCGACCCGGGGGCGTAGGCTCGGGCGGCGGTGCGAGCTCGTCCTCGACCCCCGCGAGTGGATCTGCGGGCGCACGCGTCGGACGCGAGGCCGACGTGAACACTTCGTCGTCCTCACCGACGGGCGGCAACGAGGCCGCGCGGTTCGGCGTGAGCGTGGTCTGGTCGCCTGCCGGACCCAGCATGTCGCCGAGCGTTTGCGGCCGCCCGCTCGCGCCGACATCGGAGAAGTCGGTCTCGTCGGGTGGCGGATCACCGAACGTGTCGAACTCGTTGTCGGTGCTTCCTTCGACCGTCAGGGAACCGTCGAGCGTCAGCGACGCATCGAGCGTCATCGCTTCCTGATCGTCGTCGAGCTCGTCGAGATCCGCCAGCGGTGCCGGGCGCGACAGCGTGGTGGGATCCACCGCGGGTTCCGGTGCAGGCGCCGGCCACTCCATCGGCTTCGCCCCGAGCGCTTCTGCCGCCGCCGCTTCGGGGCCGCCGTGCAGGGCGTCGAACGTGGCGTCCCACGCCTCGAGCTCCGAGAACAGATCGTCGTCGCCGAGGAACGGCTTGCCCTTGCCGGGTGGTGGTTTCGTGGTCATCGGCTCACTCCGGGCAGGCCGACGCCGAGGAGTTGGCGCAGGCGATGGTGCTCGTCGGACACCGACCATCCCGTGATCTCGAGCGCGGCCGGACTATCGGCGATCGCCTTGCCACCCTTACCGACGTCGAGCATCGCGAGCGCGACCGCGAGGTCGCCGCTCCACAACAAGCCCGCGCGATGACCGGCCGCGAGCGCCTGGTGGCGGAACCTGGCGAGGTTCACCAGGTCACCGCCGCGCGCTCCCACGAGCTGCGCGACGGCCGTGCGCTGCTTGCGACCGAGCTCCTTCTTGAGCACCTTCGTGCGGTCCGTGATCGTCGCGTCCTCACCGGAGGCTTCTTCGGCGAGCTTCGATGGCACGACCACGTCCGAGGCGCGGATCGCGGCGACCAGCGTCCAGCCGAGCTCGGTGTCGCGCAGCTCGACGAGCGTGGACAGGCCCTCGGCGAGCGTCGCGACGGCGCGGCCGAGGAGCCAACGCTGGTGCGGCGTCTTTGCAGCGGCGACATCGGCACCGACGCACAGGATCGGCGTCTCGGCGGCGAGCGCGCGAGCCACGCCGGCGCGCGCGGCGCTGACGTAGATCTCGACGTTTTCGATCCCGAAGTTGGCGAGCGCGGAGGCGAGCGGCTCGTACTGGGGTGACAGCTTCTTGAGCGCGACCTTGTCGCCGCGTGCGAAGCCGAGCTTGCCGGGATCGACGCCGGTCGCGATCTGGACCGCCGGTGCGATGGTCTTCCAGAGCTCGAGAATCGGACCGCCGAGCACCCCCCGGAGCACCGCGCGCGAGCTGTCGTCGAGCTTGGTGCGGTTGGGCGCGCCGAGCTTCTGGCGCCCCGCCTCGAGGACCTGACGTTGATCGACCGCCGGCGTGCCGAGCGCTTCGAGCCCGACGAGCGCGAGCCAGCGAGCATCGACATCGCTCTGCCAGCCCGTGATCTGCGCGAGCCGATCGTAGAGTTGCGCGTTGCGTGCGTTCTCGGCGATCGATCCCCGGAAGCTGGTGGCCGCGGAGGACAGCATCTGTGCGCGCGCGCCGGGATCGAGCAGCTCGGAGAGCTCGCGCACGATGTCGAGGTTGAGCGGATCGAGGCGGCGTCCGCGATCGAGTGCCGCGCGGGCCTCACCGCGATCGTTCAGCCGATCGCGCAACATCAGACCGAGGCGGAGCTCGTCGCGCGCCTTGTCCTGGTTGCTCTGTCGGAGCCGCGCGAGCATCTTGAGC
>JANNBP010000190.1:0-2066 GCA_031385555.1 Deltaproteobacteria bacterium | reverse complement strand
CGGGCCTGCTCGCGCACATCTCGCAGTCGTTCACCGATCAGGGCGTCAACATCTCGCAGGCGCACTGCCGCGCCACCGAGGACGGCCGCGCGGTCAACACGTTCCACGCGCTGGTCCGCGACCTAGATCAGCTCAAGCAGGTGATCCGCTCGCTGTCGCGCATCAAGGGTGTGTACTCGGTGGATCGCGTGACCGCAGAATCCGCCAGCTGACAGTTCGCTGGGCGAAAGCGAGACGGCTAGGTCCGTTGCCTCATTCGCACACACCCGCCAGGTAGGTCGTCGTGAAAAAGACCCCGCTTTGCGTGCAAGTCCCTAGTGGGCAGTCCGGACGATCTAGATCGCAAATCCGGCGGCATAGGCGATCAGGTACCGCGCAGACCAACCCTTTCTCGCAATTGTCATATCCGTTGGGTGGTGGCTTCAGCGTCGAGCAGGGCTGTCCTTCCCCGACTTCCAACCCATCGACGGGAGCGCAATCTACGTGGCCAGTGACCACCTCAGGCCGGCCGTCATCATCGAACCACGTGCACCGTTCAGCGGGGCCACAATCTTGAGCGAACAAGTCGCACCTGAGAGGCGCAGTCACGTCGGGTAAACAACAGTCGACGCCGTCCTGTGGAACGCGCGGCGGCCCCTGGCATGCGGTCAAGACAGTGAGTAGGAGCCCGAGCCGCATGAGGCAACGCTAACATGGCGCTGGGGCGCGACCTCGATCAGTGGATCGCGTGACCGCAGAATCGGCGACCTCGCAGTTATGCTCGCCGGGTGAAGCGAGACGGCGATCCGGACACCGCAGTCGGTGGGTGGGGCGACAACACGAGCGACGAGGCCGCGACCGTGTCGGGCAAGCCGCCGGCGCTCGACGACACGGCCGCGGCCCCGACCGCCGAGCCCCCCGCGGTTGGACCTCCGGTGGAGTTGCCGGAGCGACCATCGCTGGCGAGCTACCGCACGCGCGAGGTGCTCGGGCGCGGTGGGATGGGCGAGGTCGTGCTCGCCGAGGATCTCGAGATCGGGCGCAACGTCGCGATCAAGCGGCTGCGTAGCGAGGTCACCTCCAAGGCCCTGATCGACCGCTTCCTCCGCGAGGCGCGGATCCAGGCGCTGCTCGATCACCCGGCGATCGTGCCGGTGCACCAGATCGGTCAGGACGCGGATGGTCGGCCGTTCTTCACGATGAAGAGGTTGTCGGGCAGCACGCTCGGCGAAGCGATCAAGACCCACAGCGAGACCACGCAACGGATGCTGCGCGCGTTCGCCGAGGTCTGCCTCGCGATCGAGCTCGCGCACTCGCGGGGCTTCATCCACCGCGACTTGAAGCCGTCGAACATCATGCTCGGCGAGTTCGGTGAGGTCTACGTGATCGACTGGGGCCTCGCGCGCGCGTTCGACGAGACCGATCTTCCGCGGCTACCGTCGGGGGTTGGATCCGGATCCGGTTCGCTCGGCGGTGAGACCCAGGCCGGCGTGGTGATGGGGACGCCGGGCTACATGTCCCCGGAGCAGACGCGCGGTGACGACGTGGGACCGCCGACCGACGTCTACGCACTCGGCGCGATCCTGTTCGAGATCCTCGCTCGCCAGAGGGCGCATCCAACGGGAAACGCCGCGATGGCGTCGACGCTCGCGGGCGGCAGGATCTCGCCGGCGGACGTCGCGCCGGATCGCGGGATTCCACCCGAGCTCGATCAACTGTGCAGCGAAGCGATGGCCGACGAGCCGAGGGAGCGGCCGTCGGCGAGGACGGTGGCGATGCGCGTGCAGCGCTACCTCGACGGTGACCGCGATCTCGAGCGCAGGCGGACGCTGGCGATGGAGCTGGTCGCGATCGCGCGCGTCGAGCTCGCGTCGGGCGATCCGGCGCGCCGAGGCAGCGCGATCAAGTCCGCGGGGCGTGCGCTCGCGCTCGATCCCGAGAACGAGTCCGCGGCGACGATCGTCGCGAAGATGATGATCGAGCCGCCACCGGTGATGCCGCCCGAGCTCGAGTAGCGGCTCGATGACTTCGATCTCGAGCAGGGCAGGAGCCAGGGCAAGCGCGCGATCGGCTCGCTGTGCGCGTAC
>JANNBP010000165.1:0-3963 GCA_031385555.1 Deltaproteobacteria bacterium | reverse complement strand
TACGGAAGTATTTCGTGTTTACGTTCGATTCAGCAACTCGATGTTACGACAAGTACCCGTCGTTAGCTTCACAAAGCAGGTCAAGCAGGCGTCCTTTTTTAGGAGAAGCGATCGATGTCAAGTCGTGTCAGACGATCGTGTTTTTCGGCCCCGCCGAAATTGTGTGTGCGACCTTATCTTGTGTCGCTCCGAACGACGTCGAAAGGGCGATGGTTTGTGGTCTCTCGACAAGCAATGGCACTGTGGAGGTGAAGTACAAAGATGTGACAGAGAATTCTGGCCCCTGGATTCATGCATTCGGTGTGATCTCTAATGGTGGCGATGACCCTCCGTGCGAAGACGGATCCCCACAGCCCATCCCGCCGGGACTTCCTCAATGAGCCCGATGAACCACGTTCGCGAACTTATGGTGCTGTATGCGATTTCGTCGGGATGTGCATCTGATAGGCAGTGCATAACTGTCGATGCGCCGCTGGCAACATTCGCTGTGTTCAAAGACTCCGCCGGCGTGTGGCAGGAATTGTCACTAACGTCAGGAAAAGGCGAGATGTGTGTCGACCAAGAGTACACGGTCATGGCGGTTTGTGATGCGCCGACTGCAACACCATTGTCGGTCTCGCAGCACAGCGGGGTCCGCGCGGATGGAGACGTTACGGTCGGTCACTGCTCCGAGAGCTCGGGCGAAGAGCTGCAAGTGACCGGCCTGATGTCGGAGTCTGGAACGGTTGATATCGGCAATCGATTTATCAGCAACGCGGGTTCTTTATGGCGATTCGACTTGGGTGTAAGCCCTGGAACGCATGATCTGATTGCCACGGATGAATTGCTGAATCGAGATGCCACCAGGGTCGCTATTCGGCGTGCGATCGTCGTTGACGACAACATCGAAGTGCCACTGGTGGATCTGTCGATCGAGGGCATCGAATTGCGGGAAGTTCCTCTAATGATCTCGGACGTGAACCCGTTGTTGCCCGACGAGGAGACTTCGAATGCAGTGACGCTTACCACCCTGCACGGGTTCGCATTGATCGTGCTGTTGGATGGAACGACTACTCGAGTGCTGACTCAGTCGGATCTTCTGGACTCCGATGTCCAATCGGTGAGTATCGGTGCGAGCTCATCGTTGACATCGCGTTCTGTATATGTCGACTCGAGTGCGTTGCAGGATGAGTTCAAGCTGCCCCCAAGGCTTGATGAGATCGTCTTTGGTCTCGACGCAGACCTTGTAGGAGTCAGCTGGTCAGCGCTTCCAACTGATTATGAGGACGCCGTATTTACTGCAGGCACTTCTGATCATCTACTCGTGGTAACAGCCAGTCACGGATGGGTCGAGGCGACGAGCTCAACTGGCTTATTTCTTGATACGGAGGCGCCTGGATTCGAGCCGCGTTGGAATCTGCGAAATGACGAGGTGGTCTTCGGCAATAGCCTTCGCCTTACGTCGACGACAACGTCAACGAGCCGTTTCCGCGAGCCGCGCTAGTCGGCGCTCATAGGTGAGTGCTCGAGGCAGTGAGGGTCGGAGGTCGGCAGTGATCCCGCACGGGGTTGAGATCTACATGGCACTCCAGCCGATCGACCTACAGTCCAGCGTTATGCGGAGCTGGGAGGCCTCGTTCGTGCGTTACCGTTGGTTTCCCGCGGTAGCTGTCTTGATCGGGACCGCCGGCAACGCTTCATTTGTGACCAGCAAGCGACACTCACCACCTACGTAGTCCTGATCAGACGCCGCGCTGGCGAGAGGCGAGGAAGTGCTTGCGGAGCTCGGGGTCGCGCAGCTTCGCGGCCTTGGTCTCGATCTCGCTGCGGGCGCGCGCGGCCGAGGCCTGCGCTTCCTCGGTGCGACCCGCGGCCGCGAGGACCTCGGCGCGCCAGCGATACAGCTTCTCCGCACCCTCGGGGCGCGCGCCCTCGAGGTGCTTGACCGCTTCGTCGATCGCCGCGACCGCTTCGTCGTGGCGGCCCATCTTCGACAGCGCCAAGCCCTGGAACGCGAGCCCGTAGATGATGCCGACGAGCATCGGGACTTTCTTGGCCCACTCGGTCGCGGAGCGCGCCATCTCGAGCGCGGCCTCCGGTGGATCCCCGACGGCGAGGTGAGCGAGGGCGATGTACTCGAGCGCGCGGACCTCCTGGTAGCGCTCGCGGTTCTCGGAGGCGAGGGCGAGGCCGCGTTCGAACAGCTCGAGGGCCGAGCGCGTCTCGCCGCGCTGCATCTTGGTCTGGCCCCACGACACCGCCGCATCGGCCGCGGCGGACAGATCGCCGGTCTGCTCGGCGACCTTGAGCGCCTTCGACAGGTACGACTCGGCGCGCTCGGTGTCGCCGAGGTCCGAGTAGCACTGGCCGATGTTGCCGAGCTTGAGGGCGATGCCGCTGCGATCGCCGAGCGTCTGATCGATCTTGAGCGCGCTCTTGTAGTGCGCGAGCGCCTCCTCGTACTCGCCGAGCGCCGCGAACACGATGCCCATGTTGTTGAGCGCGCGCGCTTCGTGGCGAGCCATCCCGATCGCGCGATAGATCACGAGGGCCTCGGCGTACGCTTCGATCGCGGCCTCGAGCTTGCCCATGTTCCACAGCGTGGTGCCCTGCTGGTTCAGGATCGTCGCGCGCGTCATCAGCACGGGCGTGGCAGGGCGCGAGCTCCCGGACTCCGTCGTGGTGTACGCCGAGGCCTTGTTGCAGAGCTCGAGCGCTTGCTCGACCAGCCGGAGCGACTCCTCGGCGTTGCCGACGAGCCGGGCGATCGCGGCGCGCAGCCGGAGCGCCTCGGCCTCGAGCAACGGATCCTTCGCCTCGCGGGCATACTGCAGGGCAGGCGTGGCCGCGCGCGAGGCCGCAGGCGCCTTGCCGACGTCGATGTAGAACTGCGCGAGCGCGCAATGCACCTGCGCGAGCTTGCCCGGATCGCCGATCACGTCGGCCTCCTTGCGCAGCGCGTGGAGCTCGCGCAGCTGCTGCGGGCGCTTCGCGAGGCGGCGCAGGATCTCCTCGCGCAGGCGGTGCGCGGAGAACCGGCGCTCGTGATCGCTCGCGGGGAGGAGCTTGAGCGCGCGCGACAGCTGGCGGAACGCGTCGGCGTTGCCACCGAGCTCGACCGCGTGACCGGCGGCGCGCAGGTAGCGATCCGCCGCGGGGATGTCGTCGCCGGCGAGCTCGAGGTGGCGGGCGATCTCGGCGTCCTGCTGGCCGAGCCGGTAGCTCGACGCACCCGCGAGGGCGGCGGCGCGCGACCGGTGCATCTGGATCCGTACCTCGCCGGGGATCAGGCCGTAGGCGACGGTCATCGTCATGTCGTTCTTGAAGCGGTACTCGCCTCCCTGCAGATCCGACATCGACGGCCGCTGCGGCGGACCATCCGTCGGCGGCGCCGGACCATCGCCGGTGGGGCGATTGACCGCGGACAGCAGCCCGCGGTGGACGAGCGTATCGAGCTCGAGCCGCACCGACCGGCCGAGCAGCTGCGTCAACGCGGAGGCCGAGATGTGGCGACCGAGGACGGCGGCGTGAACGATCGTGTCGCGCTCGGGCGGAGGCAGCGACTCGATGCGCGTCAGGATCAGATCCTCGACGGTCGACGGCACGAGGATCGCCGCGTCGCGCTTCACCCACCGCAGCAGGCCGGGCGACGACTCGTCCTCGCCATCGGGGACCAGGATGCCCTGCTCGATCAGCGTGTCGAGCAACTCCTGGATGAAGAACGCGTTGCCGCCGCAGCGGGCCGCGATCTGCTCGACGAGCTGTCCGCGTCCGCGCGCACGCAGATGCTGGCCGAGCGCTTCGTGCCCGATCACGACATCGACGAGCTGATCGAGCAGATCGCGGCCCGCTGCGGCGGCAACGCGTTCTTCATCCAGGAGTTACTCGACACGCTGATCGAGCAGGGCATCCTGGTCCCCGACGGCGACGACGAGTCGTCACCCGGCCTGCTGCGCTGGGTGAAGCGCGACGCGGCGATCCTCG
>JANNBP010000086.1:0-1556 GCA_031385555.1 Deltaproteobacteria bacterium | reverse complement strand
TCACCAGCACGTCGATCACGCCGTGCGACGCGTCGTGGTGGATGTCCCGAGTGCGTGCCCATTGCGGGCAACCGACGTACAGTGGGCGTTCGAGGGCCTCGAGATTTTCGATCCAAGCACAGGCGTTGTCGGACCGTTCGTCCTTACCTCCTCCAGCGACCGCGAGATGCTGGCCCACTACGGGTCAGAGACGAGCGCCCGACGATGGAGATCGATCACCCCCGTTGCACTCCCTGATGAGGCGAAGCGCCGCCGTATCGAGCCGACGCGACTGCGTGAAGAAGCGAAGCCCGCGAGCGAGCGGATCCTGGAAGAGAAGAGAGCTGCCGCTGCGATCGGCGCTGCGCTGAGACACGCTGGACTCCGAAACCATATTGTGGATGTCGCAGTTCAACGTGAGCCCTTCGAACCTCGTGGGTCTCGAGCCGAAGTCTTCGCTGCGGGCTCACGGTTTGTGAAGGAACAGCTGTGGCATGTCGAGATCGAGCTCGCTGAGCCTGCGCGCGGGCTGTTGCAGCTCGGCGATGGTCGGTTTCTCGGACTTGGACTGATGGCTCCCGTGCCCGAGGTTGTGGGTGTGTTTGGATTCAAGATCGACACCGACTCGTCACTCGACGCGGAGTCACTGGTACGCGCGCTCCGGCGTGCCGTGATGTCGCGCGTACAAGTCGCTATCGGGAAGCGAACGCTTGGTCCGTACTTCAGTGGCCACGAACAGGACGGAACTCCCGCACATGCACCTCACCTCGCGATGCACTGGGATCCCGTAGCCCGTCGGCTGCTGATCTTCACACCGCATGCACTGGAGCACCGGTCAGCCACACGCGACGAACGTAGTTGGTCGAGCACTCTCGACCTCGCACTGGATGGATTCGACGACTTGCGTGCTGGGCGGGTTGGTCGATTCGGGCTTCAACGCTGCACCATCAGCGAGCTTGCTGAGTACGCGACACGCTCGAAGGTATGGAGGTCCGTGCGTCCCTACTCCGTCACACGCCACCGCAAGGTCTCGTCGGCCGAGCAGGCGATCATCGAGGATTTGATCCTCGAGTGTGCCCGTCGAGGCCTGCCACGTCCGCATGTCGAGGTGCTCGCGATCCGTAGTCAACCTGGACGCGGTCTCGAAGGAGACCTTCGGCTCGAGTTCGCCAGTGCGGTCGCCGGACCAATCGCTCTTGGGCGTACGCGCTATCTCGGTGGGGGGTTGTTCCGCCAAGCGGACCGCGCATCATCGAGAGATCGTGGATGACATAGGTGGCTGGTAGTCTTCGCGAGTGACGGTGTCGTGGAGTCCGAGTCAGCGGCAACGGGTCGAGAACCAATCTCCATCCTGCATCTGCTCGCTGTGAAACGCTTGCCCTCGACCTTCTCGTCGTCGGCTCGGAGCGAGATGCCCACGCGAAGATGTGGCGGCTCGTGCCCTCGGAAGGACGTTACGTCGTTCCGAAGGTGAAGCTCGCACGCCCTTGGTACTTCCACGTGACCACCGAGGTTGACGCACATGCGGTCGACGCGTTGACTGGTGCCGACGGTACGGCCGTCGAGAATTATCTGGA
>JANNBP010000084.1:0-99931 GCA_031385555.1 Deltaproteobacteria bacterium | reverse complement strand
GTCGTCGAGCATCGCCTGGCGTTCGCCGTACTCCCAGTCGTGGAGCTCGTCCGTGAGCGTGGCGCCGGCGGCGAGCGCTCGCGCGACGGTCGCAGCGGCGTCCTCTACCTCGAGCATCACCTGATGCGATCGGCGATCGTGCGGGAGCCTGCGGCCTGGCCGAACCTCGGCGACGATCAGCTCGGCACCGTCGAGGCCGAGCTGGGCACGATGGCCCTCACCGATCTGGACGGATTCGACGAAGCCGAACACCTTCGCGTACCAGGCGACAGCGGCACACGGTGAGGACGGGGACGATGCGAGCGCGGGGTGCGGAGCGCTTGAACAGCATGACTTACTCGCCGGTCTGGTCGTAGCGTTCGGGGTCGCTGGGGTGGAGATCGAGCTTCGTCAGTTGCGCGGCGAGTGGGGTGTCGGCGAGCTTGTCACCGTAGCCGTCCGCGATGTCGTAGAGCGTGAGCTCTCTGAGCGCAGGCATGCTGTTGGCCAGCAGTGGTGCCAAGGCGGCGATGGTGACCGCGCCGTCGAACGTCAGCGTGGTCAGCGTCCTCGAGGTCAACGCGCCGGGCTCGATGAAGCGCGCGTGCACCTCGAGCGACGCGAGCCGGGGAAACGCCTCGGTCCACAGCGGGGCGAGATCCAGATCTCCGATGGGGGGTTCGTTGCCGCCTCGCGTGTACGAGTTGATCGTCAACATCCGCAAGCACGGTCGCTTGCGCGCGCCGAGGACCTCGATCACCCACTGACGATCCTCGGGATAGCGACCACCGGGGATGTCGAGATCGATGCTCTGGACGAAGCGCATCGACGGATGTTCGAGAAACTCGCCGAACGCGACGGGCTCCTCTTCGTCGACGAAGACCCGGAAGTGGCGCACGTAGCCGCAGAACCAGTCGACCTGCGAGTGCCGCGGTGGGGTGGGGCCGAGCAGCTTCTCGAGCGCGAGCTGTTCGCCGCGGGTGCCGGCATGCCAGCGGACGATCGCCTCGCCCCGGGGATCACCGAGCTCCTGGAGGACGTCGGCGAGCACGAGATAGTTGCTGGCCTGATCAGGTGCAGCCTCGATCGCGGCTTCGAGCTCGGCACGGCGATCGCTCACGGATCGTTGGTATCATGGCGTTCGCTCGACCGCACCCGCGGTGCAGCCCGTCGCCGGTCGAGGAGTGCCGAGCTGATCCGTCGGCGGGCACTCGGTGCCGAGCCCGATCGCGGGGCTGCCGGCCTGCGGCACGCGGGTCTTCGTCGCGGTGAGCGCGCCCATCAGCGGATCCGCGAACTGGATCCCGGTGACGCACGCGACGTCGTTGCCCGACATGTTGTTCGCGGGGAACTGGAGATTCGAGGCGCCGTTCGCCGGCGAGCCGTTGCAGTTGAGCGGCGTGAAGTCATTGAGCCAGTCGTTCGCGATGATGGTGTTGCGGATCGTCAGGCGCGTGCTCGCACCACCGATCCCCGACGCGAACTGCGCCTTGTTGCCAACCAGCGTGATGTTGAGCCAGGAGCCGGTGACGCGATCGCCGACGTTGATGCCGCCGACGAGCCCGGTGTCGGTGAACGGATCCTGCTCCCATACCAGGTTGTCGGCGATCGTCACGTTGGTCATGTCGATCGCGCCGGGTGCGGGACCGCCGTGCTCGTAGACCGACATCGCCGCCGCGAACCGCGCACGGTTGTTCGTGATCGACGTGTTGGTCATCGCGATCGCGGTGCCCTGCAGATAGATCGCGCCCGCCTGGCCGATGTCTCCGTCGGGGATCTGGTTCCCGTCGAACACGCTCTGGTCGATCGTGGTGGGCTCGTTCTCGTACGAGGTCCGGAAGATCGCACCGCCGAACGCGTTCGCGGTGTTGTTCGTGAACGTCGCGCCGCACAGCACCAGCGACTTGCCCTGACCATCCATCGTCGACGCGCCACCGTTGCCACCGTTGCCCGGGTTGCCACCGGTGCCGGTCGTCGAGTTGTGGTCGAGGATCGAATCGACGATCGAGAGGCTCGAGCCGAGCACGCTGACCGCGCCGCCACTCGAGCACGTGTTGTTGGAGAACACGCTGCGCACGACGGTGACCTCGCCGGCACCGACGGAATAGATCGCACCGCCGGCGACATCCTGGCCGGTGTCGGGCCCGTGATTGTCGGTGAACACCGCGTCGATCGCGTGGATGTTGCCGCCGAGCGTGTAGATCGCCGCGCCGCCTTGGTCGGTCGCGGTGGTGTTGACGACGTCGGTGGTGCGGCCGTTGAGCAGCTTGATCCGCTGGACGGTCACCGTCGGGGACGCCTTCTCGAACGAGTGCACGAGCTCGAGGATCCGCGTCGAGCCGCCGCCTGACAGCGTGATCAGAGTCCCGCCGTCGATCGTGGTGTCGAGACCGGTGGGCGCGGCGAGTGGTGCAGTCAGGGTGATCGTGTGCGCGGCGGCGCCGCAGTCGAACGTGACGATGCCGCCCGCGGCGACGGCGGTAGAGAGTGCGGTCGCATCGCACGACCCTGGACTGCCGTCACCGACGACGGTGGTCGGGGTGGCGACGTCGACGAGCTCGATCGGTGCGACACACTTCGCCGGTGGGAGCGGTGGCGCGTCGGTGCTGCCGTCGCTCGGTGCATCGTCGTCGTCGCCACCGGATCCGCCACATGCGAACAAGGCGACTGCCAGCACGGCTCCCCGAAGTGCCATCGGAAAAGCGTGCGGTCCGGGATGCCTCCGGGTCAAGCGTGATCTCACTTGCGGGGCTTCGCGAGTAAGCCACGGAGAGGCATGCTCGCGATGTCGTCGGCACCTGACTTCGCGAGCGACGCGAGCTCGGCTTCGATCCGTTGGCGCGCCGTCGACGATCTCGCGCCACGGTTGCTCCTTCTGCCAGGCGCCGAGCTCCTCGCCTTCGACGAGCTCCATCACGATCGCGGGGTGCGCCCGAGCCGGATCACCTCGTAGAGACGTTCGGATGCGACAGCTTCGCCATCGCCTGCGCTTCACGGAATCGGGCGTGCAGCCTCGTCACCGGCGACGATCTTGATCGCGACCTCGCGATCGAGCTCCGGATCGTGCGCGGCGACGACGACGCCCATGCCACCCGTGCCGACGAGCCTGCTCAACTTGTAGCGACCGAACTGGGCCTCGGTCCAGGCGGCGTCCGGAGCCTCCGGCATCGTCTCGGCGAGATCCGGATCCGCCACAATCTGGCCTTCGCGAGCACGGCTTGCACGCGCACAAGAATGCTGTCGTCGGCACCCACCTTGACGAGCCACGCGAGCTCGGCTTCGAGGCGTGGCTTCGCCTCCGCGACCGCTCCGGCTTCCAGCTCGCAGGAGGCGAGCTCGATCGTCGCCATCGTCCGCACCCAGCGTTCGCTGTCGGCGATCGCTCGCTCGAGCGCCTTGGCAAACTGTGGGCGCGCGGCGACGCAGCCTGTCTCGTCGCGCGCGAGCTGCGCCCTCACGAGGTCGAACAGCGACTGGCTCTCGAGCGACTGCTTGACCGCTTCGTCGAGCAGTGCCCTGGCACGCGGGCGGTCGTGATCGAGGATCGCGAGCTGCGCGGCGTAGCTCTGGAAGGCGGTGAGCGTCGGTGACGCCTGCGCCCGGCTCATCTCGAGCCCGCGCGTCAGGAACGGGCGACCGCGCTCGACCTCACCGGCGTGGATCCACGAGATGCCCAGGTACGCGAGCGTCTCGGCGACGTTGCGCGATTCCTTCGACGTGCGTTCGGCGAGCGCGAGTGACTTTTCAAAGGTCGCGGCGGCGGCGCGTTTGCGGCCGAGCTCGAAGTTGAGGAGGCCGATGTTGAACAACGCGTGACTGTTCGGCTTTCCATTGGCAACCGAGACGTCGAAGGCCGGCTGCAGATACTCGATCGCGCCGAGCAGATTGCCGCGCCGAGCCTCGAGCACGCCGAGGTTCGTGTAGACGGCCGACACCGACCGCTCGCCGCGCGATGCGATCCGGGCCTCGAGGACCTGCGTGAGGAGCTGTTTCGCCTCGTCGAAGTGGTTGCGCGCGGCCTCGATGTTCGCGAGCGTCTCCATCGAATCGAAGATGTACGGATGGTTGGCCGGCAGCGTGCGCCGGCGGATCGCGAGCGCCTCGGTCTCGATCGTCGCCGCCTCCTCGACGCGCGCAGGATCGTCGTAGAGGATGATCGCGAGGTGATGTAGCCAGGTCGCGCGCAAGGCCTCGGGCTGCCCGGCGAGCTCGACGACCAGCTCGATGAAGGGACGGGTTCGCAGGGCATCGGCGCGCTTCCCGATGTGGTCGCCCTCGACGAGGAACGCTCGCGACATCGCCTCCCCAACCCCGGCCGAGTCATGCGCTTGCGCGGCGACCTTGGCAGCGCGCTGGTAGGTCGCGAGGGCGTCCTTGCTGCGGCCGAGGCGATCCTGGCACTCGCCGCGAACCACGAGCGCGCGCGCGGTCAACGAGGGTGACTTCGCGCGCTCGGCGAAGGTGAGCGCCCGATCCACCAAGGTCGACGCACGCTCGAATTGCCACAGCGAGCTCGCCGCGATCGCGCGCGACAACAGATCTTCGCCGGCGTCGAGGTCCGCCTGCAGCGCCGGGCTGGTGGGGCGTGCCTCAACCGCAGCCTCCGCGCATTCGGCCGGTGACCGCAGCTGCACGACGGCATCGTTGGTCGCGCGCAAGGCGATGGCATCGCCGCCGGCGAGCGCTTCGAGGAGCCCAGACAGCTCCGAGCGCCGGCGATCGAGACACCGCATGCGACTGTCGAGCGTGTCCGCGGACCGCACGCCCCGCTGCGTCTCCGTGCACGCGGTGACCCGAGCGTCGACCCAGCTCGCCGCGAACGCATCGAGGCCGCTCAACGCCTTGTCGACGGTGGCCTCGGACACGCTGATGCTCGGTGTTAGCAGCCGCGTTCGCAGCTCGGCGCGCGCCTCGGCGGTCCACAGCGCGCGCATCGGCGCATCGAGGTCTTCGCAGACCGCTTCCTCACGGCGCCGCGAGAGCGAGAGCGCGATCACGAGCGCGACGAGCACCAGGACCACGCCGGCGACGAGGTAAGTGAGCGTTCGCGGGGTCCACGTGATCGCGGCGGCGAACTCCTCGATCGTCGGGAAACGCTCGTCGGGGTTCGTCGACAGCGCGCGCCGGATCGCTGCGCGGATTCGCCGAGGGATCCGAGAGTCCGTGGGCTCGGGCGCGAGGTCGCCGCGCATCACCTTGGCTGCGAGCTCCGTCGCGGTGGAGGCCTCGAATGGCCGGTGGCCGTAGACCGCCTCGTAGAGCGCGCAGGCGAGGCTCCATTGATCGGTGCGTGCGTCGACCGCACCCCGGCGATGCTGTTCCGGCGCCATGTACGCGGGGGTGCCGGCGCTATCGAGGGGGGTGTCCTTCGTGGCATGCGCGAGCCCGAAATCGGTGACGCGGACGCTGCCGTCCTGATCGATCAGCGCATTCGACGGCTTGAAGTCGCGATGCACGATGTCGACGCGGTGGGCCGCCGCGAGGCCGCGACAGGCCTGTGCGTACGCGACGACAAGCTCGCGCCACGTGCGGCCCTTCTGCCAGGTTCCGAGCTCGACGCCCTCCACGAGCTCCATCACGATCGCGATGCGCTCGCCGATCCGGAGCACCTCGTAGACCTGGACGACGTTCGGATGCGACAGCTTGGCCATCGCCTGGGCTTCGCGGATCGGGCGCGCTGCCTCGTCGCCGGCGACGATCTTGATCGCGACCTCGCGATCGAGCTCCGGATCATGCGCCGCGAGCACCACGCCCATCCCGCCGGAACCGAGCAGGCGGCGCATCTGGTAGCGACCGATCTGCGTGTCGGCCAGCTCGGCATCCGGGGTCTCCGGCAAGGTCTCGGCGAGATCCGACATCACGCCACCAACGCCGCGGTCTCGAGGGCATCACCGCTCACGGCCCGAATCTACAGCGTGCGTCGACAAGTCGCCTAGGCACCCGGCCAAGTGTGCGCGCGGCCTACGAAACACCGGTGGAATGACCGCATGCCGGTGTAGCGTTGGTTCTCTCCACGTGCGAACCAGCCTGCTTCTCCTCCTCCTCGCAGCCTGCAACGGCGGCGGTACCTCGACGACCGAACCGACGACGCCGACGCCGACGCCGGTGACGCCGACGCCGGTGACGCCAACGCCGGCAACACCGGATCCGGTCGTCCCCGCACCACCGCTCCCCGATCAGGCTCCCGTGAGCACCGAGCTCGCCGGCGATCACGCGTGCGGTGGCTTCTCCTCGAAGGACTTCACCAGGACCGACGTGGCGATGCTCGGCGATCGCTTCCGCGTGCGCTTTCTTCCCTCGCCGAAGCTCGAAGGCGACACCGCGTCGCAGCGCGCGGCCGTCACCAAGGGGAGTGCCACCGCCTTCGTCGGTGCCCGCGAGCTCTACATGCAGGGCAACGCCGACTTCGCTCGTCACGCGACCAAGCGCGCCGCGTTCGATGGCGACTACGATCCGATCACGGTGCCCGCACAGAATGGCGTCTCGGTGATCGCCGGTCTCCTCAAGACGGCTCCGGGCAACGACGAGCTGGTCGCCGTCGCTCACGGCTGGTTCCAGAACCCCACCAAGGACGTGCTCGACGTCGCGGTGTTCGTCTCGAACGTCACCGCCGCGAACCTCGCGGAGTGTCGCAAGTTCGCGCAGAAGGTCCTCGCCACCGTCACCGCCGGTCCGAAGCAGCTCGCCTGGGGCACCGGCGCCACCGTCGAGACCACGGTGACCTACGCGACGTTCAAGTACACGTTGCCCGCCGACTGGATCCTGTCGAGCAACCAGGGCATCCACGACTTCGCGCGCGTCACGTTCCGCCACCGCGGCACGTACCCCGACGGCTATACCGAGCTCCAGCTCGGCCTCGATTCGCATCCCGGTGACTGGAGCTCTCCCGGCAAGCCCGACGGGACGCGCACCGGCAAGCTGCTCGGGCTCGACGTCACCTGGAACCAGACCAAGGACAAGGGCGTCGCCGGCGCGTGGACGATCTCGAAGGACGTCAACACGCGCGACCACGCGGTCGCATCGATCACGAGCGGCTCGGTCGCCGGACGCGATGCCGCGATCAAGTTCGCCGAGTCGATCGTCGCGAAGTGAGGGCGCTGGCCGTCACCCCGCGGCGGCGCCGGCCATCATCTCCACCGCGCCGCGATCGCTAGCCTCGCGAAACCTGCCGCCCGGCGCGATGGCGAACCAGTTGCACAGCTGCGGGTCATGCCCATCCTCGCACGCAAGCTCGTTCTCGCTACGTGTGCCCTGCTGATCGGCTCCACCGCCGAGGCAGCGCCCCACAAGAAGCCGAGGCTGGTGCACGAGTCCGCTGCCTCCGACGACCCGATCTCGATGGGCGCCGATGACGAAGAGGAGGACGAGGAAGAAGAGGAGGTCGAGCAGCCGGTGCGCAAGCAGCGCGCGCACGACGACCAGAAGCAGATGCGGCAGGCAGCCGAGACCGACGAGGCTGACCTCGACGAGGATCAGCTGGTCGACACGGTGAAGGTCGAGAACAGGAAGCCCAGGAAGTCCCTGCGCGACTGGCACCTCGGCGTCGGACCGAACGTGTGGCTGTCCTCGGTGAAGGCCGACGTCGCGGTCGGTAACCAGACGATCACGGCCGCGATCGATTTCATGGCGATCTCGCACTACACCAAGTTCGCCGCGCCCCTGATCGCCGAGGGCCGCTACAAGCGGTTCTCGTTCGTCGGCGACATGACGTACGCCGTCGTCGGGATCCAGGGCGGCAACGAGATCGGCCCGCTCGACATCGCGCTCACGGGCAACGTCTCGAGCCTGCAGTTCGACGGCCTCGCCGGCTACCGCGTCTACGGCAAGGAGGACTCGAAGTTCTCCGCCGAGGCGCGCGGCGGCATCCGGTACTCGCGGATGGCGATCTCCGGCAACGTGATGCTCTCCGGCACCGAGTTCGAGCCGAAGCAGATCGTGTCGAGCAGCTCGGATCTCCTCCTCGGTGCTCGCATCTTTGCCAAGCCATGGAAGCGCGTGTTCGCCAGCGCCGCGTTCGATCAGAGCGTCGTTGGGAGCTCCGACAGCACCTGGTCGCTGGGTGCCGAAGCGAACTTCCGCGTCTCGAACTACGTGTTGTTGACGGCCGGCTACAAGACGATGGTGCAGCGGTCGGGAACGGTGACGCAGACGATGTTCGGGCCGAAGTTCAGCGTTCAAGTTCTGTTCTGAGAGTGGCGTTGGATGATCGCGGGAGGCCGGCGAAGTGGTTCGCCGGTGTTTCGCTGTTTCGGCGCGATCGAAGTCCGTGGCCGCCACCTGAGGGCGCTGGCCGTCAGGCTAGAAACGCCGCGGTCGACGGGACTTGCCGCTAGCTCCGCGGATCCACATCGACTCGCAGTCTCCCCACACGTGGCCTCCGCCTTGCTCGATAGCCACTCATCATGAAGCCATCGCGTCTCGCACTCGCCGCCCTCTCCTTCGCCGCCTGCATGCCCCCGCTCGCACCGCCGCCCGACCTGCAGGTGACGTCGCCGGAGCGCGGGCTGATCCAGAACGGCGAGGGCAGTGTGGTGGTCACCGGTCGTGCGCTCCCTGGCCCGGATGGCTCCCCGATCTACAAGGTCCTCGTCAACGACCAGCAAGCATCGGTGGGTGGCGATGGCTCGTTCAGCGTCACGGTGCCCACGCCGAGCGGTGCGTTGCTGCTCGAGACCGTCGCGCTGTCGATGGATGGCGGCAAGGCGGTCGATGGGCGCGCGGTGCACGTCGGCGAGATCCGCCAGGCCGGTGGGATGATTCCGGGTGCGATCAGCGCCGCGCTCTCGGCCAACGCGCTCGCGTTGATCTCGAAGGCGGCGAGCGATTCGATCAACACGCTCGACCTCGCGCCCTTGGTCCCTCCGATCAGCTATGGCGGCGGCACCGCGAATCTGAAGATGACCGTCAGCCAGCTGACGCTCGGTGACGTCACGATCCACCTGACGCCCACCGAGGGCGGACTCCAGATCGCAGTCCAGATAGACTCCCTCAGCGCGAAGGCCAGGGCCGCCTACGCAGGCACGCTGGTCCCCGATGGCTCGACCGACATCACGGTCGCCGCGCAGCAGATCTCGTTCATGGGCACCCTCGTCGTGACGCCGACCGCGACCGGCTTCACGACCTCCATCTCGACGCCGAACATCTCCTCCACCGGCCTCGACGTCAGCGCGAGCGGGCTCGCCGGCACGATCCTGAATCTGTTGATGGACAACCTGAGCGGCACGATCGGGAGCATCGCGAAGAGCAGCATCGGCGCCGTGCTCGACCCCGCGCTCGACAAGGCGCTCGGCGGGCTCAAGGCACCGCGCACCCTCTCGGTGCTCGGCTACGACCTCACGGTCGCGGCGTCCGCGAACCAGTTCCAGTTCAGCAACGCCGGCGCGCTCGTGTCGCTCGATCTGTCGACGGGCATCGCGCTCGATCAGATGCCGAACTACGTGTTCACGCAGAACAGCGAGGTGCCGCTCGACATGGGCTATGGCGTGCAACTCGCCGTCGCCGACGATCTGATCAACAGCATGCTCGCGCAGGTCCACGCGACCGGCATCCTCAAGCAGTCGTTCGAGAAGGACTTCGAGATCTTCGACAAGGCGTCGCTCGACATCCAGCTGCCGCCGATGCTGTCCGCGAGCACCGAGGATGGCTCCGTCCGGCTCGTGCTCGGCGACATGATCCTGACCGCGATGGATGGCGATAGCACGTTGGTGCGCGCGGCGATCAACGCGTCCGTCGACGTCAAGGTCGAGAAGGGATCCACCGACTCGGAGATCGCGATCAAGCTCGGCGAGGCGCACGTCATCGCCAACTTCCTCGACGATCCGGAGAACCCGAGCCAGATCACGGCAGAGGAGCTGACGGGTGCGTCGGGCTCCGGCATCGATGTGCAGGTGAAGAACATGGACGCCTTCCTGATCAATGTCCCGGTGCCGTCGTTCGCGGGGGTCACCGCCGGTGGCTTCGAGCTCTACGGTGACGGCGGGTACGTCGTCCTCGGCGCGCAGCTCCGCGGCGCCGCGAATCACTGAGCTCCGCGTTCGCGGCTACTCCTCGGACTCGCCCTGGTACTTCCGGAGGAGCTCGCGCAGGTGCGTGCGATCCATGTGCGCGTCCCGCGCGGCCTTCGATAGGTTGCCGCCACTCCGCTGCGACAGCTCCATAACGTACCAGCGCTCCCACTGCGCCATGGCCTTCTCCTTCGCCGCGCGAAACGACAGCGCGGGATCGAACCGGTGGGTCGCCTGGGGACCCTCTGTCGGCTCGGAGTTCAGCTCCTGCCACAGCGCCGGATCCTCCATCAGCACGGCCCGCTCGATGGCGTTGCGGAGCTCGCGCACGTTGCCCGGCCAGTCGAGGCTGGACAGGTGTTCGACGAGCCCCGGCGGCGGCAGCGAGCCCGGTTGTGCGAGCTGCTCGTAGAAGTGATTGACCAGCAGCGGGATGTCATCGCGGCGCTCGCGCAGCGGCGGGACTTCGAGGCGCACGATGTTGAGCCGGAAGTAGAGGTCGGCGCGGAAGCCTCCTCGATTCACGGCCTGCTTGAGGTTGCGATTGGTCGCGGCGATCACGCGGACGTCGAGCTTGATCGGCTCGGTCCCGCCGACGCGCTTGACCGTGCGTTCCTCGAGCGCGCGCAGCAGCTTCGGTTGCATCTCGAGCGGGAGCTCGCCGAGCTCGTCGAGGAAGATCGTGCCTCCCGCGGCAGACTCGAACGCGCCGGCGCGCGCCTTGAGCGCTCCGGTGAACGCGCCCTTCTCGTGACCGAACAGCTCGCTCTCGATCAGCGACGGTGGGATCGAGCCGCAGTCGACCACGACCATCGGCTTGCGGGCGCGCGCGCTCCCCGCGTGGATCGCCTCGGCGAGCACCCCCTTGCCGGTGCCGGTCTCTCCCTCGATCAGGACCGTCGAGTCGGTCGCCGCGATCCGCGGCAACACCGAGAAGATCCGGCGCATCGCGACGCTGCGGCCGAGGGCGCGACCGTAGAAGTCCTCGTTGCTGAGCGGCTCGTCGAGCTGCTCGGTCATCTGCTCGTAGCGGAGCTTCGTCATCCCCAGCGAGATCACGGCGCCGTGCGCGAGGTACGCGCTATCGACGCGGAACGTCCCGAGCTGCGTCCCGTTGGTGCTGCCGAGGTCGCGTAGCACGACACCCTGCGGGTTGACCTGGAGAACGAAGTGGCAGCGCGACACCGTCGGATCGAGCAGGACGAGCGTGTTCGATTGCGCGGTTCCGACCGAGACCTCGGCGGCGGAGTCCGCGACGTACTCCTTGCCCTTGTCCATCCCGTCGACGACGCGCAGCACGTAGCGATGGAAGCGAAACTCCTTGATGCTTCCGCGCAACAGACTCGTGCTCACGATCGCCATGTTATCACCCCGACCATGGCCGCGCCCGAGCGCTACGAGGTCGTCGGCCCGCTCGGTACGGGCGGCATGGCCGAGGTGTTGCTCGCGAAGGTCAAAGGTCCGAGCGGCTTCGAGCGGCTGCTCGCGATCAAGCGGATCCTGCCCGAGCGCGCGCAGGATCCCGAGGCGGTCCGCATGCTGCTCGACGAGGCCCGCAACGCCGCGTCGCTGGTCCATCAGCGGATCGTCCAGGTGTTCGCGATCGACATGCGGGATGGCGCCGTCGAGCTCGCGATGGAGTACCTGCACGGCCGCACGCTCGAGGCCGTCCTCGATCGCGAAGCGAAGCTACCGCTCGCCACAGCCCTCGCGATCGCCACCGCCGTCGCCGATGGCTTGCACCACGCACACACCCGCCAGATCGTCCATCGCGACGTCGCGCCGAGCAACGTGATGATCACGTACGACGGCAGCGTGAAGGTGATCGATTTCGGGATCGCGAAGTCGGCGAACAACATCAGCAACACGGTGTTCGGCACGTTCAAGGGACGGCTCGGCTACTCGTCACCGGAGCAGTGTCGCTGCGAGCCGGCGGACGCTCGCTCCGACGTCTACTCCCTCGCCGTGCTGTTCTACGAGATGACCACGGGGGCGCGTGCCTTCACCGCCGCCGACGAGCGCGACCTGCTCGCGAAGATGACCGCCGCGCGGATCGCACCGCCCTCCACGATCGAGCGAGGTTATTCACCCGAGCTCGAGGCGATCGTGATGCGGGCGCTGTCCCCGGATCGCGAGCAGCGCCATGCGAGCGCACACGAGCTGCAGCGCGAGCTCGAGGCCTTCGCGCACGCGAACGCGTACAACCTGTCGGAGCGCTCCCTCGCACGCTACATGCACCAGCTATTCGGCGAGGAGCTGCAGACCTGGATCAAGGCGCGCAGCGCGGGCCTGACGCTCGAGGCCCACGTGCTGTCGCAGGTCGTGCGCGATACCGTCGATCTCGAGAGCAAGACGACGATCTTGCCGCCGCGTCAGCGCAAGCAGCAGGCTCCGGCGTGGGTGCTGCCGGTGATCGTCGTCGGGCTGCTGCTCGCGAGTGCGTTCGTGATCACGAAGCTGCTCATGGGGTGATGTCGACCTGCGTGAACGCGTCGTGCTCGACCTTGTACGTCTGCGGACGATAGGTGACGTCCCCGACGCTGACGTTGACGGTGACCATGGGTTCCGTCAGATCGGCGATCAGGGCCACCCCGGCCTCGGTGGTCGAGGTCGGGACGCTCGAGGGATTGAAGCCTTGGAAATAGAAAACCCGCAACGGAGGAACGCTGGTGATCGTCGCGCCTGCTACCGGGTCGTCGTTGCAGTCACGGACGTTGATGAACATCGTGCCGGTCTCCGCCGCGAACTGGGTTTCACCGATCGTGCCGATCGCCACGCCGGAGGCATCTCCGACGGAGACGATCCCGTACGGAACGAACAGGTCGTCGACGACCGGGCGCGCGTTCGCAGCGTACGTGAGGACGTAGCCGGCGACCTCTGCCTTGAGGTACGTGCGCAGAAACGGTGCCCCTCCGAGCGGTAGGACGAGCCTGAACCCTCCGTCGCCGGCGCTCGACATCGGACCGTCGACGGACGAGTGCGTGTCGTTGAGCAGCTCGACCGAAACGCCGGAGATCGGGGTCCTCGCGTTCGCGTCTTGCATCACGCCACTGATGACCGAGCTCTGCTTGGTCGTCGACGCCGCAGGATCCTGGAGGCAGCCGAACGGCGGAGACAACGTCTTCTCCTCGTAGAGGCATCCACCCAGCGCAGCCACGACGAGCAGGTAGCGCAGCATCAGAAGCGACCCCCGACGACGACTCCGGTGTGCGCACCGATCGCCGGTGCGATCGAGACCGCTCGATCCTGCTCGTGCTTGCCGCCGATCGTCCACGTCACGATGCCCGTGGCGATCGCGGCCGCACCGAGCCCCCACCCGACATTGGCGATCCATCCCTCCGTGCGAGCGCGTTGGTTGCGCTTCACGCCTTCCGCGTCGGGGCACCTCGGCTTCGGACACAGCTGATCGGCCTGCTCCTGAAACGTCCTGCTTCGCACGGCGAACACCGTCGCGATCGCGATGGCTCCACCTCCACCCGCGACGAGGCCGATCGAGAGCGTGCGAGATCGGTTCGGTCGCTCGGGGGCGTCGACGGGATCGGCCTTCACCTTCACGAGCTTCGGGATCGCGACGACCTTGTCCTTCGACTTCACCTTGATGCGCTTCGACCACTCCTCGTGACCAGCGGCCTTCGCGGTGATCGTGTAGTCGTCGGGATCGACGGGCACCGGCTGATTCCACTGCGTGCTCTCCACCGCCACGTCGTTGCGCGTGATCTCGAGCCCTTCGACCTCCGACCGCTCCGGTACCTCGATCGTCAGCCGAACCAGCTCCGCCTCGAGCTCCTTGACGCGCTGCTTCGCCACGTCGCGGCGCACCGCCTGCTTCGTGGTCTTCGCGATCTTCGCGTAGAGCGTCCACGCACTCGCGGTCTTGCCGAGCTTCTCCCAGCACTGCGCGAGGTTCAGCTTCGCTCCTTCCCCTGGATCGAGCCGGTCGCTCGCCTCGAACTTCACGCACGCCTTCGCCGTCTCGCCCTCGTCCATCAACCGCTTGCCTTCCTTGAACAGGGCGTCGGCCTCGACGGAGCTCACGGCCTCGTCGGGTTCTTCCGCGTGGGCGCGGGACGCGACGAGCAGGATCAGGATCAGTGCCCTACTTCCGTTCGTCATACGGACCGGGCGGCTTCCTCACCGTCGGCTTCTTCACCGGCGTACGAGCCGGCGCGCGCACGACGGTCTTCCCAGGATCGGCCGAGCCCGCCTGCGTCACGGTCGCTGGCGTGGGCTTGGGTTTCGGCTCGGGCTTCGCTTCGAGTTTCGGCTCGGGCTGGAAGTCGAGCCTGGGCGGCTCGCGTTTCGGCGCCGCGGCGGGGACAGTCGACGTCGTATCGATCACGGCCTCGTGGGACGACGAGCTCGTCACGACCGCGAGCACGACGCCGGCAGCCACCGCCGCTGCCGAGACGCCGATCCACACGCCGAGCTTCCTCGGCCGCACCTGGAGCGACGATTGACCCACCGACGAACCGAGCGTCGTGGCCGCATCGGGGCGCGCGACCAGAGGGAGCTGGCTCGGCGTCAGCGTGGCCATCTCCGGCGGCAACCGTTCCATCACGGCTTCGCATGCCGCCTGGAGCTCGAGCATGCTCTGGAATCGATCCGCGGGGCGCTTCGCGAGGCAGCGCGCGACGAGGGGATCGATGATCGCGTGGATGTGCGGCCGCACCTGACTCGGGATCGGCGGTGCCTCCTTGAGGTGCGCCGAGATCATCTCGCCGACGCCGGTGAGGTTGAATGGCGGCCTTCCCGTGAGCAGATGGAACAGTACGCAGCCGAGCGAGTAGATGTCGGTGCGGTGATCGATCTTGCCCGTGTCGTTGCACTGCTCGGGAGACATGTACGCGGGCGTGCCCATCACGGCGCCCGTCCGCGTGTTGCTGCCTCGGGTGTCGTCGCCGCCGAGCTTCGCGATGCCGAAGTCGAGGATCTTCGGGCGCTCGCCGGCGCTCGCCTCGCCATCGCGCACCATGAACAAGTTCTCCGGCTTCAAGTCGCGATGGACGATGCCGATCGAGTGCGCGGCCGTCAGCGAGCCCGCGATCTGCCGCGTGATCCGGACGGCGTCGTACGGTTGGAGCAGGTGCAACCGGCGCATCCGCGCGCTCAGGGACTCGCCGTCGAGATACTCCATCACCAGGTACGCGACACCCTGCGGGGTGATGCCGAAGTCGTAGATCTGGACGATGCCCGGATCCTCGATCGCGGAGGTCGCGCGCGCCTCGGTGAAGAAGCGCTCGATGTGCTCGCGCTGCGAGTTGCGCTCGCGGTGGAGGACCTTGATCGCCGCCCGTCGGCCGATCAGCGAGTGCTCGCCCAGATAGACCGCACCCATGCCCCCTTGGCCGACCTTTCGAACGACCCGGTACGCCCCGAAGGAAACTCCTTCGCTCACAGCCGCTTAGCGTACCGCACTTGCTCCATCGGCCGCAGGATTTGCCCTGACAGGCTCGGCGCAGTCGATCCAAGGAGTTAGCAGAACCACGGGGTGGTCTGGTCGACGTCTCCGTCGGAAGTCAGCTTTGAAGTAGGCTGCTCGCAGCTTGAGCGAGCGCCTGCATTTCGATCGCGCAGCCTGGTCACGCCTGCGTGCGAGCACGCCCTCGACGCTGGGAGAAGCGGATCTCGAAGCGCTCCGCGCGATCGGCGATCACCTGTCTCTCGACGAGGTCGAGCAGTGCTACCTGCCGTTGATCCGGCTCCTCGATCTCCACGTCACCGCGAACACGGCCCTCCACGCGGTGACCTCCACGTTCCTCGGTCACTCCGCGCCGGCGGTCCCCTACGTGATCGGCCTCGGTGGCTCGGTCGCCGTCGGCAAGAGCACCACGGCGCGCGTGCTCACCGCGTTGCTGCGCGGCACAGCTCCCCAGCATCGCCGCGTCGAGCTGGTGACCACGGACGGCTTCTTGCTGCCGAACCGCGAGCTCGTGGCCCGCGGCATCATGCACAAGAAGGGCTTCCCCGAGAGCTACGACCTCAAGGCGCTGGTCACCTTCCTGTCCGCCGTCAAGTCGGGGCGCAGCGCGACGGCGCCGGTCTACTCGCACCTCGCGTATGACGTCACCGGTGACACGCTGCTCGTCGATCGCCCGGACATCTTGATCGTCGAGGGTGTCAACGTGCTCGATGCCGGTGCGTCGCGGCACACCGTGGTCTCCGACTTCTTCGATTTCTCGATCTACGTCGACGCCCCCGAGCCGCTCGTGCGCGCGTGGTTCCTCGAGCGGTTCCAGCGGCTACGCGCGACGGCGTTCCGCGATCCTGCGAGCTACTTCCATCGCTACGTGGCGATGACCGATGCCGAGGCGATCGCGTTTGCCGAGCACGTGTGGGTGACGATCAATGCGGTCAACCTGCGCGACAACATCGCGCCGACACGCGACCGCGCGAAGCTGGTCCTCGAGAAGGGACCAGATCACCGGATCGCGAGCGTCGCCCTGCGAGTGTGAGCTCCATCTTCTCGCTGTGCGATCACAGTGCAGCCGAGCACCACACACCGACACGAGCGGTGAACGAGCGCAGTCGCTACTTGGCCGCGCCGACGAGGTGCAGCCCCTCGTACGCATACTTCGCGCGGTACTTTGTCAGCTCCGCGGTCTCCGACACCGTCGTTTGCGTGTCCTGTGTCAGCTTGCCGTAGAAGTCGATTCGATCGCCGGGCTCGCAGGACCTTGGTGCGTTCGCGAACGCTCTGCTCGGTCTCGTGGCGCGCGTACGTGCCGGCATCGCGCGGCGCGGCGAACAGGGTCGCGTTCCTCGCGTACGGGCTGTACGCCGAGTTGCAAGCTCGCGCCGCGCTGCGGCGACGGCATCGTGCAGGCGAACGAGGGCTGCGACGACGGCAACACCTCCGACGGGGATGGTTGCCCGGCGACCTGCTCGTCGATCTTGCTCTAGCGTCGCGGCCGCTACCGCGTAGTGACAGCGAGCACGCGCGCGAGCAGGTCGTCGCGAACCGGCGCCTCGGCAAACAACAGCTCGTGCTGAGCATGCGGGTACGTCACCAGCTCGCAGCTCGGTGAGGCCTCGCAAAACGCGGTCTGCGCGGCGGGGACGACGACCGTGTCGGCACCGGCCTGGAACAGCAGCGTGGGTGTGGTGACGGAGGTCGCGCGGATGACGCGCGTCGCGGTGATCGATGCTGCGACCCAGCCGTAGGTCGCGGCGCCGACGCGGCGCTCGGGAAACAGGTTGTCGGTCTCGTAGAGCAGCCCGAGTTGGCGCGGATCGTTGGTCAGCATGCCTGCCACGTCGGCGGCCGGGATCGTCGTCTCGGGATCGACGTGGCTCGCGTAGTCGAGCAGCAGTCCCTCGGAGACCGGCGCGGCGATCTGCAGCATCGGTGCGGACAGCGCGATCGCGTCGAACGTCTCGGGGTGCCGTTGCGCGTAACCGAGCGTGATCGCGCCGCCCATCGAGTGGCCGAGTGCGAACACGTGATCGTAGCGAGCGGGCTGAACGACCTCGTCGACCAGCTGTGCGTAGTCGAGCACGTAGTTATCGAAGTGATCGACGTGGCCCTTCAGAGGGTCGTCGACGAGCCGACCGGACGCACCTTGGCCACGGTGATCGATCACGTAGATGTCGAGCGGTTGATCGCGCAGCTCGTAGAGCAGCTGCATGAACGTGTGGCTGCCCTCGGTACGGCCCGGTGCGAACACCAGCGCATCGCGGCTGCCGCGGGGGAATGCCTGGTACGCGATCGTCACGCCTTTTGCGCCTGCGAACGTCCCGGCGACGCCCTGCTCGTAGTAAGGCAGCGCCTCCTCGTGGAGCTCGCGCATCGGATCGTCCGTCGACGACTCGGTCGCGCACGCACCGAGGAGCACGACGAGCCACTTCACGGGCACCCCGACCCGAGGGCGAGACACGTCTTGATCTCGAGCGCGGCCGCACGCGCTTCGACCTCCAGCTGGTTGTTGGTGTAGGAGTAGCTCGCGTCGTAGAACGCGGTGCAGTAGGCGCGCGCGAACCCAGCGATGCCGCCACGCTCCCGATACTGGACGACGTGACGCAGCTCGTGGCCCATCAAGAGGAACGTCGCGAGGTCGTCGGACGCCGCGTCGCGCACGTAGATCGTGTCGCCGAAGGTCTGCCCGGCGAGGTGTTTGTCGAACGACAGATCGCGCCCGAAGACGTGCCAGTCGGTGACGAACGGGCTGTTCCAGCTCACGCGCACGACATCCACCAGATCGCCGTACCACGGGCGCAGCTGGCGCTTGAGCTCGGGTGATAGCGGTTCCCCCGCCGGGCTGCGCGCCCAGACCACCCAAAACGCAGCGTTGACGAGTGCCGAGCACCCGCCGACGAACACGGTCTTGTCCAAGCCATCGGCCTTGCCGTCAGCCACGCAACTCGGCGCATCGGCCTCGGCGAGCACGGTGCTCGCGACGGTCTCGGGATCGGCCGCGCAAGCCTCGCGGAACCCATCGGGGACCTGACCCGTGCACTGCTCGAGCGTGTCACTCGCCTCGTCACACGGCGTCGTTTCGAGCGACTCCGATGCGCAACCGATCGCGAGCACGAGGGGCAGGGTGCGAAGCATCGCGGCAGACTCTTGCATCCCACGATCCAGATGCAGATCGAGGACTTGCGCGTGCTGCGATACCGGTCAGGTCAACTCTGGCCGCCGCGGCACGAGCCCTGGCAGCTCCACCCGCCGCTATCCCAAGCGGAGCTGCCATCGGTGCGACGTCTGCGCTGGGTCTCATTTTTCTGAGGACCGCCGGAGTCGTGGAGTCAGATCCTGTCGCAGGCGCGACCCGACAACTCGAAACGCACCTCCTCCGACCACTCTCCGACCACTCCTTCGATCGCGCAGCGGCCAAGCCAGGTTGCCTGGTGGTTGTCGGTCTCGCCCGACAGCTGGCGACAACAGACCACCAACGCGTGGCACCTCCGTTGCTGTGGGTCCGCGCATGTTCAAAACGTTGCTGTTTGCTTCCATGCTTGCTGCCTGTGCCACCGACGACGGTGACGACCTCGATCTCGACGACGACGCGCTCCAGCAGTCCCTCGGTCAGCCCTCGATCTCCACCGATGGCGAGGGCGCCGAGGCGGCCGCGGCGTGCACGGTCGCGGTCGACAAGAAGTCCGAGCTGATGATCACGGATCTCGCGGTCGTCGAGGATCCGGTGCGGACGAAGTGGACCGGCTCGCTGAGCTCGGCGTCCGACGGTGCGTGGCACTTCGGTCGGTTGATGACCGAGATGGCCGGCGCCAACGATCCGGAGGCGTTCGTGCGGTCCTGGCTCAACCAGTGGGCCGCTCCTCGCACGGTCAACAACCAGGTCGTCCCGTCGCGGCCGATCTCGCAGGTGCTGTCGGCGTGGCCGAAGGTCGGCGGCAAGCTCGACCTCACGCGCCCTCCGATGCGGCTGCTCACGATCGTCAATCGCTTCGATCTGCGCGCGGCGGGCAACGCCGGCGAGGGACGCTTCGTGTTCGGCGTGCTCGACGGCGCCGGTAATCCCACGCAGTTCACGATCATCCTCGAGTACAAGATGCCAGCCGCCACGGCTGCTGCCGTCGCGACCTGGGCGGCCGACTGGCACGAGCTCGGCACGCTGACGCGTGGCTCGGCGACGTATCGCACGAAGCTGCAGGCGATCACGCGCAAGTTCGCGAGGCGCGGTGCGGCGCCGTCGCAGCCGAACGGCAGCGCGATCTCGCAGGTCCGCAGCAACGAGATCGCCCTCGCCTTTCCGTGGGAGCTGCGCGAGTTCCACCTGACCACCGCTGGGCAGCTGCGGATGTCGACGCTCGCGCAGACGCCGGCGAACAGCTTCGACAACACGCCGACGCTCGCCTCGTACATGACGGCGAACACCGCGGCGATCAAGGCGCAGACCCACGTCGTGCCCGCGAGCTTCGAGGGCCAGCCGTTCGCGGCGCCGAACATCTTCAACAACATCGACTTCTGGAACGCCCCCGGGATCACCGACAGCCTGCTTCGGCATCGGTTCTCGCTCAACACCTGCAACGGCTGTCATGGCGCCGAGACCTCGACGGGGTTCCTCCACGTCAACCCGCGGAGCGTGGGTCAGGAGGCGTCGCTGTCGGGCTTCCTCACCGGCGAGCAGGTGCCGGACCCGATCACGGGAGTCTCGCGCACCCTCAACGACCTCCAGCGCCGCTCGAACGGGTTCCGGTCGTTCCTGTGCGCCCAGTGAGGGCGAGCCATCAACCGCTACGCACGCTGATCACGGCCCCTGCGTGAGCGGGACGACGACGGTCGACTGCGGCTCGGCAGTGACGGTACGCAGGGCGCCGTTGGTGCCCAACGTGACATCTCCGGGCGGCAGCCCGAAGTTGAAGGCGACGCCACCGACGCCCGACTTGTTGGTGGGCGTGAAGGTGCCGGAGGCGTCCGGCGAGCAGAACGTGCTGTCCGGCATGCTCGACAGGGGCGCTCCCTCGACGGGGTTGTTCTGGGCGTCGCTCACGAACACGAGGAACACGGGAGTCACCGGCTCGAAGGGCTGGCACATCTGCGAGACCATCTGGAACAGCTGCTCGTCGTAGATCTGCACGCTCGCATCGACGTCGCCGACGACCGGCCGGGAGAGATACTGAAAGGTGGTGCGCTCGTTCGGCGCAGCTACGCGAAGCGCGCCATCGAGCGGAATTCCATTGGTCTCGATCACGAGCTCGAATCGCCCTTGCGCGTCGGAGAGCGCTGCTGCGCTGCCGACCCCAGTCGGCTGCGCGACGAGGGACACCGCGGCGTCGGGAAGGGGCGATGACATGCCGCTGATCCCGTCGACCTGCTGGACGGTGCCGGTGATCCGGATCGTGCCAGGGACCGGCCCGTCGGATGCGTCGTTCGGCGGAATCGGGCCACCGTCCGGACCCTCGAGGTCGCCGATGCCGAGCACCGTGCTGCAGCCTGTACACGCGAGGAGGAGAAGGAGCGCGCGCATCATGGGATCAGCAAGACTTCCGTCACGGTGCTGAGCTCGGCACGGCCGCTGCGCACTTGCAGACCCGCGCTCACGGTGACGGTACCGGGCGGAAGATCGAAGGCAAACGCGACCCCGTTGGGGCCTGTATCCGTGGTCGGGCCGAACCCGCCGTTTCGTTCCGTGCAGAACGCGGCGGTCGGCGAGGTCGTGAAGGGCGTATTGGCGACGGATGAACCTTGCGCATCGACGGTGAACACGAGGAAGGCCGACTTGAAAGGGCTCTGGGGCAACCCACACTTCGCGGCGAGCTCGTCGACCGTGCCGTCGCCGAAGATCTGCACCTTGACGCCGGTGATCGGGCGGTCCGGCGAGAGTGCTCCACTGAAGTACACCAGGGTCGCCGACGAGCTCGAGCCTGCACTCGTGCGCAAGGCGGCACCGTCGAACTGGCTTCCCATCGCGTCGATGACGAGCTGGAATGCACCGTCGCCCGCCGACATCGTCGTCGCGGTGGGAATCCCTGCCGGTTGGTCGACCAACTCGACGGTTGCATTTGCGACCCCTTCGAGAGCTCCCGTCACCACCGTTCCCGTGATCAGGATGCCACCCGGTGGGGTGACCGGGCCATCCGGTCGCGTCGTCGAACCGTCACCCGCCGCATCGGCGCCAAGCGGACCAGAGAGATCGTCGATGCCGAGCACCGTGCTGCACCCAGTGCACGCGAGGAGCAGCAGCGCCCGCATCAGAACCGGCCTCCGAGCACGACCGCACCACCATCGGTGGTCGGGACAAAGCGCAGCGCAGTCATGGGTGCGTTCGGCTTGCCGGTCACCACGAAGTAGATGCCGATCGCCGTGATGGTCGCGCCACCGACGAAGAACACCGTCGACAACGTCGCGGCACTGCGCGCGTCCTCGGCCAGCAAGTCGCCGGCTGCCTTGGCCTGCGCGCTCGGACACTGCGTGTCGGGACACAGCGCTTTGGCGTCGTCCCACTTGCGCTTCGCACCAAGCCCGAACACGAGGCCCGCACCGACGGCGACTCCGCCGAGGGCGGCGACGATCGCGCCATTGCGACGGCGATGCGACTGCGGTGGCTCGACGACGAGGGGGCGCGGTTTGCGATCGTCGGGAAGCCGCTTCGCGGTGATCGCGCCGACCGGCTGGAGATCGAGCTCGATCGTCTTCGTCTTGCCCTCGGTCTTCACCGAGACCACGGTCTCGAACGGCTGGTAGCCGGGTGCCGTGGCGACGATCGTGTGATCGCCGAGATCGACAGGGCTCTCGAGCCCGAGCAGCGGCAACGCATCTGCGCCGTCGAGCGTCACGGTCAGCCCGGTGAGCGGCTTCTCGAGGTTCGCGAGCACGAGCTTCGGAAGCCGCGTGTCGAGATCCTTCGCGCGCTTGATCGACTCGGCCTTGCGCTTCGCGTTGGTGTCGCGTTGCGCGAGATCGCGATAGGCGAGCCACGCGGTCGCGAGCTTGCCGATCTTCTCGTCACAGCCGGCGAGGTTGAACAGCGTGCCGTTCTGCGGATCGAGCTTCTGACTGCGCTCGAACGCGTCGCACGCCTCCTTGAACTTGCCCTGCTTCATCAGCGCGCGACCTTGATCGAACTGGATCGTCGCAGCCGCCTGGCTACTCTGGGCGAGCGCCGGTGCCGACACCCACAGGAGCAACGCGAGGCTAGAAGCGGCTCTCACTGACGTCCTCCGGGCTCTGGGGGCCTGTCTTGGTGGGCTTCTTCTTCTTCTTCGGAACCTCCGCCGGCGCGTCGACGACCTCGCTCGCGTCGACGGGCACCGCGATCGGAGCGCTGTCGGGTGGCAGCGCGACCAGAGCCGCATCGGGCTCCACCACGATCGCGCTATCCGGAACGGCCGGCGCGGGTGGCGGTGCCGCGACGGTGTTGGCCGCGGGCGTGGTCGAGGATGTCCCGCCGCTGGTGACCACCGCGACCGCGACGGCCGCGGCGATGATGGCGAACGCGACGCCACCGATGAGACCCCAGCGGCGCCCCCGCGAGGTCTGCGTCTCGAACGACCGCACGCTCGAGCCGAGCGTCGTCGGGGGCTGCGTCGGCATCGCGCCATACGCCGTCGGTGGGATCGTCGGGGCGACCTCGTGCGAGACCGCCATCACCGGCACGCTCGGCAGCACGTTGAGCATCCGCGCCACGCGCCGCGCGTGCTCGGCCCCGATCGGTCCTGCGAACGGAGCCAACGCACTTGCGAGCTGCGCGAGATCGGAGAACCGCGCGCGAGGATCCTTCGCGAGACAACCGTCGATCACCTGCTCGAACGCGGGTGGCACGCGGATCGGCAGCGGCGTGCGCGGATCCATGGAGACGCGGATCGCGAGCTCGGTGATGCTCTGCGCCGAGAACGGCTTCTGCTTCGAGACCAGCTCGTAGAGGATGACGCCGAGCGACCAGATGTCGCTGCGGTGATCGACATCGCGACTCGACTTGAGTTGCTCCGGAGACATGTAGCCTGGCGAGCCGAGCACCGACGAGGTCTTGGTCAGCGAGAAGTCGCCGGTGTCTGCGCCCTGTGCCTTCGCGATGCCGAAGTCGAGCACCTTGACCACCGAGGCACCGTCGGGCGTCAGCGCCAGAAACAGATTGGCCGGCTTGAGATCGCGATGCACCACACCGAGGTGATGCGCCTCGGCGATCCCGATGCAGGCCTGCAACACGTACTCGGCGGCGGTCTCGACGGACAGCGGCCCCTGCGTCGCGATCAGGCGCGCGAGGTCCGTGCCCTCCAACAGCTCCATCACCAGATACGGGCTGCCGTTCTCGATACCCACGTCCGAGACGCGACACACGTGCTCGCTCCGCAGGGCCGCCGACGCGCGCGCCTCGCGGACGAACCGTTCGACGACCTGTGGATTGGTGGCGAGGTTCGGGAGCAGGAACTTGAGCGCGACCTGCTGGTGGAGCTGGACGTGCGTCGCCGCCGCGACCACGCCCATGCCGCCTTGCCCGAGGATCCGGGTGAGCCGGAACTTCCCCGCGATCAGCGCTCCCTCGACGAACATCACGCCGAGCGTAACACGCGTGGCGGACGCCGCAGACATTCGGTTGGATTGGCCAGACCGCGGTTTTCCCGTATCACTTCAGGATGATCCAGAAGGTCGCGTTCACGATGTATCCGGTCAAGGACTCCACGCGTGCACGCGCGTTCTACGAGACCACGCTCGGCCTGAAGGTCGGTAGCCACTCGCCGAATGGCGTGTGGACCGAGTACGACCTGCCGGGCGGTGGATGTCTGGCGCTGTTTCAGACCAAGGACATCGAGCCGAGTGCAGGCGCCGGCGGCAGCGTCGCGTTCGAGGTCGACGATCTCGACGCGCTCGTCGCGCGGCTCGCGTCCGAAGGCGTCGAGATCAAGGCGAAGGACATCCACTCGCCGGTGTGCCGGATGACGATCGTCCTCGATTCCGAGGGCAACTCGATCATCCTGCATCAGCTCAAGAACAAGTGAGGAGCGCGTCGATCGCCTCGGCGAAGCCGCTGCCGTACGGCGATGGCGTGACGTAGCGAGGCGGTGGCCGGAGCACGTCCACGTAGCGCTGGACGTTCGCGACGCCGATCGACCTGTCGAAGAACGCGAACGCGGCCTGATCGTTGGGCGAGTCACCGACGAAGGCGTAGTTCGCGGCGACAGACGCCTCGGTCTCTCCCCACAGCAGGTTCGCGACGCGCGCGGACATCTTGGCCTTGTCGGCGCCGTGAAAGAAGCCGTGGGCGTGGACGCTCGAGACCAGCGTGCGTGCACCGAGCTCGCGCAGGCGTGCCGTGATCGCGTCGATCTGGTCGCGCGGGAGCTGCTGGTTCTCGCCGATGTCGAACGCGAGGTCGGTGATCCGCAGCGTGCTGTCGTCGCTGCGGCGCGCGAACGGGAACGTCCGCAACACGTCGTCGGAGACCGCGGCGAGCCTGCGCGCATCCTCGGCGGGATCGGTCGCCTCGAAGTACATCCGCTCGAGCCGCCTCCCGCGCCGGAGAAACGCGATGCCGCCGTTCTCGGCGATCGCGGCATCGACCGGCCACAGCGATGCGAGCACCTCGGCCCATCCCGCCGGCCGACCGGTGACGAGGACGATCCGCATGCCCGCCGCGCGTGCGCGATGGATCGCCTCGTACGCCTCGAGGGTCACGACGGCCTCGTGCGTCAGCGTGTCGTCGATATCCGAGAACACGCCGCGGCAGGGGGCTCCTCCGAGCTCAGCAAGTGGCCGCATGGCACTCCAACGTAGACCGCACGGCACCAGCTGCGCACCCCGCGAAACGGCCTTTCGCGCATGCCATACCGGATGTTGGTGAGCTGCGTTACTGGCTGAATTGCGTTGTGTGATCGAGAGGATAGCGTCGTCCTCGATTGTGCGACGTACGCATTGCCCACTCGTCAGGATCGAGTGAAAGGGGAACATGACATCAGCAAGAGACGAGGTCGTGCGGCACCTGCGAGCCGCATTTCCCGCAGCGCCGCTCGACTTCAAGGGCGCCCTGACCGGAGGCACCGATGGTGGTGAATTCAAGAACGCAGTCGACGGCAAGCCGTGGACCGAGCTCGATCGCTCGTTGATCGGACGACGAGGTGACGTGCTGAGCTTTCTCGAGCCGAAGCACCTCGCAGCCGTGATGCCGGCGTTTCTGGAAGCACTGGTGGAGCAGGGGACCAGTACGGGGCTGCCCGACACCCTGCTGCTCGTGCTCGATGCCGAGTCCGAGCCACGCTTTGCAAAGATCGCGAAGCAGCTCACCGACGACCAACGCGCCGTGGTGGTCGAAGCACTCGAGGCGTTCGCGGCGAACGAGTCGGGGCAGCCGGCGGATGCGGCACGTCAGGCAATCAACAGCTGGAGGGCGAAATGAAGATGAAGCAGCAGATGCTCTTGATCGCAGCCATCGTCTCGGTGCCGCTCGCCATCGCGCTCGCGGGCAAGCTCGAGGACTTCAAGGAAGCGGATCGTTACGACGAGGGTTGCGACTCGATTCCGGCGACCTACAGCTCCGAGCGTAGCGCGTGCAAATCGGAAGGTCCGAGGGTGCACGAGTGGTGCGATAGCGGAAGTCGCGGTCCCGTGACGTGCGGCAACGAGGAGCTGACCAAAGCTCCGAAGCGCGACATCGAGAAGCTCACCCGGTTGATCTCGGATCTCAAGGACGCCCGGTCGAAGGCCGAGAGTAACAAGGGCAACGCGAAGACCGACGATGACAAGAAGAAGTTCGAGGAGGAGATCAAGAAGATCGACGCCGATGCCTACCAGGCGAACAAGGATCTCGATGCAGCGAAGGCGGCGCTCGATGCGCGGAAGAAACACGTCGACACGGCGATCTACAACCTCGACCAGTGCCTGGCCTATCGCCGGGCCGTGATGAACAGCTTCGCGGCTGCTCTCGACAAGATGCGCAACGAGCGAGAAACGCCGGAGATCAAGTCCTTGGCGGAGTCGCTGGTCAAGAAGTACGAACGCTCGAAGTCGGGCCACGAGCAGCAGATCACCGCAAAGCAGAACGCCCTCGCGAACTGCAAGAGCTGGATGCCATAGCCCGAGCGGAATCAGGGGATCAGCACGAGCTTGCCGACGGTGTTGCCGGACTCGATGTCGGCGTGGGCACGCGCGACGTCGGCGAGCGGATACGTGACGACCGGCGGCGCGACGAGCGTCCCCTCCTCGAGCCAGCGCAGGACCTGGCCGAGCCCTTCGGCGAGCAGCTCGTTGCGGTCGAACAGGTAGCTCAGGTTGAAGGCGAGCACCGAGTGGCTCGAGTTCGTCATCTCCAGCGGCGAGAACCGCGGCGTGCGGAGGTAGTCGAGCGCGAGCTTCGGCCAGTTCGGCTTCCCGCCGGTTTTCGGCATCATCGTGTGGAAGCCGTAGACGACGAGCTTGCCGGCGCGGCGGAGATGCTTGTAGCTATCACCGAGCGTGGCCACGCCGTTGGCGTCGAGGATCAGATCGTAGCCCTCGGGTGCGAAGCGCTCGGCCGCGCTCCACAGGTGCTGCGTCGACTTGTCGATCACGTGATCCGCGCCAGCGGCCTTCGCCACGGCGACCTTGGAGCTCTTGCCGACGACGCCGATCACCTCGCAGCCGGCGATCTTCGCCATCTGTACCAACGCACCACCGACCCCGCCCGCGGCCGAGTGCACGAGCACGCGCGCGCCGCGGCGCGGATGAGCGAGCTCGAACAGCGCGTACCACGCCGTCATGTAGACCGCGGGGATCGCCGCCGCCTGCTCGAAGCTGAGCGCCGCGGGCCGGCGAAACACCAGCCGGCGCTCGACGATGACGTGCGTCGCGTAGCCGCCGAAGCGAGTGACCGCGAACACCTCGTCACCGACGGCGAGATCGACGCCACTACCCACCGCACCGACGGTGCCCGACACCTCGAAGCCCGGCGTGATCGGCCAGCCGACGTACTCCTTGGCCGACGCGTAGAGCCCCATCCGCACGATCGCGTCGGCGTAGTTGACGCCGATCGCGCGCACGTCGATGCGCACTTCGCCGGGGCCCGGTGTCGGTACGGGCGAGGTCTCGAGCTTCAAGTGATCGTAGGAGCCCGCGGAGTGGACGACGATCTTGCGAGTCAGGGAGGGTGTCATGTGGGCGAGTGCAACCATGCCCGAGCCTCCGCCACGCGGGGCAGTCGCGCCGATGACCGCGCGCGCCATTCGACTGACCTGACGGGCCAGCCCAGCTAGAAACTTCCCGAGAACAAAGGGAGCGTCGTCGTGGCAATCCCACGTTGTTCGGCGTGGGTGACCAGCGGGATCCCGAGCGAGACCTGACCACCGTCCTGCCGGAGCAACGATCCGACGGCGACCCCATCACGACGTTTCCACCGTCGCGTCGCGTTGAAGCCGACCAACGCACCTACCATTGGCGCGACCAGTAGCACGGCCGAGGCCGCCGATTGATCGGAGACCTGCGCTGCGAGGAAAGGGATCGCGCTGCCGAGCGCTGCACCGAGCATCGTGGTCACAAAGGATCCAGTCTGCGCTCCGAGCGAGCCCCCGAAATACACCCCGACCCCGAACCCCAGACTGCCGCCGATGAAGATCCCCATCAACGCGGGACCGAAGCACGCATCGGGGTTGCCGCCGTCATCACAGAGCTTGTCGGCAAGGATCAATCCGCCGAACCCGCCCACGATGCTTCCGAGTCCACCCACCACGAACTGTCCCAGCAAGCCAGCAGTCGTCAGCGGCACCTCAGTGGAAGTAGAGGCGGTTGCAAGGCACCGTGCGATCGCGGGGTCTGTCGCGAAGTCGTTCGCGTAGTACCTCGGGTCGAGCGCCTGGACGTGTCTGCCGAGCTCTCGGACGGCCTCGCAGTTGTCCCCGGCCGCCGCGCTGGCCAGTTGTTTGTATTCGACGAGGTCTCGCGGAGCCGTCGCGTCGGCATTCGCCGCTGTCGACGCCAGCAGAAACAGGATCACCACAGCTCGCATGGCAGTCAGGATCGCCGCAGTGGTCGATGTCTCGTTCGGCAGAGGGTGGAATTGGACAGCCGTCGGCGGGCGATAGATCCGGACTGGTGCCTCCAGTACACACCGTTGTCACGGCGGTTCAGCAGAAACCTGGTTCAGTCCGTCGCGCCCTGTGTTAGGCAGGGGGGGCATGAAGCTCCAATCCGCCGCTCTGTTGCTGTCGTTTGGCGTCGTCGCATGTGGCCCGCAGACCAGAGATGAGGCGAATGGAGGCGTCGATTCCGCGCCACCATTCGGCATCGAGGTCTGCGACGACGGCGCCGACAACGACCAGGACGGCAACGCCGACTGTGCGGACTCGGAGTGCGCCGGGGTTGGCAACTGCCCGGTCTGCGAGCCGCCGGCGAGCCAGCCGCTCGCGCTCCCCGACGGTAACGACGAGAGCGGCGGTTCGTGTACGACCGACGCGACCTGCGGCACGAACAAGTGCGTCGCGGGGTTCTGCTCCAACCCGTACACCTCGCAGGCGATCTGGTCGACCTTCGCGTCGGGCTCCACCCTGACCAACCCGAGCCAGCTCCAGAAGGTCTGCTTGCAGATCGAGCACTCCTGGCTCGCCGATCTCCAGATCGAGCTGGTGGCGCCCAACGACAGCCACCTCATCCTCCACGCCTACGATCGCAGCCACGCCCCGAGCGTCTGGCTCGGCGACGCGAACGACGGTGACGATGCCTCCTCCGGCGTCTCGCCGCAGCCGGGCGTCGGGCAGACGTACTGCTTCACGCCGACCGCGACGACCCCGATCTGGCAGGGCGCGACGGAGCCCGCGGCCGATGGCTTCAGTGACACCATCACGCCCGGCGACTACGGGAGCGAGGGGCCGTGGAGCGTGATCGCGAACGCGCCGCTCAACGGGACATGGGAGCTTCGCGTGACCGACCTGTGGGCGGACGACAACGGCTTCCTGTTCTCGTGGTCGATGGAGTTCGACCCGGCGCTGCAGCCTGGCTGCGCCGTGATCATTCTGTAGTCGGCGCGACTGGAACCGCCGACCGCTCGTATCGAGTACGGTCGAGCTCCGCCCTCGGCAAGCTCGGCGCGTCAGCGCCTGGCGCCGATCGAGGCGGCCTCTACACGCCGCGTGATCGTCAGCTATCCCACGAGGAATACTCGAGACCTGGCGTCCGAACTTATGGCTTGCGACCCCCTCACCAGTCGATAGACTGCGGCCGGTTGATGCGGGAACAGGTCGAGCCGGAGATGGGCGTGATGTTCCCGCCGACCACGATCGCGGACTTCACGATCGTGAGCGAGCTCGGTCGCGGCGGGATGGGGCTCGTCTACGAGGCCTACGATCCGGACCTCGATCGGCATGTCGCGATCAAGGTGGTCCGTGATCGCGGCGCCGGGTCGGCAGCCGGGCTTCGGCTCAGCTCCGAGGCGAAGGCGATGGCACGCCTCACCCATCCGAACGTCGTGGCGGTGCACCAGGTCGGGACGATCGACAACCAGGTCTACGTCGTCATGGAGCTGGTACGCGGCGAGACGCTCGCCGATTGGCTCGCTCATCCTCGATCCTGGCGCGAGATCGTCGCGATGTTCCTGCAGGCAGGCGAGGGCCTGCTCGCCGCACACCGCGCCGGCCTGATCCATCGCGACTTCAAGCCGGCCAACGTGCTCGTCGATCACGAAGGGCGCGCCCGCGTCGGGGACTTCGGGCTCGCACGCAGCGAACAGTCCACGCCGAGGTTCGCGGTGGGCTCGGAGAACTCCGGGATCGCCGGCACGCCCGCGTATATGGCTCCCGAACAGCAACAGGCCGATGTGCAGATCGACGCGCGGGTCGATCAGTTCGCGTTTGCCGTCTCGCTCGAACGCGCGCTCGCGACCGCGCAAGGCACGGCGTCGCGCCGCGTGACCACCGCCCTGTCGCGCGCCCGTTCGCTCGATCGCGCCGACCGGTTCCCGGATCTCGCCGAGTTGCTCGTCGAGCTGCGCGGCGGCTCGCGTTCGCGTCGCCTGCTGGCGATCGCCGCCACCGGTGCGGCGCTCGGCGGCGTGGTGATAGGTGCGCTGCTGCTCTCCGCGACGTCGCCTGCGGGCTCGTGCGACCTCGGCACGGCCGACCAGGTGTGGAACCCGTCCGTGCGGGCGGCGCAAGTCGGTGACTTCCTGCGCGCCCGGCCGGACAGCGCGGTCGCGAGCGCGTCGACCACGAGCATCGTCGACGCGTGGGTCGATCGCTGGAAGCTCGGCCGCACCGCAGCTTGCGCCGTCGACGATCGTGCGCAGCGGCTGGCTCGGATCGAGTGTCTCGACGATCAACTGCAGCACCTGTCGTCTCAGGTCGAGTTGTGGAGGCACGCCGATCCGTCCGCCGTCGATGGCGCCGTCCGCGCCGCGACCATGCTGCCGCAACCATCCGCGTGCACCGGGAGCTTGGAGACGGCGATCGATCCGGGCCTGCGCACGAAGCTCACGACGCTCGACGCGCAGCGCCGATCGGGGCACGCGCGCGAAGCACACGACGGCATCACGGAGATGCTCGCGCTCGCCGAGACCGCGACGCCTCGCGTGCTTGCCACCGCGCTGCTCGTCGCCGGTCGCATCGAACGCGACAACGGCAACCCGACCGGCGCGCGCGGGTTGCTCTCGCGGGCGGTCAAGGAGGCGGGGCGCGCGGCGGATGATGCGCTGCTGTTCGAGGCACTCCTCGACCAGGCATCGGTGATCGTCGATCTCGGTCATCCGCGCGAAGCCCTCGGCTTGCTGGACGCCGCCTCGGCACTGCAGGCCCGTGGTGGGGTGGATGCCGACGAGCGGGTCGCGCTGCATCGCGCCGATGCGCTCGGCCAGGCCGGGATGTCCGAGGAGGCGATCGCGGAGTCCATGCGCGTCCTGCCGCTCCTCGAGGCACGCGCGGTACGCGATCCGGCGGCACGGATCCAGTTGTCGACGGCGCTCGGCCAGCTCGCCGCGGCACAGCTCCCCGTCGAGCGCGAGGCCGCGCGGCTCACGCTCGTCCGGTTGCTCGAGCACGACGAGAAGCTGTTCGGCGCCGAGCATCCCGAGGTTGCGAAGACCCTGCACGACCTCGGTGCCGCCGAGATCCAGCTCGAGCGCAAGGACGAGGCCGCGCACCATCTGCAACGCGCGCTGCGCATCGCGATGCGCTCGTATGGCGAACGCCATCCGATGGTCAGCACGATCTACGTGACGACCGCACACCTCGCGCTGATGCAACAACGCGGCGCCGATGCGAAGCGGCTCTACAACTCGGCACGCGATGCCCTCCAAGGCGTCCTCCCCGACGACGCGCCGCAGTTCATCGCGATCGAGCAGGGCCTCGGTGACATCGCGCGTGCCGAGGACAACTGCAAGGAAGCGCTGCCGCACTACACGCGTGCGGTGCAGCTGTTGAAGAAGACCGGTCAACGCGAGAACGAGCACGCGATGCAGTTGACGAACCTCGGGTTCTGCCTCCAGGACACCGGGCGGCTCGCCGACGCGCGCGACACGCTACAGCTCTCGATCGCCGAGATCGATCGCCTGCAGATGGCCCGGAAGTGGAAGTCCGAGCCCCTCGCGATCCTCGCGGACATGGAGTTCGCGGCCGGGCACAAGGCGGCTGCGATCGAGCTCGAGAAGGCGGCGCTCGCCGCGCTCGAAGGAGCGGAAGGCTCCGATGTCGACGGGATGCGCGAGTACGAGCAGACCCAGCTCGCGACGTGGACGAAGCGGAAGTAGCGCCAAAAAAATCGGCATATCCACCACCCCGATGCCAATCCGCTACGATCACTCGTTGCGTAGTCCCTCGCGATCCTTGCATACATGGAGTTCGCGGCCGGGCACAAGGCGGCTGCGATCGAGCTCGAGCGATCGGCACTCGCCGCCGTCCGCTTTCACCGCCGACTCGCGTCTCAGTTAGCTCGTGCTGGCGACGACCACGAACAGGAGGATCATTCCGATCACCAGCCCCATCACGAAGGGTGTGGCGATCGCCATCAGCCCGACCGCAACGATCGGAAGCGGAGCGTCGGCGTACCACCTGCCGATGGGGGCTGCCCTGGCCTCGTCCGAACAACGAGGAGTTCGGAGCATCACGATGACCGAGAGCAGACATGCGCACGCACCGGGGATGATCGCCATCAGCATGGCCGGCTCGAAGTCGGCGATGCCAAACAGCGGCGCATCGCCGAAGGCCCCGACGTAGATCCCCGCGAAGACCGCAAGCATGCCAAGCACGCCCGCCAGGAGCAGGAGTCGCGATCGAACGCGCATGCGGGGGAACGCTCGCGCGTGCGCGAGGATTCCCGATCGCCGATCGCCAATAAGAGCGGCACACACGAGCTTGCGCTCGCGCGTCTCCCTATTCCGCCTCCGGATCGTACCGACTCGAGTGATTCGGGAGACTTGAACTTCCACGTCGGGCGGGCCACCTCCTTGCACGATCGGGCCAACCGAGCGTAACCGAGACCGTCGCTGCGGCTTCTCAACCCGCATGCGACTGACAGGCTTGCTAGGCTGCGCTGCACTCCTCATGACGACAGCCGCGTTGGCCGAGGAACCGCACGTCGTCCTGTTCGACTTTTCCAAACCCGATGCCGCCACGGAGTGGCAGACGGTCAACGACGGGGTGATGGGCGGCATCTCCGAAGGCAACTTCCGGGTCACCGCGAAGACGTTGGAGTTCTTCGGAACGTTGTCACTCGAGAACAATGGCGGCTTCACGTCGGTGCGCACCAAGGCCAAGCAGCTCGGGCTGGAGGACGGCGATGCGGTCGTCGCTCGAATTCGAGGTGATGGTCGCGAGTACTCGCTGAACCTCTACCTCGACAAGCCCCGGATGGCCTTCTCCTACCGAGCCGCCATCCAGACGAAGAAGGACAGCTGGATCGAGATCAAGGTGCCGCTCGACAAGTTCGAGGCCACGTCGTTCGGCCGCGTGGTCAAGGACGCGGGACCGGCGAAACCGCGAGAGGTCAACGCGGTCGGCTTCCTGCTGAGCGACAAGAAGGCCGGGCCCTTCAAGCTGGACGTCGCGTGGATCAAGCGGGTCCGGGGTTGAGCACTATCGGTGATTGGCGACCGTCGGCGGGGTGACGTAGCCGCGCGCCTGGAGCTCGAGTGCCTCGGGATGCGCCTGGTAGAACGCCCGCACCGCGGCGGCGAGCGCGCGCTTGCTGTGGTCGTCGACCTCGCCTGCGGGGAGCGCCGCAACCAGGTCGTCGACGAGTTGATCGACGGGGGCCGGCACTCGCGACCGCCAGCTCGCGAGGAGTCCGCGATCGACGTGCGACGGTAGCGAGCCGAGGATGCCGACGTCGTTCTGGTCGTGCACGAGCAGCCCGGAGGTCGTCCCGCGATCGAGCGTGAGGACCTGGAACAGATAGAGCGTGTGGTAGGCGAGCTGAGCCGCGCGCGCCTCCGCGTCGGGGATCACGGCGAGCGCCTCGGCGACGATCGCGGCGTGGGTGTCGATCGCGGTCTCGGCGACCCGCCGCGCGAGTGCCGTGTCGGCGTCGCGATCGGCGGTCGCGTACTGCTCGAGGTAGAAGTGCGCGACCCCGCGATGGCGATCGAGGGCGGGGATGTGGAAGTACTGATCGCCCTGGCGCGCGGCCTCGTCGAAGGTCCCCGGTGCGGCTCCGCGCAACGCGTCGACGAAGCGCTGCTTCGCGACACGTGCGAGCTCGGTGTCGCGGATCGCGGGGTTCAAGTCGGCCATGATGCGCCAGTAGCCGGTGTCGTCGCGCATCTCGGTCCAGCTGACGTGGATGTGCACCGATGGAGCGTGCGGGTTGCGCGGGTGGATGATCGTCGAGAGTGCGGTCGCCGAGCTCAGGCGTTTCGCCGGCTCGTCATCGTAGTGGACCTGCGAGACGTTGACCGAGGCTCGGTCGAACACCTCGGTGTCGGCGATCGAGCGCCGCGTGCCGCCGCCGTGCCGCCCGTCGTCGCGGAGCCACGCGGTCTCGTGGAACGTGTCGGGATGGCCGGCGCCGCGTGCGACAGCCTGCTGCGCGACCACCATGCGCTGTTGCAACGCGAGCACGAGCTCTCGTGCGGTGTGGGCGGCGGCGGACTTCGCGAGGATCACCTGACGACGATACTCCGCAATCACCCGGCGAAGCGTCGAGGTGGGAGCAACGTCGCCGTGACGCCGCTCGCCGGGTCGAGTTTCAGGCGCTCGTTGCTCCAGCAATGGCAGCGCAACATCGCGACCCGCCGCGCGGGTGCTCGAACCGCGCCGGCTTTGTAGGCACAATCACGTGCGATGGTGAGCCGGAGCACGACACCGAGCGACGACGGCGCGCTCGAGAAGCGGTCGTTCCTGCCGACCGCGATCGCCTGCGCTGTGGTGCTCGCGAACGCGGCGGTGATGCTCCGGCTGTTGTGGGGGCACCTCAACTACGTCCAGATCGATCACGCGGGCCACATCGCGAGCGCCGCCGCGTTCGGGCGTGGCGAGTATCACCAGTTCTCCGACCAGGCCTTCCTGGGGTACATCCACGGCCTGTTCTATCCACCTTTGCAGGATGTCATCCTGTCTGTCCTCAACTGGATCACTGGAGATAGCTACGTCCTCGCATACCAGATCTATTTGAGCATTCTCGTGATCGCATATCTCGGCGCGATCCTGCACCTCACGACAGGGTTCAAGGGCCGACTCGCGCGCGGGTGCGTGCTGGCCGGGTTGTTGTTCCTGCTGAACATCGAGAAGCCCGCGTTGGTGACGTACCAGGGGCTGTCGTTCGTGGACCTCTGGCTCACAGGTCTCAGCACCCAGATCCTCGGCGGCGTGTTCCTGCTGGTGCTCGTTCGCGAGTGGCTGGGCCCGGCTCGACCGTCGCGGTTGGGTACCTGGCTCTGCCTCTGTCTGATCTCGCACCTCGTCGTCGGTTTCGTGGCTGTGTTGTTGCTGCTGCTCGTGTGGCTCCAGCATCGCCAGCGTGGCGTCGCATGCGCGGTGCTGAGTGCGCTCGGCCTGTCCGCGTTCTTCTGGGTCCCCTTCGTCAGCAATCGCAGCACGATCACGAGCTCGAACATCCTGCTGATCGACCCGCTCGTCTTCGCAGGCACGGCAGCCGTGGGGTTGTGGCTGGGGCTGCGGAACCGCAAGGCGCGCACGCTGTTCGTGCTGGCCCTGCTGCTCATGGCGCCGATGATCGTTGGACCCTGGTTGTCCGAGCTCGGGGTGCCATATCCGAAGTTCCACTACTACAGATTTGCGATCATCGCGTTGTTCTTGGTCGTGATCGGATATGGAGCGCTGCTCGATGACCAGACTGCCGACCTTCCACACTGGCGGCGATGGGCGCTGCGTGCCGCGATCGGTTCGGTGTGCATCGCTCTACTGCTGACGTTCCGGTTGCAGCGCTACGACCGCGACTGGCCCTCGCTCACGGCGTCCGACGTCCGGGTCGACGATCCTCGCGCACTCGAGCTCCCCGAGTACGGGCGGTTCTGGGTGATCGGAGAGGCCCGCTCCGTCGACTTCGGGATCGATTCGATGCTTGCCACGAGCTACCCCGACTTCCGATCGACCAAGGGACTGTACTGGGAGAGCTATCGGCACAACACGCTACTCAGTAGCTGGTATGCGACGTTGCTCGGGGTTCCGGTGGTGTTGGATTACTTCTACTATCGTGGATACACCTGCGAAGTGCATGCTTGTTTGTTCGACCACTTCGTTCGCAACTACAACATTGGTGGCCTGATCGTCGACGAGGCGCTTCCACTCGGCTACGTCTCTCCACCACTTCGTCGGTGCTATCGGAACCTGCTGGACAACCATGGAACGCGGTCGTTCGAGCTGGTCAAGCAAGGCACGGTGCGGGACGCGGCGAAGCGCTACGCCGTGTTCCGGATCGCGCCGCGGCCTGGCCAGCTGTCGAACCGCGTGGTCGAGCCGATCGCGACCTCGGAGCTCGCGGCGTTCGACCCCGGGCAGGAGGCCTACTACGCGGAGCCCATGAAATCCGCGTACGCGAGCTGCACGACGGGACAGCCGGCACGCACCTTCGTCGAAGAGCGAGATCTCGCGGTGATGCCCGTGACCGGCACACCCACGACCACGCGGGTGTCGTTCACGAAGCAAGCGCCGACCGAGTTCGAGGTCGTGGTCGATTCGCCGCAGCCGATCCTGTTCCGGATCAAGCTCGCCTACCTGCCGGGTGTCGAGCTCGTCGACCCGCAGGGAGACGTGCCGCTGTTCGAGGGCATCAGCGGCATGGTCGCGTACGGCCGCGGACGGATGGTGCTCCGCTACGGACGACCTCCGGGCGTGCTGGTGGGCTACCTGGTGTCGTTGCTCGTCGCGGTCAGCCTGGGTACCCGAGGGATCGTCGGTCGGTACCGTCGTCGGCGATCAACGCCTACGGCGACGCGGGAAGACCAGTAGCGCGATCACGAACGCGAGCAACCCGAACCCGGTACCCCGCTGTGTTCCCGTGCTGCAGCTGTAGTAGGAGTTTCGCGGGTCGCGATCGGGACCGCCGGCACCGTCGCCGACGAGGCGGATCCGCGACGGTCCACCTTCATGATCGACGACGAGCGTCGCGTCGCGCGTGCCATTGGCGGTGGGTATCATCGTGAGCTCGTAGGTGATCGACGCGCCGGATTCCACGTTCGCACCGCTACCGCGCGTGATCGTGAAGTCGCGAACGTCATCACCCTCGACCCGGGGCTCTCCGAACGTCACCGTTTCGCCCGTACAGTTGGTGAGCGCCACCGTCTGCGGCACCGACGCGGTTTCGAACTCGTAGACCCCGAAGTCGACGAACGTCGGCGTCGACGCGATGCCGACCGAGAGCCCGGTCACCTTCAACATCAGTGAGCGCGGAGGTTCGCCTGGGATGTCAGTCGCCACCTCGAACTGACCGAGCACCGTGCCAGGGATCGTGGGGGTCGCCACGGCGGAGAACGTGACGACGTTGTCATCTACCGGTGCGTTCGTCGGTGTGTTCAGGAGCGTGAAGGTCGACGGTGGCGCGCTCACGGACGTGACCTCGAAGCTGCCCCTGTTGTTCTTCACGATCGAGAACTCCTTGGTGGCCGTCGGAAGATCGAGACAAGCCGGACCGAGATCGACCGCGCCATCGGGACTGATCGACATCGACGTTGGAAGGGCCGCGCCGAGGATCTCGACCGAGCGGAGCTTGTTATTGTCGTGGTTCACGACCAACGATCCGAGCGAGTCGAGCTCGGTGGCGACCGTCGCATTGTAGCGAACGGTCGCGCTCGTCGTCTGGTTGGTCAGCAGGGGGGTGAGCGCGGGAGGGGTCACCAGCGTGAGGTCATCGCCGACCACCGAAACCGAGTTGATCGAGAGGGGGGCTGTACCCGCGTTCGTGATGTCGATCTGGATCGTGACGGGTTCGTTCTGTCGGGTCGCGCCAGGGCCCTGCGTGCCGAGGATCTGCACGGGAGCGGTCGGGCCGAACACGAGATCCGAGACGATCCCGGTGCACGACAACGCCACCGTCGACGGGCTCGCAGGATCGTTGCTCGCGATGGTCAGGCTGCCGATGGCCAGGCCCTCGCCGGGTCTGCAGGTGATCCCGATCTGTTCGCTTCCGCCGTTGGCCGCCACGGAATGTGTCCCGGTGTTGCCCGACACGATCGTGAACCCGGCTGCAACCGACGCTGGGGAGAGCGTGGCTGACGAAACCACCATCGCGCCCGGGCCACTGCCGAAATTCGTCAAGGTCACCTGGGCAGGGCTCGACGTGTCACCGACCCGTACCTCACCGAAGCTCAGCGTGGGATCGGGAGCGACAACGAGCCTGATCGGTGGCTCGATGCCGCGACCGAACACCGAGACCGTGTCGTTGACACCGCTGATCCTGACCGTGATCGCACAGCTCACCTTGCTCGCACTCGCCACGATCGGGACGAACTGCACCTTGAATGGGTAGGTCGTCGCGACTGGATTCCCGCAGATGGAACCACTGCCACTGCCGCTGCCGCTGCCGCTGCCGCTGCCGCTGCCACTGCCACTGCCACTGCCACTGCACGTGTTGCTGACGACGGCGGGCAGGTCGTTCGCCGTGACGAGGAAGTCGGGGCAGGACGCTGTGATGCTCTCGACAACGTCGAACTGGGCACCGGACGCCGGGCTGACCGTGAAGAGATGCTCGGACGACGACGTACCGACCTGGACGTCGCCGAAGTCATGATTCTGGAGCGGAATCGTCGTCTGCTGGGTGGTCGAGGACTCCCAGACCACCGTCCCCACGCACGCCATGATCAATGTCGCGACCACAGCGAGAAGCTCGGCCCGTCGCATCAAACGCCATCGACGCACGATACCCAGGGTCGCCCGATCGGCGGCTCACTGTCAATTCCGCTCGACGGAGGTGCTGGTGGTAGCTGGAACGACACGTCGCCGCTCGAGGAACGATCACGCCAGCTTGTTCAGCGCGGATCGAAGTGCCAGCGCCGCCTCTGCGCGGACCCGGGATCGCGACTCGACGGCAGCGAACTGGGCCGCCGTTCCACCGCCTCCCATCCCCCGCCGCGCGCGCTCGGGAGCGCCGCGATAGTGCTCGCCGAGATCGGCGAGGGCGGTGACCAGCGACGGCTGGTGCTGTCCACGGCGGGTCGCAGTCAGGAGCTCGCGCCAGCGGGCGAAGTCGTGGCCGGTGCGCTTGACGAACCCGCGCCGCACCATCGGGCGCACGAAGAAGGGCATCTCCGCGTACTCGCCTTCGGTCTCTGCGAGCGCGCGCTCGACGGCGACGATCAGTGGCTCGAGTTGGTTGTCCACACGCCTTGCTTACCAGGTACGTGCGCCATCGTGGGCTGATGCTCGCGAGTGGGGTTGCGCACGAGGAGTCGGCGGCCTTCGCTAGGAGCTCGGGCCGATCGCGCCGGTCGCGTTCGGCGGAAACGGCGACGCCCCGCACTTGCACCGCACGCCGCTCTCCTTCCAGATGCGCGTGTTGCACTTCGTGCAAGTCCACAGCACGTCGAAGTCGCGAACGCGTTCGAGTGTGCTGCGAACCTCGCCGGCCGATGGACCCGCGTCGCTCGCGTGTGCCTCCGCGTTCATCACCGCTTGTGCGTCGGCTTCGAGCGCGCGCAGCCTGCCGTCGATCGATGCGAGGAACGTCTTCCCGCGCGCGTCGTCCTTGAGCAACCGGCGTAGCCCGTTGAGCAGCTGACCGATCTCGCGAAACTCGTTGTCGTTGCCGCGGCGATACGGAAGCGGAACCTCGAGGCCTTCGCAGAGCTCCTTCAGGACGTGCTCGAGCCCGCGCCGCCCGCGCCGCGCCGCGTCTCCGATCGACCCGGCCTCCAGGAGCTCGAACGCTGCATCCACGTCCGTCGCGCCGCGATGCTCGCGCAAGCTCGGCCCGCGGTCGTACGACCAACCGAGCACCTGATAGGCCGACCAGCCCTTCACCTTGCGGCGGACCTGCTCGAAGAAATAGCGGTCGTGCGTGAGCACCACGAGCTGCCAATCCTGGAACTCTTCGATCAACAGGTCGCCGAGCCGCCCGCGGTGCGTCACGTCGAAGCTGTTCACCACGTCGTCGAGCACCAGGAAGTTCAGGCGCTCGTTGAACGTGCGCGCCATCGCGAGGAAGAGCACGATCGCGACCGAGTTCATGTACGACTCGCTGAGCACGCCGTGCAGCGGGCGCTGGCGCTGGCCGTAGAAGTCGACGGCCAGCTCGATGCCTTTGTCGCCCCAGGTCTCGACCGCGACGCTCCCGATCTTGCCCGTGTCCGGATGCAGCCGCTCGAACAGCCGCGCGACCTCCGAGGAGATCTGCTCGAGCACGGTCTGGACGTACTTGCGCTGCTCCGATTGGCAGAGCTCGAACACGGCATCCGCGCGTTCGTAGGCCCTCTTCGCCTGGTGCTCGCTGGCAGACGCATCGCTCCATTGCTTCGCGGCGACGAGCAGCTGACCGAGCTCGATCGCCTGGTTGCGCATCGACGGAGACTCGGGCTCTGCGGACTGACTCGACAGGAGTGTGCGGGCCTTGGTGTCCCACTCGCCGACGGCGTCGACGAACGCGCTCACCTCTCCTACGTCGATCGCCCGGCGGGCCGCGATCGCACTCCTCACGGCTCGTGCACCGTCGGGGATCGCCGGAAGCTCGACGCCGAGCTCCTTCGCCTTGGTGCGCCATCGCGCGCGTTCCTTGTGCGCTTGCGACAGTGCATCCGCCGCATTGTCCGCCGCGGTCTCCGCTTCGCTGAAGCGCGTGCTGTGCTCCTCGAGCTCGGCAAGCGTCGTCGCGATCTTCTTCTTCAACGTCTCGGCGGCGACCTTCTTGTCGCACACCGGACACTGCTTCGTCTCGGGGTTCGCTTCGACGAACCGCGCCGCCGCTGCGAGCACGTCGACCTGCGTCGGATCACCGAGCTCGCTGCCGATCGTCTCGTTCCACGCCTCGAGCGCTGCGGTGTCGAACTCGAGCTCGACCGCGTCGACCTCTGCCAGGAGCGCCGCCTTCACCGCACCCGCCGACGACACCGATACCTTCGCCGGATCGAGCAGCGAGAGCAGATCCAGCTTGGCATAGCCCTCGATCGTGTCCTGCGGCTCGAACCCGCACGCCTTCGCGAGCTTCGCGAGCGCCGCATCGACCTTCGTCTTCTCGGGTTCGACCTTTTGCGCGACGACCGCGGCCGCCACTTGCTTCACCTTCGCCGTCGCGTCGTCGCGGGAGCGCTTCAGCTCGCTGCGCGCCTTCTGCAGATCGGTCCTCAGCTCGTCGATCGCGCCGAGCCCGAGCAAGCGTTGCAGCGCGCTCCACTTCTCGCCCTTCGACTTGTCGACGAAGTCCGCGATCGTTCGTCCGCGCAGCAGAAACGTCTCGCGCGAGGCCGCTTCGATCGCGGCCTCGTTCGGAGACTTCGGCGTGCAACTTCCACCGAGCTTGCCGTTCGTGCCGATCTCGACGAGCGTCTTCTGGGTCTTCGAAGCGCCGAGATGCCGCACGGCGTGATCGCGTCCCTCCTTGGCGAGCAGCTCGATGTCACCCGTGAAGTACCACTCGATCGCGTCGGCGAGCGAGCTCTTGCCCGTCCCGTTGTCTCCGTACATCAGCAGCGACTGACCCTGGTCGAGCTTGATCTCGTAGGCGTCCAGCACACCGCGAAACGCCTGCAGGTTGATCCTCGTGAGTCGCTCCTTCACGACGCCTCGCCCTCGCCGGCCAACACGGCGGCGAGCTTCGCAGCACGCTTGGTTCCCGGCTTGTCGTCGACCAACGCCAGGAGCTCGTCCCGCATCTTCGCGTCGAGGTCGGGGATTTGCGAGAGCACCTCTTCCAGAAAGCTTCTTGCGTCGCGGCGCTGCATCCGGACGGAGGATATAGGATGCGGCGTGAACATCGGTCGGAAGTCCACCCTCTTCCTCGCATACGCGTACGAGTTCGACGAGGACGGCGAGAGCCAGCTGACACGATCGGAGTCCTGGAAGAAGCGCGAGATCAAAGGCGTCGCGTTGCTCCCACACCTCGACGAGTACGTCCGGAAGGGCAAGCTCCTGCGTGCCTACGACGCGGCGGGTGATCTGCGCGCGGCGTTCGGTGCGCGCGATCCGTGGAAGCTCGTCGACGGCGCGGAGGAGTCCGTCGAGATCACGATCACGGAGCCGCCGCGCATCTACGTGCTCGATACGAACTATGCGTTCCTCGTGATCGGCGTCGCGCCGTTCGTGAAGAAGGGCGAGGAGCTGACCCTGGCCACGATGCAGGACGCCGCCTATGCGCTCGTCCGCGCGGGGATCTCGCGCGTCGCCGGCACCTCGCCGCAGATGACGAAGTGGATCGCAGCACACGGCCCCGCTGCTTCGGAGCCGCCGATTCTTCGCCGCTGGCTCGCCGCGCTGGTCCCCGGCTTGCGCGTCGAGGCGCCGCGCGGAGCTCCACGCACGACCGCGCCTGCGCTGTTCAGCGTGATCCTCGCGAACGAACCGCTCGGCAGCGACGATCGTCATCGCCTGCGGCTGGTGCATCGCAGCGATCAGGTCGTCGAGCCTGCGGGTGTCGGCGACGAGCCAGGTGAGTGGAAGCTGTCGAACCGAGAGCTCTGCTTGTTCTCGACCTTCGGCGTCAGCTGGATCGTGACGACGGACGATGCCGCGCAGTCCTCTCACTTCTTGAACGACGCGCCGCACATGATCCGCGACCGCTACATCTACAAGTGGCTGCTGGTCGAGCATCAGCGCCTGTGCTTGCTCGCGCTCGCTACCGAGTGTGCCGACATGAGCAACGGCATCGATGGTTCGAACTTCGCCGAGATGCGGATGCGCCTCCTCTCCTTCATCTCCGCGTACAACTTTCGCCACGTCAGCAACGAGGAGCGTCACGATCGCTTCTACAAGCGCGTGCGCGACGCGCTCTCGATCGACGATCTGCTCGCGGAGGTCACCGAAGAGGTCGTCGAGATCGATACCCAGCTCGCTGCGCGTCGCGCCGAGCTCCTCAATCACGTGCTCGCCTTCCTGACGCTGGTGCTGACGCCGACCGGCATCATGGTCGGCATCTTCTCGTCCGACACGGTACCCGGCCCGTTGCGCTTCGATGATTTCGTCTCGGCGCGGTCGTGGCTGAACCTGTTCACGCACCCGCCGTTCCTGATCGTGCTCGCGGCGGCGATGGTGGGCGCGACGGTCTACGTGCGCATCTTCGGGGCGCGCGTCATCTTCCGTCAGCTCCTCGGTAGGAAGAAGTAGCCCTCTCTGCCTTGCCGGCGTCCTCACCGGGTGCTGACTCGTCCACCAGGATCTCGGCGACGTTGGCATCGGTCGCGGAGGCGGATCCGAACAGGGTCATCGCAAGCAGAAGTCGGATCTACTGGGGGCGTAGCGCGATCAGCTGACCGATGGTCTGATTGGCCGCGGCGGCGCTGAGCCCGACCCGCGTACCCGTTCCCGCAGCGGAAACGAAGAATTCATCGGAGGCGGCGAGCGTGATGCTCGCTCCGTTTGTGTGGTTGACGTCCTCGCGCTCGGCCATCGACACCGGCGGTTCGATCGTTGTCGCTTGGCGGATCGCGAAGGCAGCCACGAGCATGCTGCACCCTGGGGCCGACAGCGATGGCGCGACGATGCTGGTTGACGAGGCCGCGGATTGGGACTGGGCGTCGGCGATCGGGTTCGCGGTGTCGACATCGCGGTACGCGAGGATGTTGACGACGAACCGCTTGCTTCCCCCCGAAGTGACGAAGGCGTGAGTGCCGGGTTCGGCTGCGATCGCTGTCCTGGTGAACGTCGCGAGCCCGATGCCCCCATTGCTCCCGAACGCTTCCTGCCGCACCAGCGTCCACGCCGTGGGTGTGCTCAATGTGCCTGGTTGCTCGTCGGAATCTGCCTGAAACACCACCGCAGCGATCAAGACATCGTCCTGCATCACGCCGCTCGGACTCGGGACCGTGATGGTGTTACCCGAACCCGCGACCGCGTTATTGGAGCTCACGAACGTGATCGGGTTCGAGCAGCCGTTGTTGGTGTCGGCCACTCCGTCCATCGCGCCTTCCGCGTCCCCGGCCGCATCGCCCATGCCATCGATCGTCGCAGGGTTGTCTGCCGGGCCAGCCGAGGGCGAGTACGTACATGCCGCCAGCGACCCGAACAGCAAGCCCCATCGGATCATCGTTCGAGCATGCAACCAACGTGATCATTCGGGTTGCGCAATAATGGGACACCCACGAGCTCGCATACGGGGTGAGCCGCGACACGCGTCGACGATGCCGGCCCGATCACGAGTTCGCGCAGCGCGAAGCCAGAGAAGGGCAAGCGCTGAACGACTACGGAAGCGACTCGGTGTCGATCATCGGAGCGACCATCGTCGGCTTGCCGCGCAGCTCGGTCGCGGCCGGGAACTCCTCGGGCCGCATCCTGATCAGCTCGCGTTCGCAGTAGCGAGAGGACTCACCGAACCAGCCGAGCTCGGTCGATCTTGCGAGGCAGAACGCAAACGCGTCGATCGCCCTCGATTCGAGCGGAGCGACCACGTCCGTCATCGTGTCGCAATACGCGTCGAGCGTACCCCCCGATTTTGCCCCGCGCGGGATCTCGCTGGTCAGCAGCGAGCTGGCGAAGCTCTGCGAGATCATCCCGAGGCGCGCGGACGCCGTGGCAGTGGTCGAGGTTTCACCCGCCGCAAGCCGACTACTTGACGACATACCTGCGAACAAGCGCCGAGTGGCCGCGGAAGCGTTCGGCACCGTCGATCGCAGGCCATTTGATCATGTCGAGAAACACCGCGAGCAGGTACTCGCCGGATCCGAGCTTTCGGGCCGGGACGATCGCGATCGAGCCTGCGCTCGCGCACGAGTGGGCTGATGTCACGATCGATCCTTGCACCGTCACCGGCACGGCCACGCCACCGGGTCCTTCGAGCAGGATCGACTGCTCCGAAATGCCCGACGCGGTGAGCATCGCAGCGCCGTCTTTTGCATTCGTATCCAGGTTGAGCCAGAACTGCGTCGTCGACGCGAGCCCGCGGTCCTGGGGATTGATGCTCCGAAGCGCGCCGTCGCACTTGCCCGGCCAGCAACTCGGTACAGTCGCGAGCAACCACGCGAACGTGATGATGTGTGCCGTGGTCATGGTCAGGCGCATGAACACGAAACGCATCATCCCGCGACGATACCGCGGCACGTAGATAACTCCCCATTCGTTCGCGATTTTGAGCGAGCATCGCTGTCGCCGCGTTCCACGAGATCGGTCATCGCGAAGGAACGTTGGCGACGATCGAGGACACTCGGGCGCGAGCAACTGATCGTGACGTTCGCACCGTCGGCGATGGAGCTGACCGCCTCGGCCACCGTCGGGCGCCCTAACGGATCCCTCTGTGGCGACTCGAGTTGCCGGTCCGCAGATTGCGTGCCAATCGAGTTCGTGAGCTCGACACTCTGACGCGACGCGGCTTCATTTCTTTGATTGGATTTCGCACCTCGAACGCCTAAAACGGTCGCACTCCATGCGTAACCATCTTCGATTCGCCATCCTCGGGCTCGCTTCGAGCTCGTTGCTCAACTGCGCCGACGTTGCCGACGACGACCTTCCACTCGCCGACGACACGCAGATCGACCGTGATGAAGGGCGCCCGCTGACGCCACCGTCAACGGACGCGCCGGCAAACATCGCGCGCAACTACCTCGTGCAACGGGTCGGCGACGCAGCCGTGCAGTTGCGGGTCGTCAACGAGTCGCAGTCGCGCGGTGTCACGCACGTACGCTTCGAGCAGGTCGTCGATGGAATGCGCGTCTACGGGGCGTACGCGAAGGCGGCGGTGTCGTCGCGCGGCGAGCTCATGCAGGTGATCCACAAGCTCGGCCCGACCACGCGGCCTTTGGCGGCGCAGGCGATCGATAGCGACGCCCTACGCACGGCGCTCGTCGAGTACGGCTATGGCATCGAGCCGGCGCGCGTTCGCTCGTCCGGCAGCCTGACGACGTTCGCGCGCAGCGACGAGATGTATCGTGAACCGACCGTCGAGCGCGTCGCGTACAGCGATGGCCGGGTGCTGCGCGTCGGCTTCTTGGTCGAGACCTGGTCGCGGATCGGCAACCAGCTCGATCACACGCTGGTCGGTGGTGATGGGCGCATCGTCACGGCCGAGCGACGCACCAACAACGACTCGTACAACGTGTTCGCCGAGGATCCCGGCAAGGGCGGGCAGTCGGTGTTCGATGCGACCGGTCGTGGCTGGCTCGGTGCTGTTGCGCAGACCACCCACAACATCCAGGGTCCGAACGTCAAAGCGTATCTCGACACCGACAACAACAACGGACCCGACGCAGCGGCGACGACCGGTGCGACGGCGGTCTCGAATGGCGACTTCGCAGCGGTTGCGGCGCTCGGAGAGTCCCCAGCCACCGTCACCAACCGTGCGGTCGCGATCCAGAACCTGTTCTATTTTAACAATTTCATGCACGACCGCCTCGAGGCGGTGGGCTTCGACAACGCCAACGGCAACTTCGAGGGGAACGACCCGGTCAACGCCGAAGCGCAGGACGGTGGTGGGCTCGACAACGCGAACTTCTCGACCCCAGCCGATGGCAGCTCGCCGCGCATGCAGATGTATCTGTGGAGCGGCACCACCCCGGCAGGCCTGCTCGTCGTCGGTACGCCGTCGTACGGCGTCTATCCATCGTCGTTCGGTCCCGCATTCACGGCGACTGGCGTCACCAAGCTACTCGCGGTCGCGTCACCCGCCGATGGGTGCACGGCAGTGTCAGGGGTCAGCGACAAGATCGCGATCATCAATCGTGGCACGTGTGACTTCGTCACCAAGGTAAAGAACGCCCAGACCGCCGGCGCACGTGGCGTCGTGATCGTCAACAACGCGGCCGGGACCGCGTTCGGACCCGGGGGAACCGACAACACGATCACCATCCCGTCCGGCATGGTGAGCCAAGCCGATGGCACACTCGTCGTTGCCTCCGCTGGTCAGTCGGGCCAGCTCCGGACCAACACCGCTCCACCACAGCGACTCGATGGCGACCTCGATGGCGACATCGTGTTCCACGAGTATGGGCACGGACTCACCTGGCGCATGATCGGCAACATGAGCGGGAAGTTGGCGGGTGCGATCGGGGAGGGCGCCAGCGACGTGCTCGCGTTCATTCACAACGGCGACGACGTGATCGGCGAGTACGCCTACGGTGATTCGCTCGGCATCCGCAGCAAGCCGTACGGTAGTTTCACGGAGACCTACAAGAACTGGACGGCCAACGAAGTCCACAAGGACGGCGAGATCTACGCAGCCGCGATGTGGAAGGTGCTGTTGAACTACAACGCAGCGGGGCTGACGGCGGACGACCTGCTCGCCGACTTCGTCGATGGCATGAACTTCACGGCCGCTGCGCCGAAGCCCGAGAACATGCGTGACGGCATGATCGCGAGCCTCACGCCCGCGAACAACACGAACCCGCGGTTCTGTGCGATCTGGCGCGGCTTCGCGAAGTTCGGCATCGGCGTGGGTGCGAAGGCTGTTCTCAAGGGGCCGAAGCTGACGATCACCGAATCGTTTACGGTGCCCTCCGGCTGCGCGGCACCCTGACAGCTAGCCGAGTCGGCGCGCGACCTCGATCGGTAGGTCGCGGACCTGTGGGGCCAGCGCGAGCGGCTGCGCGATGGAACGCGTCGAGGACCTCCTCACCGCGCGACCGCCGCTAGCCGGCAACAGTCAAGGACACTCGGGCGCGACGCGACCGTCGGAGCCTGTCGCGACGTAGGCATCTGCGACGAAGCCGGCGCCGATCTTGTCCCACAGCTTCGACGTGCCGTAGGTGCCGGTCACCGATTGGCCGATCTTCTGGCAGCGGATCGTGACGTTCGCACCGTCGGCGATGGAGCCGACCGCCTCGGTCGCCGTCGAGGCGCCCTGGCGGATCGTGAGCGGTGCGCCACTCGTGTTGATCCGCGCGGCGAAGCCGGCCCCGCCGTTGCTGGTGCCGCTGTGGCTCTGCGCGAACTTCGCTTGGACGGTCGATTTCGCGGAGGTGCTGAACGCGTGCCACTGGTAGAGCGTGTTGCTGAGCAGGCCGTTGCGGCCGACCAGCCACGATCGCACCTGCGAGCGCAACGCCTCCTTCATCTTGCAGTTCGCGTAGACGCCGTGGATGTGCTTCACGCCGTTCCATCCGTCGACGCCGGTCTTGCGGTACCAGGCGGCGTAGCCGACCTTGCCGAGCTTCTCGAGTAGGTTGTGGATCTGCGGCTCGGTCATCCCGCTGGTCGAGAGATCGACGGCGGCACTGTACGCCTTGCCGTTGACGGTGCCGTCGGCGAGGTGCACGCCGGCCGAGTCAGGTGCATCGCCCACGGTCTGCGTGATCCGCGATGCGGAGACTCCCACGGCGCGCAGCACGTCCGAGGCCCGCGGGTGCAGGCCGGCCGCGAGCAGCGGTTGCGCGCGGTCGCCGCTTGCGACCGTCTCGTCGTCGTCGACCGGGACGTCGTACGGCGGGATCACGAAGTCGTCGTCGAACGATTCGTACGATTCGTACGATGCGGTGTCGTCCGGCAGCGCCCCGACGAGCGAGCTGTGCGCGTGCGCATCGCCGACGTCCTCGGGCAACTCGGACACCTCTTGATCGGTGAGCTCGGGCGCTGCGATCGGGTCCTCCTCGATGACGTCGGACGAACACCCGACGACCAGCAGCAAGGCAACGGCGAAACATCGGATGGCATGCATGGCGGCCTCCGCTCGCAACCCGCATGCCGCGTGGAGGTCCGCGAAATTCGTGAGCTTCCCGGCGCGACTGTAGCGGCGTCCGTTACACGTGACGCCGGAAGGTCCCAGCGCGATCACGCGGTTGCACCTGTAACGCCGGTGGTTATAGGTCCGCTCGTGAGACACGGGACCTCCGGCACTTACGGGCGGCTCGCGGCTTGCTGAGCGGCGAGGCATGAAGCTCCAGACCCTCCAGATGTTCGCGATCGCGATCTCGCTCACCTCCTGCACCACCGACGACGACGAGATCTGGGATGAAGGCCCCACGCCGGAGCTCGATGGACCGGCGACCGACGAGGAGATCGTCAACGACCTTCGCGCGCTGGTGCCGAGCTTCCAGCTGCCGTTCCCGTGCAACCAGACGTGGGAAGGGCAGACGCGCACGGCACACAGCCCGCAGAACTCGGTCGACTTCAACCGCGCCGACGACCTCGGCGACACCGTGGTCGCATCGGCGGCCGGCACGGTCACCCGGGTCGCGAACGAGGGCAACACGAGCTACGGCCGGTGGGTCGAGATCCGCCACGGCAACGGCTTCACCACGCGCTACGCGCACCTATCGACCCAGAGCGTGAACATCGGCCAGACCGTCTCGCGCGGCCAGAAGATCGGCACCGTCGGCAGCACCGGCGGTTCCACCGGTCCGCACCTGCACTTCGAGCAGCGCCAGAATGGAATCGCGATCCGCGCACGGTTCAACGGCGCGACCGCGCTGTACTTCGGCAGCAAGAACTACACGAGCGCGAACTCGTGTGGCGGCGGTGGTGGCGGTGTGACCGGCAGGATCAATACGGCAGGCACGCGGCTGACCGTGCGCGCGGGTGCGTCGACGAGCTCGGCCGCGATCGGCTCCGTCGGCGACGGCGTGTTCATCACGATCCAGTGCCAGAAGAGCGGCCAGTCGGTGACCGGCACGTTCGGCACGTCGGCGCTGTGGGACGACATCGGCCAGGGCTTCGTCGCCGACGCCTACGTCTCGACGGGCTCCGACGGCCAGGTGGCGCCGACCTGCAACTAGAGCAAGGTTCGACACGAGGGGACCTCGAAGCGCGAAGGGCGTCAGCGACAGAAGTCGTCGTTCGGGGGCGTCGCGATCGCGCAGCCGTTCGGGCACATGATGCGATCGACGGCTTGACCACCCTCGCATCGATACAGCGAGGCCGGATCGCCGACGAGCTCGTTGCCTCCGCAATACAACCCACCGTCGACGCAGGTCATCGGTCCGCCCCCGCACCCGTCGTCGATCCCGTCGCGCACCGTGCAGCCGTGCACGCAGCGGCCTCGCGCGATGGGGACGCCGTCGGTGCAGCGGTACAAGGTGTCCTCGTCGCCGGCGAGCTCGTTGCCGCCGCAGTAGTCGCCGCCGGTCTCGCACGTCGAGCGCGGCGCGAGCACGAGGTCGAGCTCGATGCGCTGGTTCGCGTCGAGGGTCGTCGACGCGGCGCCGATGCCGAGCACGCCGCCGCTGAGCTTGCCCGCGGCGACCACGCCGACCTCCGTCGCTGCGGTGAGATCGAGCGCGAGCGAGGTGACGATCGGCAGCTCGACCACACCGCCACTGTCGAGCGCGGTCGTGATCGTGTCGTGGCGGTCGCCGTACAGGATGTCGAGCTCGAGCAGATCGATCGCGTCGACGGTGCTCGAGTCGACGCGCAGCGTAATGCACGCGCTGGAGACGGCAGCGCACGGATCGGGATCCTCGCCGCACGCGACCAGGGAAACGAGCACGAGCAACCTACGCAGCATTCACGGACCTCCCGGGCGGCAGCCGCTCGCATCGCAGATCACACCGGGGAACTGCGATGCCGGATCGTCGCGTACCGCGAGCACGATCGCGCCGGTCACCGCGGCGGCGGCGCCGACGAGCGCCGGCACGAACCACCACCGACGCGTGATCGGCTTGCGCGGCCGCGGCAACACCAGATCCAGATCGACCGCGCCACCAGGCGGGACCGTGAACGCGCGCTGCAGCGGCTGGAAGCCCGGCGCCTCGGCGACCACCGTATGATCCCCGACGGCAAACGACCCCGAGCGATACGGCGCGAGGCCGACCAGCGCGTTGTCGATCCTCAGCAGCGCGGCGATGGGCGTCGTCCGGATCACGAGCGTGCCGGTGCGACTGCACAGCTCGCGCAGGCGCAGCATCTCGGCGCGTCGCGGATCGGTAGCGGCGACGCGCTCGAGGAACGCCTCGATGTTCCCGCGCGCACGCGCGCAGTCGCCGAGCTGGACCTCGGTGAGTGCGAGCCAGCGATACGGGTTCGCCTTCGTGGGGACCAGCTTGTTCGCCGCCTCGATCTCGGCGTGCGCGCCGAGGTAGTCGCCGCGCTCGAACGCCGCCACGCCGCGATCCAGGTGGACCTGCGCGGCGTCGGAGACGGGGTCCGCTGATGCCGCGCGCGCCGCCAGCACGCCGATCGCTAGCACCACAGCTCGCATCTCGTGTCACGATAACGCGCGCCACCGCCATGCGCACCGCCTCCCCGTATCGATTGCGAGAGTTGCTCGGGCGGGGTGCGTCCAGCGAGGTCTACGCCGCGGAGCACGCGTCGCATGGAGACGTCGCGGTCAAGCTGCTGCGGCCGGAGCTCGCCGAGGACGCGGGCCAGATCGAGGCGCTGGTCGAGGAGGGCGCACGTGTTCGCGCGATCGATCACCCGAACGTCGTGCGCGTGCTCGACGTCGGGCTCGACGCGGCCGGCTGCTATCTCGTGATGGAGCGGGTACGCGGGGAGCCGCTGGCCGCGCGGTTGCGCCGCGAGGTCCGGTTGCCCGAGGCCGAGGTTCGCCGGCTCGGCGCCGAGCTCGCCGACGGGGTCGCTGCGGCGCACGCCTGCGGCATCATCCACCGCGACCTCAAGCCGGCGAACGTGATGCTCGATGGAGCACGGCCGAAGATCGTCGACTTCGGGATCGCGAAGCACCTCGGCGCCCGCTCCGCGGTCACGACCGGCCGGCTCGTCGGCACGCTCGCGTACATGGCTCCCGAGCAGCTGACGAGCGGCATGATCGCGCCGTGCACGGACATCTGGGCGCTCGGGGTGATCCTGTTCGAGGCGCTCGCAGGACGCCACCCGTTCGACAACTTCGCGGACGGCCGGTGTCCGCAGTTGTTCGACGAGCCGGCGCGCGTGAGGTCGGTCGTGCCCGCGGTGTCGCCGGAGCTCGACGAGATCCTCGCGCGCTGTCTCGCTCGCGAGCCCGCACGCCGTCCGGCATCCGCCGACGAGCTCGCGCGTCTCCTCCGCGGCGAGCTGGCCCTCGACGACGATCGCCTCACCGCCGACGCTGGTCCCCTGGTGCCGGTGGTCATGGTTCCTCCCTCGCGATCGCGCGGGCGGGCCCTCGCGTGGCTGGTCGGCGGTGGCGTCGTGGTCGTCGCCGCGGTCTCGCTGGCCGCGGTCGCGCAGCGCGACACCGAGCCCGTCCACATCTCGATCCCGATCGCGCCGCGCGTCGTGGTTCCGCGACCGCCGGAAATCGAGATCGAACCCACGCCGATCGCCCGGGCGCCCGTCGTCGAGGTGCACAGCAAACCCGGCGGTGCCCAGGTGTTCGTCGACGGCACCCTTCGCGGTGTGACGCCGCTGACGCTCGACCTGGCGCTGCCGGAGGTCGTCGTGATCCAGCGCGTGGGGTATCGCAGCGTGAAGCAGCGCGTCGAGCACGCCGGCGTCATCGACGTCACGTTGTTTCCGCTGCGACAACCCAAGCGGCCGCCGGCCAAGCGGCCGCCGGCCAAGCCGATCAAAGAACCGCTCGACTGATGACGGAAGATCCGCGCATCACGGAGGCGATCGGCGGCGGTGACATCCGCGCGAGCGTGCGCGAGTGCAGGCTGGTCGCGATCTCCGACGGTAAGGTCCACACCTTCGCCTCGCCGCGCACCGTGATCGGCGCGGACCCGCGCGCGGAGATCGTTCTCGCGGATCCGTCGCTGTCGCGGTTTCACTGCGAGATCGAGATCGATCGTGGCGGGCCGGTGCTGCGCGATCTCGGCAGCCGCAACGGCTCGCACGTCGACGGCGTGCCCGTGCTCGTAGCACCGCTGCGCGACGGCGCGCTGCTGCTGCTCGGCCGCACCCAGCTGCGCTTCGAGATCGGCACGCGCAACGTCGCCGTCCACGTGTCGCCACGCGATCGGTTCGGCCGACTCGTCGGCGGCTCGATCCCGATGCGCGCCGCGTACGCGCTCCTCGAGGCCGCCGCAGCGAGCGACGCCACGGTGCTGCTCCAGGGTGAGAGCGGCACCGGCAAGGATCTCGCCGCGGAGTCACTCCACCTCGCGAGTGCACGCGCGGGCGGGCCGTTCATCGTCGTCGATTGCGGCGCGATCCCGGGCAACCTGCTCGAGGCCGAGCTGTTCGGGCACGAGGCCGGCGCGTTCACCGGCGCCACGGGCGTGCGGACCGGCGCGTTCGAGGCCGCAGCCGGAGGCACGCTGTTCCTCGACGAGATCGGCGAGCTCACCCTCGACATGCAGCCGAAGCTACTGCGCGCGATCGATCGCCACGAGATCCAGCGTCTCGGGAGCACCAAGCGCATCCCGGTCGACGTCCGCATCATCGCCGCGACCAATCGCCGGCTCGTCGAGGAGGTCAACGCGCACCGGTTCCGCAACGACCTCTACTATCGGCTCGCCGTGCTCGTCGTCCGCATGCCGCCGCTGCGCGACCGCGCCTCCGACATCCCGGCGATCGTCGCCGCGATCCTCGATCGGATCGGCGATCGCACGTCGCCGATGGCGCGCTCGCTCGACGGTGGCGAGCTGCTGCCCGAGCTGCTGCGCCACGCGTGGCCCGGCAACGTGCGCGAGCTCCGCAACTACGTCGAGCGCGCACTGGCCGGTCAGCCGATCTCCGACACGATCGAGCGGTTCGATGCCCTCGATTCGAGCCCGGCGATCGACGTCACGCAGTCGCTGCGCTCGGTGCGCGAGCGCTGGGTGCACCACATCGAGCGCCAGTACCTCGAGCGCCTGCTCGCGGCGCACGGCGGCAACGTCAGCGCCGCGGCGCGCACGGCCGAGGTCGATCGCGTGCACCTGCATCGCCTGATCGCCAAGCACCGGCTGCGTTGAGGCTTCCGGGACGGCGAGATCACGCCTTCTTCACGTGCGCTCCGTCAGGTCCTCGTCCGGGGAAGAACAAGCGGCGGAGCTGTCCGCGAGGACACTCTGAATGTCCGCCGGATCTCGGCCGGACCATCGATCAGCTTGGTAGGCTCGCGCCGGTGAAGCGCTTGACGTCGATCCTCGCGGTCGTGCTTGCTGTCGCCGCCTGCAAGGACAAGGACCAGAACCAAACCAAGGCCGCGAACGAGCCATCGAACGTGGCAACCGCGAACCCTCCCAAGCGCGTGGCAGCGATTCCGATCGCACCAAGGTCGACGAAACCTGGCGAGGTGCGTCCCCGCGTGACGATCGCGCCGATGAAGCTCGACTTCACCGGCAGGGATCTCGCGATCGACGCCGACGGCAACCTCACCGTGGGCGGCAAGGTCAGGGGAAAAGTCACCGCCGATGGCAAGATGCTCGGCCCCGACGGGAGCGTGTTGCTTAGCATCGAGGAAGACGGCACCGTCAAGTTCTCGCAGGAGACCGACTCGCAGAAGGTGGTGGTGATCGACGCGGACGGCGGCGTGACGATCGATGGCGATTCATTCATGCGCATCGACGAGGATGGCAAGATCCACTCGCGCAAGAAGCCGGGACCTGGTCCGCTCGAGGATGAAGGCTTGGCCCTGTTCGAGGGACCGCCGGCGACCCGCCGCATGGCCGCGTTGGTGATCGTGGCTACCATGATCGGTAGGCCGGGGGCCGCTCCACCGTCGACGGGCATGAAGTCCGACGTGCGGTGAACCCTCGAAACGCTTCGTCGTGAACCTGCTACAACCCGTCCGTGTTTCGGGTCCATGTCACCGCCGCGGGCTCGCGGGCGCGCACCGGGACGCTGACCACGGCGCACGGCACGGTCGAGACGCCCGTGTTCATGCCGGTCGGCACGCGCGGCTCGGTCCGCACGCAGACGCTCGCGCAGCTGATCGAGCTCGGCGCGCCGATGCTGCTCGCGAACACGTATCACCTGATGGTCCGCCCGGGGCCGGAGCTGTTCGAACGTGTGGGCGGACTCCACGGGTGGACGAAGTGGCCCGGCGCGTTCCTCACCGACTCGGGCGGCTTCCAGATCTTCTCGCTGGCATCGCGGGAGATGAGCGAGGAAGGCGCGCGGTTCCGCGACCGCGCCTCGTCCGGCTCGATGCTGCTGACACCCGAGCGCTCGATCGCCATGCAGCGCGCGATCGGCTCCGACGTGATGATGGTGCTCGATCAGTGCATCGACTCCACCAGCCCGATGATGCAGGCTCGTGCGGCGATGGAGCTCACGCATCGCTGGGCCGTCCGCTCGTTGACCGCACACCGCGAGCTCCCACCGGGTGCCGCGAACCAGAAGCTGTTCGCGATCGTGCAGGGCGCATGCTTCCCCGAGCTTCGCCGCGAGAGCGCGCGGGTCCTGACGAACCTCGGAGGTTTCGATGGGTACGCGATCGGCGGCCTCGCCGTCGGTGAAACACGCGCGGAGCGCGAGGACACCACCGAGATGGTCACCGAGCTACTGCCGCTCGAGCTGCCGCGCTACCTGATGGGGGTCGGCACGCCTCTCGACCTGCTCGAGGCCGTGCACCGCGGCGTCGACATGTTCGATTGCATCCTGCCGACCGCCTGGGCGCAGCACGGCAAGGCCTTCACCTCGCACGGGCGGCTCGACCTGCGTCGTGGTGTGTACCGGGCCGCCGAGCAGGCGCTCGACGCCAGGTGCGATTGTGTCGCGTGCACGACCTACGCACGTTCGTTCCTGCATCACCTCGTCAAGGCACGGGAGCCTCTCGGCTGGCAGCTCCTCGCGAATCACAACCTGCGCTTCTACGTGCGGCTGATGCGCGACATCCGCGCGCGGATCACCGATGGCACGTTCGCGGCCTTTCATGCGGAGCAGCGCCTCGCGCTCGCGGCGGGAGATCAGGACAATCCGCCCGGCCCCAAGCCGCGGATCAAGCCGAGCACGCCGAGCACGCGCGGGGCGTTCACGGTCGTCACGCACACGGACGGGTTCGCGAGCGTCCGCCACCTCGCCTCGAACGAGACGATGCACTCGAGCAACCAGCCCGATGCCGAGGCCGAGCGTGTCTACATCGAGCAATCCGCGATCCTCGCCTCGCAGCGCCCGCTCGTCGTGTGGGACGTCGGCCTCGGCGCCGCACACAACGCCATGGCGTTGATCCGCACTCTCGAACGCTCGCCGCAGCGAGGAGCGATCGAGCTCGTCAGCTTCGAGCTCGATACCGACGCGTTTCAGCTCGCGCTCGCGCACCAGAAGGAGTTCGCACACCTCCGCCACCCCGCCGCGCACCTCCTCGCGAAGTTCGGGCGCTACGAGCAGCCAAGCTTGACCTGGCGCCTCGTCGTCGGCGACTTCCTGCAGACCTTCACCGCCGAGCGCGCTCCGGATCTGATCTTCTGGGATCCGTTCAGCGCGAAGGTCGATGCGCCGATGTGGTCGCTCGCCACGTTTCGCGTGCTGTTCGCGCACCTCGGCGAGCATGCTCGGCCTGTCGAGCTGTTCACGTACACCGCGTCGACCGCGGTGCGGACCTCGCTCCTGCTCGCGGGCTTCCACGTCGCACGCGGGGTCGCCTCGGGTCCCAAGAAGGAGACGACGATCGCGGTGCGTCCCGGCGCAGCTCCCGGCGCGCACTCCTCCTCGCTTCCGCATCCACTGCTCGACGCTGCATGGCTGGCCCGCCGCGCTCGCTCGTCGGCGAAGTTCGCCGCGGACATCCCTGCGGAGCAGCATGCGGAGCTCGAAGCCTGCCTCGCGGCCCATCCGCAGTGGCACGGCTGACGGTTCACGACGACGACAAGTAGTCTGACAGTCGACGACTCATCTCGCCGCCGTCGATGTTCGTCCAGGCTCCAGCGCGGTGTACTCGGCGTCGATCGCAGCCTCGGCGAGCTCGAGCTCGCGGCGTGCCGCGGCCCGGCGATACACGATCGCGAGCACGACGAGCACCGCCATCCCGACCACGCTCGCGACCACCCACAGCGTCGGGCTCATCGGAACACCGCGTCGAAGCCACCGTCGAACCGCGTCCCGGCATCGATGATCGGCGAGGCCATCCCGACGAACTGGAGCAGCGCGGCGAGGAACAACACGACCAGGATGGTGACGGCGATCAGCGAGCTCGTGCGTCGCGGATGACCGGCGAGCTTGCGCACCACCGCGCGCGCGAACAACAGCGATGCGGTGGCGAGCGAGACGAACACCGAGCCGAGCGCCAGTGGCAAGCCCGCCTTGGAGCTCGTGTGGTAGTAGATCGCGACCAGCGGCGCGAGGGTCGCGAGGACGAGTGTCCCGCCGAAGATCGCCGACGCGAACGCCCCGACGAGCTGGTGCGCGGGCAGCGGTGCGTTCAGCAAGCGCAGCGCGACGAGCCCGGCCGGCAGCGCGGTGAGTGCCGAGAGCAAGATCACCATCGGCACCTTGTAGGCGTTCGCGAGCGCGAGCGTCGCCGAGGTGCTGCCGGCGGCGAGCCCCCAGAGCGACGACAAGGCGAGCCCCGCAAACAGCGCGAGGATCGTCAGCATCGTCTGTTGCGATCGACTCGTGCCTTCGCCGGCGTTCGCGGTTCCTTCACATGTCACGCTCATCAGTTGCGACAGATTGGCCATGCTGGTCGAACCACCGGCGTGTGAAGTTCATCTCGTCGTGCCGCGGCATGCTCGCTGTTGCCGCAGGCTGCCGACGTCTGGGGTGGCGTCTCGCGCCCGAGATCACGCCTTCTTCACGCACGCGCTCCTTGCGGCGGGTTCAAACCGTAGACTCGCGTCGATGATCGATCCCGCGCTCGCGACCGCGATCCTGTCCGATCCCGATGATCCAGCTGGCTACCTGGTCCTCGCCGACTGGCTGCAGACCCGCGGCGACCCGCGCGGCGAGCTGATCGTGCTCCAGCACCGCGACAGCGACGAGGCCAAGGAGCTCCTCGAGCGCCACGCCGAGACCTTTCTCGGGCGATTCGCGACCACCAAGCCGGACACGTTCGAGCTCGAGTGGAAGCTCGGCTTCATCCGTTCGGCGACGATCGGCTGGGAGATGTTCGCCGGCGAGGACGACGACGATCCGTCACCCGCGCAGCTCGCCGCCTTCCTCGCGTTGCCGTCGGCGAGGTTCCTCCAGAAGCTGGCGCTCGGCCCCACGCAGCACGAGGACGAGCTGATGCTCGACGAGCTCGCGGGTCCGATCGAGGATGCCGCGCCGCCCTGCCTGCGCGAGCTGTTCCTCGGCAGCACCTCCGACTGGGACATCTCCGGCACCTCCACCCGGATGCCGCGCTCGACCTCGATGCCGCGCCTGCAGACGCTCCGCCTGCGCGGTGGCTGGGTGTCGCTCGACGAGTCGATCGATCTCCCGCAGCTGCGATCGTTCACGGTCGAGAGCGGCAGCCTCAGGCCGGATGCTCTCCAAGCGATCGCCGCAGCCCGCTGGCCCGAGCTCGAGAGCCTCGAGATCTGGTTCGGAGATCCGAACTACGGGGCGAAGGGCGGCGTCGCCGACATCGCTTCGGTCCTCGACGGGCAGGGGCTCGGCAAGCTCCGCCACCTCGGGCTTCGCAACTGCGCATTCGCGGACGAGCTCGTCGAGGCGCTGATTTCCTCGCGCGTGCTCGCGCAGCTCCACACGCTCGATCTCTCGATGGGCAACCTCAGCGATCGCGGGGTCGCCACGATGCTCGGCGAGGCGGCGCGGTTCTCTCACCTCGACAAGCTCGATCTCGACGACAACGCGCTCACCACCGCGCAGTGGCCTGCGGCCCGCGCCCTCGCGAAGACCGTGGTGTACGGCAACGAGCACGACCCCGAACGCGCCGTGCCTCGGACGGGTGAGCGCTCGCGCTACTGGAGCTACGTGAGCGTCGGTGAATAGCGGACGCGCCGGAGGAGCTCGCTGCCGTCAAGGAGGTCGGCGGTATGCCTCCTCGCTTCCGCATGCACTGCTCGACGCTGCATGGCTGTCCCGCCGCGCTAGGTCGGCGGCATGCCTCCTCGCTTTCCGCATGCACTGCTCGACGCTGCATGGCTCTCCCGCCGCGCTCGCGCGACGGCGAAGTTCGCCGCGGAGATTCCTGCGGAGCTGGCAGACGTCAGGATCAAAAAGCTTGATCGCCGGGATCGTCGTCGTGGCACAGTCCGCGACATGCCATCCGCTCGCGCCTTCCTGTTGGGGTTTGCACTCGCTGCTTGTGGTGGGTCGAGTGAGCCATCGCCGGATCCCGACTCATCCCCCGCGGATAGCGTTGTCGATCCCGACGGCTTCGTCAGCTTGCTCGCCGGTGACTGGAACCTCGCGCCCGGCGAAGAGGGTTACTTCTGCGTCTACGCCACCGTACCGGAGGACGTGTACATCAACGCGTTTCGCCCGCTCGGACCTCCGGGCACGCACCACACCGTGCTCACTACCTACGCGGGCGCCTCACCGGCGGACGGTACGGTCCGCTGCGGCGTCGGCACGAACGGCCAGAGCATGATCTACGGCTCGGGTGTCGGTGCTCCGGATTTCGAGTTCCCGCCGACGGTGGGGCTCCACCTGCGCAAGGGTCAGCGCCTGCTGCTCAACCTCCACCTCTATAACGCGACCGATCTCCCGATGACCGGTACGTCGGGTGCCCTCTACAAGCCGACCACGGCCGCCGAGACCCCGAACATCGCGGAGCTCGTGCTCGCCGGGCCCACCGCCACGCTCAACGTGCCCACGGGCGAGTCGACCCAGTCGGGAACCTGCCAGCTCAGCAACGTCACCAGCGAGCCGATCCACGTGTTCGCGCTCTCGCAGCACATGCACAAGCTCGGCACTCACCTCAAGACGGTGGTCAACCGTCCCACGGAGCTCGTGCTGCAAGACGAGCCCTACAACTTCGAAGAGCAGAAGTTTCACCTCATCGAGCCCCACATCGAGCTGCTGCCGAACGACACGCTGACGACCCACTGCACGTACAACAACACCACCGGTTCCGCCGTGCGGTTTGGCGAATCCTCCGACGACGAGATGTGCTTCAGCGACGTCTTCTACTACCCGGCACAGGCCGCGAACTACATCTGCACTGGCTTCTGAGAGCGAACTCCTGGCCCGACGCCGACGCGTGGCGCGGATGTGAAACGGTTCGTGGTCGAACAGCGCGTCCAGGTCGTGCGAGCGAGACCTCGCCTTCCGGAGTCAGATGCGCCGGCAAACGTCGGCTAGCATGGCGACATGCGACGGGAAGTGGTCGAGAGCGTCGAATACCACGCGATCGTGGCGTGGTACGGCGAGCGCGTCGCGCGACGCTCCGGGGTGCGCCTGATCGCGCACATCGACGAAGGACTCGCGATCCTCGACGGGCTCGCAGCCAGTCTCCCGGCGAGACGCGCCTTCTGTCTCCATCCCCTCGTGCAGGCCGATGCCGACCTCGCCGTGCATGGCCGGCGGCTCGCAGAGCTCTCGACCGAGGTCGACGTCGTCATGCTCGCGTTCGAGTATCGGAACATCGCGAACGCGACGCTGTCGACCCGCGCGATCGCCAGCGCGTCGGAGATCCCCCTGTCGCCACTCGCGGACGTCAACGTGATGCTCGTCGCCGACAAGGTTCAGAACCGGAAGGACTTCCTCGCCCATCACCGTGGAAGCCACCCACGCAGCGACGAGCTCGATCGCTACTTCGCCTTGTGGCTCGAGCGACTCGAGATCAGCGAGGAGCGGTATCGCGAGCTCGCGAGCTGGACGAGCGATCGAAGCAGCCGATAATGGGACGATGCGCTACCCCGGGAGATCAATCGAGGACCTGGCAGTGCGCGCTCCCTCGAATAGTGGAGCGAGCGCGTGCGTTTCGGGCAGAGTAGAGAGATCACCTTGACGTCGATCCAAACGCACGTGCTGGAAGATCATCCGTGAAGACGGTCTGGCTGAGGACGGCGATCACTCCGGCCAACAACGGCAGCGTGAACGTGACGGGGAGGTGCGCCCCGGCAGGCAAAGGCAGGTGTTCTGAGGATCAGGATCTGGTCGATGCACCGCCGAGACCTGGGGTTCACCCGCTGGTGTTTCCGTAGCGGTGATCAGCTCGTCGGTGGCTCGCCGCACGACGGCATCGACCGGAACATCCGACCGCGTGCAGACAGCTCTCTGATCAGCGCCGCGCGCTTCATGATGTCGATCCGTTGCTGACGGCAAGCCTGATAGACGGCAAGCGCGGGTGCCTTGCCGGGATCGGGCGTGGTGGTCTGCTGCGGCTTCGGGGCCTCTGCGGGCGGCGCGACCGGCGCCTCCTGTGCGACCGCGACGTCGGGATCGCGATACACGATGCAGGTCGCCACCATGCCGCGTAGCGTGACCGGCTGACCGTAGTCGGCGGGCTTCTCGAGCGGCTTCTTCGACAACGTGTCGACGACATCGTGCGTGACGTCGGCCCACGACTCGGTCTCGCGGCTCGTCGGACCGCCGAGGATCAAGCCGTCGCAGCCCATCGCGGCGGCAGAGACGCGCATCTTCGCGATGAACTGCGGCGTGTCGTCGTCGGACATCTCACTCGACTGCTCGGCCTCGATCAGCGCGACGTCGACCCACGGGCGCGGCGGCGTCGCATTCATGAACACCTCGACCTCGGCGGCGGAGCGCGCGATGAGTGGTCGCGGGCTCGCGTTGATCGGCGTGACCCCAATCGACGTCCCGCATCCAGTCGCACAAAAGACAGCAAGAATCAGACGAGCAGTGGTTGCAGGCATGAAACGGAAGCTCAGCAAACTCCTGGCCAACCACGAGATTCACGCAACCGCGCGACCCTGCTCGCGGCGGATCTTCGACGCGTGAAAACTCGCGGCAGGTGCCCCACGACCTGTGGCTCGCAAACCTCGCTCGCGTGCCGCATCGCCACCCGGCGACGCTGGTGATCTATGCCGAACCTCGAGCAGGTCACCGTGCCCGTGGGCGTGATCGGATTCTCCGGCGCGCGGCGGCTACAGGTCGACCGCGCCGTACTTCGGGTGCCAACGCGCGAGTGGGAATCAGTCGCGCGAAAATCCAAAATATCTATGACTGCGTCGAACACGCGACTGGGAGGTCGTGCGCTTGCGGCGCAGGTCGGGGATCGATGCCACGCCAAGGAACGCGAGCGCGTGCACGATCTCGTCACGCTTGATCAGCGTGGCTGGGTTCGAGTTACTTCCCTTGGGCGACGACAGCTGCGCGCAGATCTGCAGCCCAGTTGCCCAAGGTTTCGGAGCTGGTATCCCAGAACAGGACCCGGGCACCGTCGCGGGCGAACACGAAGGTGTCGTGCTTGACCGCACCGCTCTGCATCTCGGCCCACGCGACGCGCCCCGGTGATGGATCGCGGAAGATCGGCACGCCGGTGCGACCGACGAAGTCCGTCGCGTTTTGATCCGAGAGCACGACGAACTGAACCGGATACCCGTCGGCGACGAGCTCGGTGGAGAGTGTCTCGATGGTCCCAGACTGGGACCGGCAGGCACCTCAAAACCCTTCGAGGAGCGTGACGACGACGATCTTGTCGGAGAACGTCTGGAGACCGTAGGTCTGTCCGACACGCGGGCTCGCGGGCTGGATGTCCTCGAGTATCCAGCTTGGAAGCCCGACCTGCGCGGTATCGCCCGGCGTGGCCACCGGCGAGTCGGGATCCGCGGGTGCAGGCGTGCCACAAGCGAGGAGGCCGAGGGTGAGCATGGAGAGCAATCGGATCGTCATTTCGGGGTCCCTTTCTTGGTCTCGCGTAAGGCATCGACTTCATCGACGACCCGCAAGGCGTCACGACCGAGCAGGAGGGCGTGGCGCTTGCCGCTAGCATCGAACACTTCGACGACCGGAAGGCCCGTCGCCCCGGTCGGTAGTGATGGTCCGTCCGGCCACTCGGTCGCATCGACCTTGACGATCACGACGTCGGGCCACCGGGATGCGGCGACCGCGAGCGCACTCGAGATCTCGCCGCACGGCTTGCACCACGTCGCCCAGTAGTCGACGACCGTGATCCTACCTGCCACCGGCGACACGTCGGGGCGGGGTGTCGGTACGCGCGGCCGAGACATGCTGCGCGTGTACGAGAGGGCGACGAAGCCGCCGATCTGTGGCACGAGTTGATTGCCGGTGACATCGCTGACGATCGGGGCTCGTGCGCCGACCACGAAGGACAGATCTCGTGTGACCACGACGGAACATGCCGGCGCGATCGTCCATTGCCAGCCACCCGCGTTCGCCGCCATCAATCGACTGCTGCTGAACGGATCCGGCTCGCTCGCGCCTCCTCGGACCTGGAGATCGGTCGCGACGATCAGCGAGAGCCAGGGAACCACGCCGTGCTGCACCCCCGCGGTGATGCGAAACTCGGGCCCCCAGGCGAAGCCATCCTCGGTTCGCGCCAGCGGCCCGCGACCCGCGACCTGGGAGAACAGCGCCGTCCGGCCGACGCGTAGCCGAGCATCGAGCTCCGCGAGCCACCACTCCGTTCCCCGTCCGAGCGTGAGGTAACTGGCCTCGGGAGCCAGGTTCGCCGCGCCGCTTCGCGCGACGTAGGGACCGGTGGGCACGACGAGACCGAGGGTTGCTCCCACCGTGAGTGGACGGGAGGAGCCGATCCGCAACACGGACTGCCGGACCCTGGCCTCGAGATCGCCGATGCCCGAATCAGTGCGACGCTGGTCGAAGGTGCTGGTGATCAGGGTGCCCGCAGGCAACTGAAGATCGAGACGCGTCTTCGTGGGTGCAGAGATCGAGAGCTGCAACGTCGCGAGGTGGACGTCGATCGCCAGCTCGTTCGGGTTCGGCGCGGACGACCGACCTTGCTGGAGGCGACCGTAGGGAATGAAGGCATAGCCAAGACGTGCGTCGGTCGACCAACTCGTCTCGTCGCTACTCGCCTCGATCAGCGCTCCACCCGGGAGCGCGGGGTTCACTCAGGTCGTGCATTGCGCGCGAGCATCCGTGGAGATGGAGAGCGCGGCGATGGCCAACCAGAGTCTCATCGAATGACTCTACGCGAGCCAGGGGGCATCCCCGTTGGAATCTTTCGAACTCCGTGTGCGACTTGCGTCATCGCGTTGTTCACGGTACCGGCGTGTAGACCTGATCACGGCCCCCGGGCGTCGGGGTGTGCGCGGCATCGATGCCGGCACCGATGTGGCACCCGACGCAGATCTCCTTCGCCGCTCCGCTGTTGCCGTTCCCGTCTGCGACCACACCGTTCGCGTCGTGCGGTGCCTCGGAGTCGAGCGGAACGCGCTCGTACCAGTACCAGTTGTCGCCGCCCGCCGAGTCGGAGTCGAGCTTGAGGTAGACGGCGACACCCACGGGTGTCGTCGACGTCATGTCGGCGTACAGCTCCTTGACCGCGGCAGCGCCCTTGGGCCAGGCGCCGGCGCCCGTCGCATTGGCCGCGATCAGGTCATTCGAGAAGATCCGATTGAACCCGTGGGGTGACGGGTCGCGCGACGGGTGGACGGCGGACTCGGAGGCCCACGCCTTGTAAGCACCATCGGAGAGCCAGCTCTCGACCGCAACACGACCCGACGGCGGCGTCTGATCGTCACCGGTGTTGGTGTTGTTACCATCGTCGCTGCCACACGCAGCCAGTAGCCCCGACAAAACAAGATACCTGCTCAAGCTCGACATGTTCAATCTCCCAAGAAGTAGAGGTCAGATCGCAGATCCGCGATCCGCACACGTACGCCAGGGGAGGATGCGAGTTACGTGGTCGGCCGTCGCTATGTTCGCAACGGCGCGTTGCGCTCTGCGCAACCTCAGCGACGGTCGTCGGACCAAACCTGCTCGTGCCCGCACAGGCCGCGAGCGCACGTGCATTGCTACGTTCTCAAGGGCTCGTTGCGCGATCCGCAACGACCTCGAGGAGTGCTGCCTGGATCGCTTCGACGAGCGCTTCGGTGCGACGATGGCGTCCGACGGCTTTGCGATGGATCAGGTGGATGGCACGGGACGGGATCGTGGGTAGGGCTTGCGGGGCCAGCCGCTCCGACTGCCGGCACGACCGGGCCACCGCGTCGAACGCTACGGTCACCAGGTCGGTTCGTGCGCACAACTCGAGAGCCGCACACTCGTCGGGTGCCCACACGGCAACGATCCGGTTGCGCTCGGTGGGCCAGCCATCATCGACATGACTCGTCGGCGTACCGACGAGCACGCATCGATCGATGTCAGCGGCGGGACGACCGATGCGCCCGTAGACGCTTCGGGTCCAGGTCGCGAGCTCCGTCGAACGGAGATCGGCGGGGAGTGGGCCGGGCTGGGAAACGATCGCTGCATCTACTTCTCCACGGAGCAGCGCTTCACTGCCATCGTCGTCGACATTCGAGACGATGGTGAGCGTGAGCCCCGGAGCAGTCGCGGCAAGGAGCGCGCTGGCAGGGATGAGGAGTGCCTGGATGACGTCGCTGGAGGCCATGGCCGCGACATTGCCCCGGACGTCGTCACCGAGCGCGACAGCAACTGCATCGTCGACGATGCGCATGGCCTCACGGACGGCATCCAAAAGAGCCTTTCCGGACTCGTTCAAGATCAGGGTCTTGGTGGTGCGATCGAACAGCGGGATGCCGAGCTCGTCCTCGAGTTGCTTGACGGTCCGTGACAAGGATGACGGCACGATTCCGAGCTGGGTGGCCGCCGACGGTAGATGCTCCGTCTCTCCTACCGCACGAAACGACGGCAGCCACGACCAGATCGTCCGGATACGATGAACGAACTGCATAGACGGTGGAGGCTAGCGCGTGTCGATGATCCTCGGTCCGATGAGCGCAGCAAAGATCGCCGTCATCCCGACGACTCCTCCGTGAATCAGGCCGATGTGAGGTCCATCAGCGATCCGACAGAACAGGTGAAGGACGAGCCCGCCCACACAACCACTGCCGGCTCCGAGTGTCGCTGCGATCCACCTCGATCGGATCGGCATCGTGCGCCGCAGCATCCACACGCCGACGAACAATGGCACCAAGGCTGTCGCGAACCCCAACTCGAGGCAGGCATGTCCGGCGGTGAAGTGCTCCCAGCCATAGTCGTAGCTCGAAGGTCCCGAGGGATGGATGGCGAGTCCGACGACGACGAACCCGGTCGAGCTCGCCAGCGTCGCGAACATCGCGTGTCGCCACCGTGGTGTGACCGAGCCACGCGCGGGAACCAAGGCGAGATACGTCGCGACCGCGAACGCGATCGACCAACCGACTGCGACACCGACTCGCCAGCCGATCGGGAGCTCGTCCAAGTCGGCTCGGGTGGTTAGCAGGAAGACAACTGCCGGCGCATAGACGGAAGCCAAGCCCAGCGCCAAGGCGAGGTGGAGGACGGGCCTGCGGGTCGAAACCGGAGCCAAGCGGTCGAGCTGGACCTCGAGCTCGTGCGAGATCGGAGGCGGCTCCGGCACGCCGCGGAGCCCAGCAAGTACGTCCTCCTCATCGGTCATCCAACACCAGCTTCCGACGGTGTACCTGCGGTCGAACGACTCAAGATGCGATCCAGTGCCGTGCATCCCACATTCGTCCGGACTTTCATCGTGGAGATCGTGGTTCCTGCGATCTCGGCAGCCTCGGTGATCGACTTGCCTTCGAACTTGAGGACGACCGCCTCGCGCTGGGTTGGCGGTAACTCGGCAAGTGCGGCGAGTCTGGCTTCGATCACGGGCGAGTCTCCGACGGTGTCCGTCGGAGGTCGGCGCCGCGAGTCGGCGAGGAAGGCTCGATGCGCGAACGAATAGATCCACGGAACAGGATCGGCGCCACGGATGTAGGCAGCGCGCGCGTGGTGCATCGTCAGAAACGTCTTCTGCACGAGCTCGGCCGCGACCACGGGGTCGCGAGCCATCCCTAGAAGGTAGCACTGCAACCGCGGAGCGATCTCCTGGTACAGCGCTCGGAACGCGCGCGAGTCGCCATCGCAATAGCGCGCCATGAGACCAGCCACGTCGGCCATACGAGGTGTCGGTATACACCGCGCGTCGACACCCGCCCGTCGATCGAAATCGAAGGGCGCGTTGCACCAGCCGCAAGACCTCATCGCAGTACGGCATCCGAGGATCACGCTACGAGGCACTACGCTGGCGCCGCGTTTTGGTTTCACGTCGAGTTTCGAATGGCTGGTTGCGTTTTTCGCAACGCCCGACCGGCCCCACTGTCGCTATGTTGCGCCCGTGTCGTCCTACCACGCCATCCCGCTTCACTTCGAACGCAAGCCAACGTCCGAAATGGTCGAGCGTGCCCGCCAGTTCGCGGACGCGATGCAGACACGACGAACGGTTCGCGACTTCGCTCCAGATCCGATCCCGCGACAGGTCGTCGTCGATGCGATTCGTGCCGCGGGCACCGCGCCATCTGGGGCCCACCAGCAGCCGTGGACCTTCGTGATGGTGACGGACGCAGACCTCAAGCGGCGGATTCGTGATGCAGCCGAGGTCGAGGAGAAGAAGAGCTGGGAGGAGCGGATGCCCGAGGACTGGCTCGCCGCCCTGGAGCCGCTCGGCCTCGACTGGCGCAAACCGCATCTCACCGAGGCGCCCGTGCTGATCGTCGTGTTCGCGCAGTCATCGGGTCTCGTGGATGGACTCAAGCGCAAGCATTACTACGTCGATGAATCCGTCGGCATCGCGGTCGGGTTGCTGCTCGCGGCGCTCCACCTGGCAGGACTTGCCACGTTGACCCACACGCCGAGTCCGATGGGATTCCTTCGCGAGCTACTCCGTCGACCCGCGAACGAGCGAGCGTTCCTCGTGATCCCGGTGGGCTATCCCGCTGCGGCCGCGACCGTCCCGGACCTCCATCGCAAGCCACTCGAAGAGATCCTCGTGCTCGCCGAGCTGTAACCGACGCTTCCCGGCGGCGTAACGCGCGACGTGCTCGAGCGCCAAGCAACCGTTCGTTCGTGCCCGACATGTCGTGCGATCTATCGCACCGACTTCGAGCGGTGTCCGTCCGACGGTTCACCGCTGCAGCTCGGCGACGCAGATCCGTTGATCGGCTCGGTGATCGCGAAGCACTACGAGATCGATGCGCTGATCGGCGAAGGTGGGATGGGGCGGGTCTATCGCGCACACCACACGCTGCTTCAACATCGCCAGGTCGCGATCAAGGTGCTGCTCGGAGACCTCGCTGCGACGATCGCGATGCGGCTGCGCTTCGGACAGGAGGCCGAGCTCGCGAGTCGCCTCGATCACCCGAACGTGGTCTCGGTGATCGACTACGGGACCGACGAGCGCCTGTTGTTCCTGGTCATGGAGTTGATCTCGGGGCGAACGCTTGGCGAGGTGATCGCGCGCGAGGCACCGCTCGAACCTCGTCGCGTGATCGCGCTCGCGCGCCAGCTCTGTCACGGCCTCGCACACGCGCACGACCGCGGCCTCGTCCATCGCGACTTCAAGCCCGACAACGTGATCGTGAGCCCCGACGACGAGCACGCCGTGATCACCGATTTCGGCATCGCGATCTCGCGTGACGAGGACGCGTCCGCGTCGCGGTTGACCACCGCGGGCATCGCGCTCGGCACGCCGAGCTACGCGGCCCCCGAACAGACCCACCGCGGTACCGTCGATCACCGCGCGGATCTGTTCGCGCTCGGCGTGACGCTGTACGAGATGCTCGCAGGTCGGCTGCCGTTCGACGGCGACGCGATGCAGGTCGTGCTCCGCAACGCGTCCGAGGCACCGCCATCGATCGAGCTACGCAGCGGCGTGCGACCCCCGCCCGCGCTCGAGGTGATCGTGCGCCGGCTGATGGCGCGACGGCCAGATGATCGGTTCGCAACGGCGCGCGACGTGCTCGATGCGCTCGATGCGCTCGATGCGCCGAATGCGAGCCCGTCCGCGATCCATCCCGTGATGTCGAGCGTCAGCTCGGTCGCACTCGCACCGCCGCTCTCGCGGAAGCGGAAGGTCGCGCTGGTCGTGGCGATGTCCGCGGTGATCGGTGGCGTGGCTCTGCTGTGGAGCGACAGGGGCCGGGACGAACCGATCGATCAGGTCGATCCGGTCCAGCAGGTCGAGCAGGTCCAGCGAAGCAAGCACGGCGATCTGATCGTCCAGGCCCCATTCGATCCGACCAGACGGAGCGAGAAGGTCGATTCGGCCGAACCGTCCGATCAGGCTGATCCGACCAGACGCAGCGAGGCGGTCGCAGTGGTCGAACAGCGAGAGTCGATCGGCGCAGTCGCGCAGCAGCGTTCGAAACTCGAGGCCGCGCAGGCCGCGACTGCGATGCGCCCGCGCAAACCGATCGACAAGCCGGCCCGTGGCGGCAAACCCACACAACCTTCGTCGAACAAGGCCTCGCTGGTCGAGACGCCGACCGTCGCAGAGGCTCCACCGGTGGTTCATGCCGTGCCGGCGCCGGTCGTGGTCGAGATCCGGCAGCCCGATCTTCCTCCGCCGGCATCACCACCGGCCCCACCACCGACGCCCCCACCGTTCGTCGCGCGCGCGCGCGCGCAGTTCGGGTCGCTGCGCGTCCGCGGCTCGCTCACCGATGGCGTGATCTCTCGCGCGCTCGATCGCACGACGCCGCGGCTGCGAGCGTGCTTTGCCAGTGCGGCCACTGCCTCGAAACGATCGCCAACGACCGTCGTTCACGTGACGTTCTTCATCGACGATACGCGTCAGGCGGCATCGGTGAAGGCGTCGTCGTCGTGGCCCGAGCTCGGAGGCTGTGTCCGCGGCGTGATCGCGACGCTGCGTACCGAGATCGCGCCCGACGTCGGCGACGTACCGGTTTCGGTGGATGTGACCTTTCACCCGGAGGCGACGTGACCAAGCTCGCGTACATCGTGGCGTTTCAAGTCGGCTGTCTCGACCCACTCACGAGTGATGTCGTCGAGACCTCGAGCGAGATCTTGCCGCCGGGCACCGTCGTCCCCGCACTCGACGCGCCGACCCTCGCCGAGCTCGATGGCGTCGACGAGCTGGTGATCCTCGAACGCGCGTTCTCCGAGGGGGGCTCGGTACGGGTCTGGGATTTCGGACCGGCGCCGAGCTTCGCCGCGCCGCTGTTCGCGCTGGTCGAGCGTGACGCGCAGGGCGAGCTCACGCGGATCGACCACAACACCATCGTCGCGGTAGTGCCGGGCGATCCGGGCTACTCGCCGTTCTGGGCGGTGTTGATGCTCGAGATCACCGATCGCTACGCGGGAGAGATCCTGCCGTCGTTCGCGGCGGTCGATCAGGCGATCTCGCTCGGGCTCGTCAAGCCACCGGTGCTGCAGGCGCTCGCGGTGAACTGTCCCGTCGTCGCGTCGGACGTGCGCCTCGACGTCGGTAGCGGGGCGACGCTGCCACCCAACGCGACCTTCTATTACGAGGGCCACACGGTGCCGTACTTCGACTTCGGCTTGATGCCGCTCGTCGATCGCTCCGCGGTTCCCGAGCAGCGCGGTTATCAGCTGCGGCGCGAAGGCCAGGAGCCACTCAGCGAGCTCGTGCGCAACGTCGACATGACGGGCGACGGAGATCTCAACGACACCAACGACATCTACACGCAGCGCCCCGATGTCTCGACGAGCTCACCGCTGGTGCGTCTCGTGCGCGTCGTGGTGCCGGAGGCGACGAGCTCGATCGACGTCACCCGCGATGAGACGATGGCGACGCTGACCAGCGCGACGCAGCTGTTCGCGCCAGCACCACAGGCAACCGTCGTCGGCTACGAGGTCACCGACGAGCTGCACAATCGTCCCGGCCAGCGACAGCCGGGTGGCCTTTGAGATCCGTGCTCGTCGCGCTCGCCTGCGCCGGATGTCTCGACACGCTCGGCCCCGACGTCGGTCCGCTGACGCAGCCGCGATGCTTCGATGTCGATTCCGATCCGGGTGCCGACGTGCGGTTCGAGGCGGACATCCGCCTCGCGATCTTCGATCGCGAGGACGTGCACTGCACGCGCTGTCACACGCCGGACGGCGAGACACCGCTCGGGCTCCAGGTCAGCGGCCTCGATCTGTCGAGCCTGAGCACGCTCCGCGCGGGTGGCGTCCAGAGCTCGGACGCGATCGTCGAGCCGGGATCGCCGTGCAGCAGCGTGCTGATCCAGAAGCTCGGCCAGGCACCGCCGTTCGGCGCACGCATGCCACTCGACGGCCCTCCGTACCTGAGCCTCACCGACCTGCAGCTGATCTCCGACTGGATCGTCGAGGGCGCCCATGACAACTAGCTTCGTCGTCGCGCTCGCGCTCGCCGCGTGCAACGTCCCCACATCGTCGACGGGAACCTCGAGTTCCAACCCCGACTATCTCCGAGACGCCTGTCGGCTCGCGAACGATCGCTGTACGCGCTGTCATCCACTCGACCGCGTCCTCCAGGCGCGCCTCGCCGCACCGCAGTGGCGCGACTACGTCCATCGCATGCGGCTGATGCCGGGGAGCGGGATCCAACCCGCCGAGGAGCCGGCCATCATCGACTGCCTCGCGTATCGCTCGCCGGGTGAAACCGGGCTTGCCGTGCTCGCGCGCGAGGCCGGTCGATGAAGGCGCTGGTCCTGCTCCTCGCCCTCGGGTTGACACTCGCGATCGCGCGCGCCGACGACACGCCGAACCGGAACTTCGCCGGCTCCATCCAGCTCGACTATCTCGCCGTCGGCCATCGCTCGCAGACCATCGACCAAGGACTCGACGGCACCACCCTCGAGCTCTCGCTCAAGCTCGCGACCGACCTCGGCGATCACGTGTCGGCCAACGTCAAGGTCTGCTTCGCGTGCCACGGCTTCGAGCTCGGGATGGCCTTCTTCGATATCCGCGTGCGCGACGAGCTCAACATTCGAGTCGGCCGCTTCACCCCCGCGTTCGGCAGCTTCCCGCTCCGGCACGATCCCGCGAACCACCAGACCAGCGACAAGCCCCTCGCCTACGACATGGGGCGCATGGTGCGCTTCCGCGACTGGAATGAAGGTGTGCTCCCCGCACCGTGGGTCGACAACGGCGTCGAGATCAACGGCACGCACTTCTTCCAGGCGACCCAGCTCGACTACGCCGTCTACGCCGTCAGCGGCCCCAAGGGCGACGAGACCAGTGGTGACTTCGACTTCAAGCAATCGCGCTCGGCCGAGCGTTACTACGCCGACAACAACGCCGAACCGACCGTCGGTGCACGCGTCTCGCTGACGACGAACCTGTCCCGCCGCACCACCTTGACCACCGGCGCCTCCGGGATGGCGGGTCACTACGATCCCTCGGCGACGCTCGGCTTCGCGATCGTCGGCGCCGATGCACAACTCAAGGTAGGTGGCATCTTCGTCCGGGCCGAGTACCTCGCGCGCTGGACGCAGGTCGCGCTCGGAGACGATCCGGCGACGCGCTTCAAGTACGGTCCGACGAGCGGCGGTTATGCGAGCTACTTCTTCAAGGATGGCTTCGATGCCGAGGTCGAAGTTCCGGTCGGCCGGGTGCAGCTCCTCGGGCGGTTCGACGGCCTGCGTCGATCGGGCAACGTGCTGGCCAACAGCAGCCTGCGCTCGCGGAGCGCCGTCCTTCGCTACACGCTTGCTGCCTCGATCCGGCTGGTCAGCTCGTTGCGCCTGAAGACCAGCCTCGAGCGTTACGACTTCTCCGACTTTGACGACGAGGTCGCCGCTCACCTCGGGCTCGCCGGTCCGTTCTAGAGCCTCCTTGCTTGCTGCTCGCGAACAAGTCCGCCCATGCCGTCTTCATGTCGTCGTCGATTGGCGATCGACGAGACGATGCTCGTGGCGGGAGCGCAGCACCGCGAGCTACCGGAAATCGTCCGCGAGAAGCGAGCGGGATCCGCGATCAGCGCGTGCTCGCGATGCTGGGAACCTACAGCGAACCGAGCCACTCGAACGAGTTGTCGTCGAGCGGCCGTTGGGGGCGATGGCTGCCTTCGCAGGAAAGTGCTACCGAACGGAGGACAGCCCCTCGATGGCCCGTGCAAGGTTCTGCTCGTCGCCCGGCTGATAGTTTCGTTGCGTATGTCGAATCGTGCCATCTGTCCCGACGACGAACGTGAGCGGGATACCGACCCCGTGCGCGTACTTCGGCAGGACAGCCTCGCCTCCGGGATCGAGCGCGATCGGGTAGCTGATCTTCAGATCCACAACGACACGGCGAAGGTCATCGATCTGACTCGCCTCGTCGATGCTGACCGAAATGAACTCCACCTCCGTGCCGTGCTGCTTGTAGAGGCGCTCGAGATGCGGTGCTTCGTCGAGACACGGTTTGCACCAGCTCGCCCAGAAAACGACCACGGCCGCTCGGCCTTGTCGCGGGCGGAACTCGATCTCGCCGCCTGCGAGCAACGGCGCACGGAACGGTACGGCGTCGCTGACGACGCGCGCCTCCTCGAGCTTCGCGACGTCCCAGCGGATGCGATAGTGCTCTCCACGCTTCTGACCGTGCGCGAGCACCGCCTTCGTGATCGCCTGGCGAGAAAGCGAACGCCCAGGCTGGAGCTCGACGCGGAAGACCTCCGTCTTCTCGTCGAACCCCACCTTCTGTACTTCAGAAAGCCCATCCAGGGCTTCTACGACCCCGTTGGGTCAACCCATTCAAAGAGCGCCGCCGGTGCGGCGCATCCCGTCGAGCTGAAACTGGATCAGCTCGGACGGGGACGTCGGGCGGTTGGCAGCATTCCGATCACACGCCAACGAAGCGATCGCGATCAAGGCAAGAACCAGACGCATGAACATGCTCCCGAGGTAGCACCGTTCGCTGTTTCATGTCTGCTCCGAACGAGCTGCGAGTACGCCTACGTACCACCCACCGTTCGCGCCTCGGTCACGAGCGAGAATCCGAGCGCGGTCGCGACGCCGAATGCAAGACGGCCTCTCGAACTCGCTCTCGGCGTGGGCCGGTCGAGCACGCAAGCCGATCGTGTCAGAGCACGCCGAGTGCGGCCAGCAATGTCCGCCCTGCCATTCGGACGAACAGCTCGTCGATGGTCTCGCACGGATCTTCGAGGCCGCGGCAGCGCCCTGAAGTGAGCGGCCGGATTCTCTACCCGGAACTGGATCCGGCGATCACGGGATGACGAAGACTCCCTTGAGGTCCTCCGAGCGCGAGATGACCGTGGACGGGTCTTTGATCGACGCGACGCGGAACTGGTAGTACATGCCCGACTCGAGCGCCGGTCCCGCATACGGGAGCGTCACGATGCTCTTCGGCGTCCCGCCTTCCCATACGACGGTGCCGAACGAGTCGAACACGGTGACGGCGTAGCGATCTTCGGACGAATCGTCGAGCCACGTGAAGGTCACCGTACCCGACACTGACTCTGGGCCTGTCGCGCCCGGGCTGACGATGTCGACGGAACCTGTCACCTTGAAACTGTCGCCAATGGTGACGTCCTGACCTGCAACGACCTCCTGATGCACGATCGCGGTTCCGCCGATGCCCGATTCGTCGCGCACGAGGTTGTCGTTCTCGAAGGCTGCAAGCACGACGTAGCGACCGGCAGGAACGCCGGCGATCGAGAAACTGCCATTCACCGTGGGGGCCGTACCTGGGTCCGGTGCGCGCAATCCGGGCGGCGTCTCGCCGCGCGCGAGCGCTGTCTTGAACGTCGACTCGACGACGAGGATCACGGAGGTGCCCGTGCCGTTCTGGCCGTTCACGATGCTCACGGAGCCCGAGACGGTGGACGGTCCGACATCGCTGATGCCGAGATCGACATCGACCGTCGCACCGGCGGCGACGTCCGCGTTCTTGGCCACGTAGTTGTAACCGCGCGAGTAGGCTTGCACGGTTGCCGCACCGGCCGGGACATCGAAGATGGTGTAGTCGCCGTCCCGGCCAGCGATCGCGGTGTATCCGACGCCGCTCACCTCAGCCACGACGAGCACGCTCGCATTCGTCGAGTTCTCCGCGACCGTTCCCTTGATCGTGCCGGTCGCTGGACCGGTCGCGAGCTTCAGCAGGCCGACATCGGTGAGCGATGATTTGATCTCGTAACGCCCGTTCGCCAAGACCGCGCTGCTCGTGTCGAACGCGAGTGCGGGACGGATGCCTGCAGGGAACGTCAGGTATCCACTCGCATCGGCCCGGAGTGTGATCTTGAAGTCCTCGGCCGGCGCGCCGGCACTCGTGCGAGCCATCGGAATCGGAAGCGTATATGAGCCGTCCGAGCCGGACGTCGCGACGAAGCTCACCGCAGCGCCGTTCGCATCGAGCGCGACGATTCGCGCACCGCCGATGGCGGCAGTCGTATCGAGATCGAACACGCGTCCGACGACCACCACCGCGGCGACGCAGGTCGGCTTATCCTGCACCAGCTCGCAGGCTTGGTTGTCGTCGCAACCCGAGTTCGCAGCCGGGTCGCACGAGTCGTCGCCGCCGCAGCCGGTCGCGAGCAGAACGAGAACAGAGGCAAGGTGAAGACGCATGGACTCTCCTATGCGTTGATCGTAGAAGGTTCGCGGCCGGGTGGAAACGGGGTCTGGGTCGCACCACACGGCACATGACCCAAACGTGCACAGCGCACGCGGTGGAGCGCACAGGCATCAAAACGGCTTACGCTCGGCGTATGCGAACCTTGCCTTTGCTTGTTGTGATGTTGATCGCGGCGTGTGGCGACGATCCTCCCAACGTCGGCGGCACCTGCGCGGCGGCGGATGGCTGTGACGAAGGACTGACCTGCAATACGATCGTACCTGGTGGCTACTGCACGGCTTCGTGCACCACGTCGGGGTCGACGAGCGAGTGTCCCGAGGACTCTGTGTGCGATTCGATCTCGGGCGCCGCGGTGACGTGCGTCAAGATCTGCAAGTCCTCGGACGACTGCCGCTCCGATCTGGACTGCAACGGTGTCAGCGGTAGCAACGTCAAAGCGTGCAAGCCGAAACCCTGACTTCGACGACCCCGGCATCGCGGCATCTCGGCATCTGCCGCAAGTCGACGCGTTGCAACACGTGGCCGAAAGATGGTTCGACGCCGAGGTCGAGGTTCCGGTTGGCCGGGTTGGCCGGGTGCAACTGCTCGCGCGGTTCGACGGTCGCGACGAGCGCCGTCGAGGTCAACCGAGGTGAGCTCTGGGGCCAGGCGAGTCGCCGGTCTTGCTGCTTGCGAACAGGTCCGCCCATTCACGCTTCGTAGTCAAATCCGCGACGCGTGATGAGGGACCCGCCGACTGGACGTTCGGCGTGTACTGCCATGTACGGAACGCGCTTCGACGTCGCGAGCGGAGGTAATTCCGGTGGTGGAGCCAACAATCCTCGGGTTGCATACGGGTACGCTCACCCGCTCTGAACCGAACGACGGCGCTGGTTGGTCGATGATGGACTTCGATGTCTATCGCGCGCTGGGGAGGACGATTTGACGTCGTACGTTGCCTTGGCCGGGGTGGCTTTGGTGAGGTCTTCGAGGTCGTCGAGCGTCGAACGAACCGGCATCTCGCACTCAAGACCTTTCCCCGTCCCGACCCCTCACAGGTCACGTCGATCAAGGCCGAGTTCCGGTCGATTCGCGAGCTCAGACACCCGAACCTCGTCGGTATCGACGAGCTCCTCCAGTACGGCGACGAGTGGTGCTTCACGATGGAGCTTGTCGAGGGCGAGGACATCAAGCAGTGGTTTGGAAACCGGCCCGTGGCCCAAGGCTCGGGCGCGCAGGTTCCGATCGACGTCACGCATCGGTTACCACGAGTCCTCTCGGAGCTGGTTCATGCGATCTCGGCGCTCCACGAGCTCGGCAAGCTCCATCTCGACATCAAGCCGTCGAATGTCCTCGTGACCGCGGATGACCGCGTCGTCCTGATCGACTTCGGGCTCGTCGGTTCAAACGGTCTCGACGAGCAGGGGCGACTGCTCGGGACGCTCCCTTACGTCGCACCGGAACGCGTCGCGGGCGCACCGAACATGCCGTCGGCGGATTGGTACTCGCTGGGCGTGCTGATCTACGAGCTGCTCGCAGCCAAGCTGCCGTTTACCGGATCCGCCGCCGACGTACAAAATGCGAAGCTCGCCGGTCCGCGTCCCGAGTCACTCGCCTGGGCGCCGCCCGCGATGGCCGACCTCGTCCTCCAGTTGCTGGCTCCCGACCCAGCGCTGCGCCCCTCCCGCAACCAGATCCTCGCGCAGCTCGACGGCACCCCGAGTGCGGTGTCGAACGAGATCGTCGCCGACGGCTCTGAGGGCACGCGCCTGTGTGCCCCCGACGAACCTGCATTCGAACGGCTGTGCGAGCTCGCGAGTCGAGCTGCTTCGGCGACCGTCTTCGCCGTGCTCGAGGGTGGCGTCGGAAGCAGCAAGTCGGCAACCCTCGATGCGTTGACCGCGCGACTCGCGGGCCCCGACACGCTCGTCCTCAGGTCACGCGCGCAGGCGTCGGAGAGCATCGCGTTTCGGGGGCTGGCCGACCTGATCGACGCGATCGTCGAGGTCACCCGATCGTTGCCGACCGCCGAGCAGATCGCGTTGCTTCCGGTCGGGATCAAAGCACTGGGTCGCATGTTTCCCGCGATCGAAGGACTGGCTGTCGTCCAACGAATGCACTGTAGGCGGTCGGTCACCGTCGACAACCTTCAGGAGGAGGCGGCGAAGGCCTTCGCTGAATGGCTGACCGCCTGGTCGCGGCGGCGGCTGGTGGTGTTGATGCTCGACGACCTCCAACGATGGGATGGCGATGCGCTGCAGCTCCTCGAACGCGCGCGCCCCCAGTTCCCGAGCACCGATCTGCTGGTGATCGAGTGCCGACGGGATCCTCAGACCTCCCCTGCGAGCGATGTCGAGATCGTCCAGCTCGCGAATAGCACCATCGAGCAACAGCACGTGGAGCATCTTGCGGAGCGTCTCGGCGCGCTTGCTCCGGCCGCGCGCCGACTTCTCGACGCGGTCGTGACGTCGGTCGTTCCAATCCCGACCTCGGTCGCGATCTCGGTCGCCCGGATCAGTGCCCGAGACGGACACGCTTCCGTCAGGCACCTCCGGCGGCTCAGTGCGATCGTCGAGACCCGCGGCGGGCTGGTCGCCGCCGACGAGCTTCGGTACCTGGTGGGTAGGATGACGGGCAGCACCGTGGGTGATTGGCGCCGCCTCGTCGCGCTCGCCCTGGAAGAAGCGCGCGCCGATCCTGCCACGCTCGCACGAGCCTTCCATGCGGCGAGCCTCCTCCCGCAGGCCCTCTCGTACGCACGGGAGGCCGCCACCCGGGCGGGAGCACGGGGTGCGTTTCAGCTCGCGAGCGAGCTGTGGCAGCTTGCCATCGATTCCGGTGACAGCTCCATCGAGGTCGAGCTCGCTTCGATCGAGGCACTCCGGCTAGCGGGGCATGGCCGGCTCGCGGCTAGGCGTCTTCTCGCTGTCGCCGAGCGGGATCCGGCTGGATCCAACGAGCACCGCCGCGCCGCCGGGCTGGTGCTGATGCAGGTGGGCGAAGTCGACGAGGGCCTTGCGTGGCTGGAGCAAACGGATCGGATCCACGTCCCTCGCAACACGACATGGACGATCGCGAGCCTCGGGATCGCCAGGCTCAAGCTCGGTCGGATGCAGTGGGAGCCACGCAACCGGCAAGATCCGGAGGTGTTGCACCGTGTCGATCTGTTGTGGTCGGTCGCCGGCGCGCTCGGTCTCGTCGACTCGATGCGTGCAGCGCTGATTCAGACCCGGTGTTCGCAGCTGGCGCTCCGCTCGGGCGATCCGGCCCGTGCAGCACGCGCGCTCGCGTCGGAGGCCGCCTTCAGGTCCGCCGCGCTGGGCCCGCGGGTTCGGGTCGATGCGGTCATCACCCGGGCCAAGGAGCTCGCGCGACTCGCGGACGATCCGCGCACGTTCGCGTGGATCGATGCCTGCCAGGCGTTCGTGGCGTTACTCTACGGTGACTGGGCTCAGGTGATCGCCCACGGGCATGCCGCGGAGACGGCGTTGACGGAGCTCGACGGAACGCACTGGGAGCGGGCCGCCGTGAGCCACGCACTCGTCGCCGCGTATTTCTTCACTGGCGATCTTGCAGCGCTTACCAACATCACCCGTCGCCAGCTCTCCGATGCGCAGCGTCGCGGTGACGAATTCGCGCAGACCGTCGCGCGAGTCGCGAGCATCACGCTCCTGCTCGCGGGTGGGGACCTGACCCGCGCAGAGACCGAGCTCGCTGGCGCTCGACGCGCGTGGCCCGCGGCGACTCACGTCCAGAGCTCGTTCCTGACGCTTCAACACGCCAATCTCCTGATCGCGAAAGGCGATGGTGCTGCTGCACTCGACGTCGTGTCCCGCGGGATCTTGGACATGCGTCGGCAACTCCTGCTGCGCGTTCCGCTGGTCCGCATTCCGTTGCGAGACGCAGCCGTTCGGGCTGCGCTCCACGCCGCCGCCGCCACCGACAACCGGCGTCTGCGAGAGCGCTTCGTCGCGAAGGCGAACCGCGAAATTTCGCGGCTCGCTCGTGAACCCCTCGCGTGGGCGCACAGCCTCGTGACGCTTCACCGAGGCGGCGTGGCCGAGCTGAGCGGCGATGCTGCAGGAGCGCGAGCTGCGCGAATCGAAGCCGCATCGTGCTTCGATCGCATCCACATGCCGATGCACGCGGCGTTCGCGCGTACCCGGGCGAGTCTCGACCCCGGCTGGTCACCGCCGATCCAGATCCCGCGCTGGACCGCGTTCGCGTCGCTGCACACCACATGATCACGACGATTCCGCCCGAGGGCGTCGCGAGGGCAGGCGACGTCGCATCCCTCGTCGAAGGTGACATCCGCGTCGTCGTGATCGACCGTCTCGAACGTGTCGGGGAGCCGGCCGTAGACGCCGGTGCCGACGACGGGTTGACCGAAGCTGGGGCGGTGTTCGGCACGCCGGCTGGACCGGCGCAGACAGAAGGCTCCGCAACCCTCGGCCCACCGAGCGGACGTCTACGCGCTCGGGTCGATCTTGTTCGAGATTCTCGCTGGCGAGCCACTCCACGCACCGGGGCCGGAACTGATCAGCGACCAGGCCGGTTCCGCCAGAGCTCGATGCACTGTGCATCGAGATGCTCACCATGTCGCCGGTCGCGCGCCCGAACGTGGGCCGTGTCCGAGCGTCTCCAGCGCTATCTCCACGGCGATCGCGATCACGAACGACGATTCGCTCCGCCGGTTTTCCGTTCGCGCTGGATCCGGAATCGCGCGAGGCGGCGTCACTGATCACGTCGTTGATGATCGAGCCCCCGAAGCAGCACCCTCCAGCCCTCGCCGCGGAGCGGTTTCGTTCGGATGCTCCTGCTCAGCGCGTGCTCGCGGCAGTGGCTACTTCGTCGTCGGAGGGAACCGCATCGATCATGGCTGCTTGAGTTGTGCGAGCGTGGGGACTCGAACACTACGCGCGCGCAGGCGGCCAAACTCCTGCTTGATAGCCTCGATGATGAAGGCGAGGATCCGAGCGCGGAGGCACTGCGTGCCGCCGAGTTGACTCGCCGTGCTCGCATGGTTGTTAGTGGGAAAGCCGAGTTGGTCGACGCTGATGAGGTTCGCCGTCGCTTCGCAGCGCGACTTCGTGAAGTCCGCGGGCAGTGAAGCTCCGGTTTCTCGCCGAGGCACTCGTCAGTACGAGGATGCCTGCGACGAGTACGTCGTGCAGAAGGATGCGTAGGTAGAGACGCATCCTACTATTGACGATAGTATCGGCGCGGCCTACGCTCCGTTCGTGCGTATGTTTTCGCGAGCCGCTCGGGTCCTCGGCGATCTGGAGACCCGAGTCATGGAGTTGCTATGGGCCGAGCATCCGATCTCGGTTCGTGCGGCGCGCGACCGCCTCGGCAAAGAGCACGCGTACACGACGATCATGACCACGATGGATCGCCTCCACAAGAAGCGGCTACTTCGTCGCCGTAAGGACGGCAACGCGTTTCTCTACGAGCCCGCGATGGATCACGCCGAGTATCAGAAGCGTGTGGTCGAAGCGGCGCTTACACCGCTGCTCGAACAGGGAGCATCTCCAGTGCTTGCTGCGTTCGTCGAGATCGCGGCGGATCTGGACGAGTCGCACCTCGCCGAGCTCGAGAAGCTGATCGCGAGCCACCGGAGGCGAAAGTGACGCTCGCCGGCTTCGCACTCGTCTTCGTGGTCTGCGTCTGGACGCTGTCGGCGCTCGGTGGCGTCGCTCTGGCGATGTTTGGATCCCAGATCGCACGGATCGGGCCGCTCTTCGAACGTCGCCTCGCGACAATAGTGGCGGTCGTTCCACCGGTACTCGCGCTTGCCGTGACCTCCGCGTTGATCGTGCACTCAGCGCTCGGCGTGGATCACTGTGCCGTACACGACCATCACGCCCATCTGTGTCTGACGCACGGGACGCGTTGGCTCGCGCTGCCAACGGCGGTCGCCGCGCTATCGGTCGCTGGAGTCACCGTGCTCGCGCGCGGTCTGTTCGTCGGACTCGCGCTGGTGCGAGGCCGGCGCAGTATTCGCCTGCTACTCGCCGCCAGCACCGCCGTGGACGGCATCCGCCTCGTGTCTTCCGATCGCGCGTTCTGCTTTGTCGCCGGCAGCGCTCCTGCGATCTACGTCTCGACGCGCGTGTGGAGCACGTTGTCGTCCGAGCAACGCGCCGCACTGGTTGCTCACGAGACCGCTCACATCGAACACGGCGATCTACGGATTCGCTTGTGGATGGAGATGTGGCTGTTGTTCGCGGCTCCACTCGTTGGTGAACGCACGCGTTCGAGCTGGCTCGCCGCGAGCGAGCGGCTGTGCGATGCGCATGCAGCTCGGGAGAGCTCGCCGGAGGCCGTCGCGAGCACGATGGTGTCCCTGTTCCGGCTCGAGACCACCCGCCCGGCGGGGAGCTTCGGCCTGACGCCCAGCCAGACGGAGCTCGGTGAGCGTGTCGAGGCTGTCCTCGCGGCGCACCCGCTTGGCAACCGAGTCGCCATGCTCGCAGGGCGGCTCGCGTTGATCACGTGTGTTGCCTTGATCGCCGCTGCGGCGATCGTTGCCGAACCTCTTCACCACGCGTTCGAGACGCTCCTGGGATAACCGATGCGCTCCACCAGCCCTCATCTCGTATGGTCGCTATTACTATCGTCGATAGTCGGAACCGCCGCCGCAGCAGACCCCATCCCTGCGATCGACGAGGCGGCGTTCGTCTCCGAGCTTTCGAAGGATCCGCGCGTTGCCCGTCTCGTGGCTCGCGTCGAGGCTGCCCGCGCTGACATCGCCGTCGCGGGCGTCCGCGCAAATCCCACGATCGGATACGAGCGCGAGGAACCGTTCGTCAACGGGACCGGCTCGCCGACGAACTATCTCCGTCTCACGCTGCCGTTCGATCTCTCCGGGCGACGTGGCCGCGAGATCGACGCGGCCAAGGCCGGCGTTCGCGCGGCGACGAGTGAAGCCACGGCGGGCAAGGTCGAGCTCGTCGTCGAGGCGTTGCGCGAGTTCGACGATGCCGCGCGGGCACGCCAGCAGGTCGAGTTGCTGACCGCGGCACGGACGCTACTCGCACGCGCTGTCGAGGTCGCTCGGCAGCGCGGCAAGGCGGGCGACGCGGCCGGCTACCAGGTGCAACGGTTCGAGGTCGAGCTCGCCGCTCACGACGACGAGATCACGTCAGCGAACATCGAGCTCGGGCGTCTTCGCGGCAGGCTGGCGGCGCTGGTCGGTCGCACCGGCGAGCTCGACGCGACCACGAGCTTCGACCTCCCCGCTGTTCCGGCGCTCGACGCACTACTCGCGAAGGCTGGCAGTCGCGGCGATCTCCGCGCGGCACAGTTGCGGATCGAGGGTGCCTCGCGACGCGTCTCCGTGGCAGAGCGCGGCTGGGTTCCGCAGCCATCCCTGATGCTCGGCGCGATGACGGCTGATCTTGGCGAGCAGACCGGGACCGGCTACGTCGCCGGCTTGACGGTGACCATCCCCGTGTTCGATCGCGGGCAGGGCGAGCGTGCACGGGCCGCGGCAGACCGCACCGTCGCAACCGCCGCTACGCGCGTTCTCGAACGAGAGATTCCGGCGGCAGTCCGGATCGCGTACGCGTCGTTGGTGGCGCGCGTCGATCAGGCCCGCAAGCTCGAGAGCAGCCAGCTCGATCGACTCGACGGGATCCTGCGGGCGGTGGAGACCGCGTATCGCGAAGGCAACGCGAGTGTCGTCGAGCTCCTCGACGCCCATCGCGCCGCGCGTGCGGTTCGCCTTCGCGCACTCGAGCTTCGGTATCAGGTTGCACGTGACAAGCGCGAGCTCGAGCTCGCAGTGGGGCAACGACTATGAGAATCGCGATCCTCCTCGTGACCACGCTCGCATGCGGTCGCGGACACGAGCACGGTCCCGAGGGACACGGCGATGGTAGCGGCAGCGCTCCCGCGGAGCTGCCGGGTCAATCGGTGACCGTGTGGTCCGACAAGACCGAGTTGTTCATGGAGTACAAGCCGCTGATCGTCGGCCAGGAGGCGCGGTTTGCCGCGCACGTCACGGTCGATGCCAATGGCAAGCCGGTGACCGCTGGAAGCGCGACGCTGAAGTTGGTGATGCAGGGCGGTGCCGCGCTCGAGGGCCACGCCAAGGAACCTTCGAACCCCGGCATCTTCCGCCCGATCATCAAACCGACCGTAGCCGGTAAGTGCACGCTCGCCCTCACCGTCGACAGTCCGCAGCTGAAGGACTCGTTTGCGGTCGGCGAGTGCGAGGTGTTCGCGAACGAGGCAGCCGCGAGGGCCGCGCTCGGTGAAGAGGAGGAGGCCCCCGGTCGCATCACGTACCTCAAGGAGCAGGCCTGGAAGACCGACTTCGGCACCACGGTCGTCGCCGAGCGCGACCTGCAGGAGGGCGTTCGCGCCGCTGGTGAGATCCGACCCGTCGGAGGCAAAGAGGCGCAGCTGACGGCGCCGTCGGCCGGACGGGTCGCGCTCGTCGAGCCGGTTCCGCTCCTCGGCATGCCCGTCAAGAAAGATCAGGTCCTCGCGACCATCACGCCGCGCAACACGGGCGGAGATCGCCCGACGATGGCGGCCGACGCAACCGCCGCGGAGGCGGAGGTCGCCGCGGCACGCACCGAGCTCGACCGCGCCCAACGTCTCGTGGCAGCGAACGCCGCCGCGCCGAGGACCGTCGATGAAGCCAAGACCCGGCTCGCGATCGCGGAAGCGCGACTCGGCGGAGCGCGTGGTCGCCTCGGCCAGTTCGATGCGGGCGCACGCGGCGCGGGTGGCGGGCGGCAATTCCAAGTTCGCGCCCCCGTCGATGGGACCCTGGTGTCGATCGAGGCGGCGTCGGGGCAGGGCGTCGAGGAGGGCCAGAAGCTGTTCACCGTGATGGACCTCGATCGGGTGTGGCTGGTCGCCAGCGTGTTCGAAGCGGATCTCCCACGAGTCGAGAACGCGCGTGCGGCGTGGTTCACGATCGACGGTTACGAGCAGCCGTTCACGGTGGACGACAGGAACGGCAAGCTCATCACCGTCGGACGAGTCATCGATCCGAGGACCCGGACGGCACCGGTGATCTTCGAGCTCGACAACAAGCTCGGCAAGCTGCGGATCGGCAACTTCACGAAGACCGTGATCGCGACTGGTGCCCCGAAGAAGACGCTGGCCATCCCGGAGATCTCGGTCGTCGAGGATGCGGGTAAGGCGATCGCGTTCGTGATGATCGAGGGCGAGTCCTTCGAACGCCGAGCCCTCCGAGTTGGCATCCGATCCAATGGTTGGGTCGAGGTGCTCGAGGGCGTCAAGGCCGGCGAGCACGTCGTCACCAAGGGGGCATACGAGGTCAAGCTGGCGTCGGCTTCTGGCGCCGTACCTGCTCACGGACACGCGCACTAGCCATGGACCGCATCATTCATTGGGCGATCGCGAACCGCTTGCTGGTCGCGATCGCGACGCTGGGGCTCGTCGCATATGGCACGTACATCACCGTGCGTGCGCCGGTCGACGTGTTTCCCGATCTCACTGCACCTACGGTCACCGTCGTGACCGAAGCGCATGGGCTCGCGCCGCAGGAGGTCGAGACCCTGGTCACGTTCCCGATCGAATCAGCGGTCAACGGGGCGAGTGGTGTGCGCCGCGTGCGTTCCTCGTCCGGCATCGGTATCTCGATCGTGTGGGTCGAGTTCGACTGGGGCACCGATATCTACGTCGCAAGGCAGATCGTCAACGAGAAGCTCCAGCTCGTCGGCAGTCAGCTACCGCCCGACATCGCACCGCCGATGCTCGCACCGATCTCGTCGGTGATGGGCGAGATCCTGTTCATCGCGTTGCGCAGCGACAAGCACGAGCTGGTGGACGTGCGTAGCACCGCCGATTGGGTGTTGCGGAGGCGGTTGCTCGCCCTGCCGGGGGTCGCGCAGGTCGTGCCGATCGGTGGTGGCGTGCGGCAGTACCAGGTGCAGGTCGATCCCGATCGACTGCGCGCCTTCGATGTCACGCTCGAACAGGTCGAGAAGGCGCTCGAGGCGTCGAACCAGAACTCGACGGGCGGATTCTTCGTGCGCGGTGGTCAGGAGTCGCTGATCCGCGGCGTCGGGCGGATCTCGTCTGCTGCCGATATCGAGCAGACCACGATCGTCGCTCGTGAGGGCTCGCCGATCCTGATCGGCCAGGTCGCGAAGGTCGAGGTCGGGCCGGGCATTCGCCGTGGCGAGGGCTCGTCGAACGGTCAGCCAGCCGTCGTGGTCGCGATCCAGAAGCAACCCGGTGCCAACACGCTCGAGCTCACGGAGCGCATCGATCGCGAGCTCGACTCGATCCAGGACACGTTGCCCGCCGGGATGACGATCGAGCGCAACAAGGTGCGCCAGGCCGATTTCATCGAGACGGCAGTGGGCAACGTCGCGATCTCTCTGCGGGACGGCGCGATCCTCGTGGCGATCATCCTGTTCCTGTTCCTGCTCGACATTCGCACCACGCTGATCTCGCTGGTCTCGATTCCGGTGTCGCTGCTCGTCGCGGTCCTCGTGCTCGATACCCAGGGCGTCACCATCAACACGATGACGCTCGGTGGTCTGACGATCGCGATCGGCGCACTGGTCGACGACGCGATCATCGACGTCGAGAACGTGTTCCGGAGATTGCGTGAAAACCGTGCACTTCCAGACGGTACTCGCCGGCCAGTCACCGACGTGATCTATGACGCATCGCGCGAGATCCGCGGGTCGATCGTGTTTGCCACGCTGATCGTGATGATCGTGTTCGTACCGATCCTGTTCCTGTCCAACGTGGAAGGCCGCCTCCTTGCACCTCTCGGGTACGCGTACCTGGTGGCGATCTTCGCGTCGCTCCTGGTCGCGATGACGGTCACCCCGGCCCTGTGTGCCTTCGTGTTCACCGAGCGCAGTACGCTCAAGCACGCCGACTCGTTCTTCGTGCGCGGCCTCAAGCGCGCTTATCGGCCGGTGCTGGTGCGCTCGATCCGGCATCCCAAGATCGTCGGCATTGCTGCGATTGCCTTGCTTGCCGGTGCCTTCGCGTTGGTGCCCTTCCTGGGGCGCACGTTCCTGCCCGAGTTCAACGAAGGTGCGCTCACCGTCGGCGCCATCACGCTGCCGGGGACGTCGCTCGCGGAGTCGGATCGACTCGGTCGTCGAGTCGAAGAGATCTTGCTGTCGTTTCCGGAGGTGGTCTCCACCGCACGTCGCACGGGTCGCGCCGAGCTCGACGAGCACGCGCAGGACGTCAACGCGGCCGAGATCGACGTGCGCCTTCGCTCGACGGACCGTCCCAAGGAGGAGTTCCTCGACGAGCTTCGCCAGAAGCTCACGCAGGTCCCGGGTATGGTCTGCACGATCGGCGGTCCCATCGCGCATCGCATCGACCACATGCTCTCGGGCACGCGCGCGAGTATCGCGATCAAGCTGTTCGGCGAAGATCTGACGCAGTTGCGTACGACCGCCACCCAGATCGAGACGGCCATGAAGCCCATCGAGGGCATCGTCGACCTCTCGCTCGAACAGCAGGTCGATGTTCCGCAGCTCACGATCAAGATCGACCGCGAAGCGATCGGACGCTACGGGCTGCACGCCGGTGCGGTCGCCGAATCGATCGAGACCGCCTTCGCCGGCACCAAGGTCACGCAGGTCCTCGAGCAGCAACGCACGTACGATGTGCTCGTGCGCTACCGCGACGATGCACGCGCGAACCTCGAGGCGATCAAGAACACCGTGATCGATACGCCTTCCGGCGCGAAGATCCCTCTCCGGATGCTCGCGACGATCCGCGACGACGTCGGTCCCAACACGATCTCCCGCGAGAACGTGCAGCGGAAGATCGTGGTCTCGGCCAACACGAGCGGCCGTGATCTCGGTAGCGTGATCGCAGACATCAAGGCAGCGATCGCGCGCGACGTCAAACTCCCACAGGGCTACTACGTCGTGTTCGGCGGTCAGTTCGAGAGCGAGCGTGCCGCGTCGAAGACCATCGGGCTGATCGGTATCGGTATCGGTGTCGTGATAGGCATCTTCGTCCTGCTCTACATGGCCTTCCGATCGTGGCGTAACGCACTCTTGATCATGGTCAACCTGCCGCTCGCGCTGATCGGTGGCCTCGTCGCGGTGATGCTCTCGGGCGGCGTGCTCAGCGTGGCGTCGCTGGTCGGCTTCATCACGCTGTTTGGCGTCGCGACCCGCAACGGGATCATGATGATCTCGCACTACGACCATTTGCAGAAGCACGAGGGTGCCTCGTTCGAGGAGGCCGTCGAACGCGGCTCGATCGAGCGGCTATCGCCGGTGCTGATGACGGCGTTGTGCGCGGGGCTCGCGTTGATCCCGCTGGTGATCGCGGGCAAAGAGACCGGCAACGAGCTCCAGGCCCCGATGGGTGTGGTCATCCTCGGTGGATTGCTATCGGCGACGGCCCTCAACATGGTCGTGGTCCCTGCGCTCTACGCGCGCTTCGGCCGCACGAAGATCGCCGGGCCGCACCCGACCGTGACCGAGCCTCCACCCGAGCAAGTTCCATGATCAAGACGTCGTGGTGGCTCGTGATCCTCGCCTTCCTTGTCGTCGGAACCTCGACGAGCTACGCGCACGGGATCTCCGAGGCCGACAAGCAGGCGATGCTCGACGGCGGCTACCTCAACTATCTTCAGCTCGGCGCGACGCACATGGTCACCGGCTATGACCACCTGCTGTTCTCTCGGTCGGATGCGCCTCGACGAGATCATGACGTCGGCAAATCGGCGACGATTTCGCCCTCGCGATTTCATTTCATCGCACTCGCTCCTGCGGCCTCCAAAACGTGTCCGCGTTGCTCAGCGAACGACCTGCCGACCGAAGACCTCGACGACTCCTCGAAAGTCGTCGCCGGCGTCGCTGAGACTCAGCGGAACCTCCTCGGCGGGAACATCAGCAGCAAGCTCGGCCCGGTCACTCCCTTCCATTGGTTGTCGTTGATCACGAACACGGAACCGTCGGGCATCGAGACAATCCCCTCGAGATTCAGCTTCCCACGCAGTGCAGGTCCGAGATCGAGTGCTTCGTGCGGCGCGATCTCGCCATCACTCGTCGGAATCGTGAACGTCAAGATCTTGGTCTCCGTGAAGTGACGCTCGATCGCGGTTGCTTCGATCCTGTTGCCCACCCAGCGGCAATCGAGGCTGGATAGCTTGCCGGTTCGCGTCGTTAGCCACAGCTTGTGCATGCGGACCACCAGGCCGTGCTCGATGCGGACGATTGGCGCCCACCGCCTGCCATCGACGTCGCCAATGCTCTCGACCGCGATGAAGATGGTGTCACCGGCTCCGCAGATGCCCTCGGTGCCGGCGTTCGGCTCGACGTGTAGACCCAGATCGAGATCTGTGAGGTCAACGCGATCGGTCACCACAACTCGGCGGTCGCGCACATCGGCAAGCAACACGGTAGCTGACGCCTCGAAGCGGCCTTCCGCTCCGAGTGCGAGCCTGCCGGGTGCGAGAACCGCGACTCCCTCGACGTCCATGCCGTCGGGGACGCCTTCGATTACGTACGGGTCAAGCGAAGGCCGGCCGCCGCGAAGGCGGATGCGATACGCCCAGCGCTCCCGCTCGGCCACGGTCCACAGCGCGCCCGTCTCATCGACCGCGAGACCCGATAGGCCGGGCACGGTCTCGAGCTGGAATTCCGAGGAAAGCGCTCGAGCCGGAGTGCTCGGAGCGTGGCTCGCGTTGCCAGGGCAGGCACCCGCGAGCATCGCGAGGACCCAGCACGACCTCCTCATGTGTTCGGCTCCGGACGTGTCGCGCGTCGCGCGAGATGGATCGCAGCCAGCACGAAGGGAACCCCAGCGGCGAAGCCCGCGAGCACATCGAACGCCCAGTGCACGCCGAGGTACACGCGGGAGAACCCGATAGCGACGATCAGCAGCGTGCTCATCGGGACCACGAGGGAGCGCAGCCCAGGCCGCAGCACGACAAGGACCGTCGCGATGGTCCCGTAGATCACCATGGACGACATCGAGTGACCACTCGGGAAGCTGTAGCTCTCGGGGCGAGTGATCTCGTCGAACAAGGTCGGCCGCGGTCGCGCGAACGAATGCTTGAGCAGGAGATTCACTGCATGTTGCGCAACCGCGTTCGCGACCAGCACGAACGCCAGGCGTCGCTCCTTGCGATAGAGGCAATAGGCAGCGAGTAACGCCACCGCGATCGCCAGCGTCACTCCGGCGCCGAGTGAGGTCACGAAGATCATGACGTGATCGAGCGCGGGGGAATCCACGTCGTGGATCGCGAGTGAGATCGCGCGATCGATCGGATCCGCATTGCCCTCGATCACCTCCTCGGCGACCTCGACGAACGCGACCGTTGCTACCGCAGCCAACGCGAGCAGCAACACCACGCGCCATGGCAGCGAGACCCGCAAACCCGACACGACGGCTTGGAACTTCTCGCGCATCAGATCTACGGAAGAGCATGGGGAGGCGACGGGGGAACGCGCGGCGGCCTCAGTGTGAGCAGCGCCACGACGCCGAGCGCCGCTGCGCCGCAGACGTAGAACCCGACGCGAACATTCCAGGCCTGCGTGATCGCGCCGATCGCGAGCGGTCCGAGCATGTCGCCGACCTCCTTGAAGGACTGGGCCGCCCCGACCGCCGCGCCGAGCTGGCGATCGCCGGCGATCTTGGTGACGAGCATGTCGGTGTTCGTCCACACCGTGCCCACGCCGAGCCCCGCAAGCACCGCCAGCGGAATCAGCATCCATCCCGTGACCGCCGGGATCGCGAGCGTCGCTCCGGCTGCGACCGCGAGACCCGCGATCACCGTGATCGCGGGGTCGATCCGATCGGCCAGCCATCCCGCCACGGGTTGGACGAGCAGATAGCTCGCGGTCGTGGCTGTGATGAGCAAGCCGGCACTGCTCGTCGTGTATCCGATCGCATGCAGGTACACCGGGAAGAACCCGAACAGCACTCCGACGACGAACATGTTGATCACGATCGCCGCGTAGGTCGGCATCAGCACCGGGTTCTTGAACAACTTGAACAGCTGCTTGAAGGACGACTCGTCCTCCTCTTCGAGCGGAGCTGGGCGATCCTTCGGAATCACGAACGTGAGTGCAAACGCGAGCGTTCCCAGCATCGCGGAGGCTACGAACACGCTCGGGAAGCCGTGGTGGGTGGCGAGCAGCGCACCTGCCGTCGGTGCGAGCACGTAGCCAGCGCCTTTGATCGCGTTGTAGATGCCGAACGCTCGCCCCCGGTTCTCGACGTAGAACCGCCCGACCAGTGCGATCGAGACCGTCGACAGAGCTGCCGCGCCGAGTCCCTGCACGAAGCGAACGAGCAAGAGCAACTTCGGCGGCACGACCAGGTACAGGAGTGAGCCGAGCACGAAGACTGCGAGCCCACCGAGTAGCGTGATGCGCATGCCACGGCGGTCTGCGAGGAAGCCGGCCGCTGGCTTCGCGAACAGCTCGGCGAAGTCGTACACGGCGATCAGCAGCCCGATCATCAATGCGCCGAGCCCGACCTTCTCTGCGTAGTCGGGGAGGTTCACCGCGACGACGTGCGCGCCGAACGAGGTGACGAAGCCCGAGAGCGCGAGGATGCCTAGATAGAGGTGTCTGCGCGAGGGCGTTGGCGCTGATGTCGACATGTTCATTGCACGATCAAGCGTGTCCAGGCCGCGCGCGCGCGACGAAGCGAAAGCACGGCATCGTCGTACACACGACCGACCTCGACGAGCCGGTGCGCTTGCTGCGCGAACGCAGCGAGTTCGACGCCGCCCGCTCGAAGAGCCTTGTCGAGAAGAACCGACTCGCGGTCGATGATCAGCGGAACATCCGCGGCAGTGTTGACCGCGTCGATCGCGGCGACTAGCCGAGCTCGGGCCTCTTGGAGGCGAGTTGCCGCATCCGCGCGCACTCGCGTCAGCAGAGCTTCGGCCTCGAGCACATCCGCGGTGGTCGTCGCGCGCGCGACCCGGTTGCGATTGAACAGCGGCAACGGGACGCTGATCGAAACCGAGATGTCCCAGTCGCTCCACTGTCCCGATAGGGACGGCTCCGTGGCGAACGAACCGGCCGGAATATCGTGACGAGCACGACCGCCTTCGATCCCGACCGTGACGTCTGGGCGTGCAGCCCTGTTCTCCGCGTCCGCGAGCAGGCGTGCCGCGTCGAGTGCGGCGGCAGCCAGCTTTACGCGTGGGTCGAGTGCGATCAGGTTGTCGAGCATCGTCGCCGAGGGAACGGCGGTCACGTCGATCTCATCGCCGACGGCCAGGCCAGTGGAGCTCTCGCGGCCAAGCAACCGTGCGAGCCGCACGCGCGACGCTTCGAGATCACCGCGAACGGTCGCTGCATCTACCTGTGCCGCGCGAAGATCGAGAACCGCTGCATCGACATCTAGTTGATTTCCCGCCCCCGTTGTCCGGAGGCGTTGGGCGGTCGTGGTTGCGAGCTCCCGCAGTGCCACCATCTGCGCCGTTCGTGCAACGCGGCGTTGCGCGTCCGCCAGCTCCGCAAATGCGACGGCTACCTCGCCATCCAGATCGAGAAGCGCGACGCTGCGCCCCTGGCTCGCTGCGGTGACGCTCGCGCGAGCCGCGGCCCGACGTGGGCGCCACGAGCCGGAGAAATCCAGCGTCCATTGGAGTCCGAGAGACCATGCACGGTCGGTACCGCCACCCGGCGGGAGCTGCTGATATCGACCGGTCACCACCGGATCGTTCGTGAATCGACGCCCCGCGCCGGACGCCCGCGCCTCGGCGGCGGCGACCGTGGAGTCAGCAACGGTCCTTTCTGGAGCGTGCTGGCGCGCCTCGGACAGCGCGCTCTGCAGTGTCAGCGCCGGAGGATCCGCACGCAGTACTGCGGCTTGTAAGGTGATCAATAGAACAACCACGATCGAACGCGTGCACATTCAACTCACCCCGTTTCGTACGCGACGCCTCGCGAGCCACACATAGATCGTTGGCAGCACGATCATATTGAGGAGCGTCGAAGTGATCAGACCTCCGCACACGATCACGGCCATCGGCGCCTCGAGCTCGCTACCAGCCGATCCGAGTGAGATCGCGAGTGGGAGCAGACCGAGCCCGGCAGTGATTGCGGTCATCACGATCGGAAGCAAGCGCTCTTCGGCGGCACGCAAAACGCGCTCGACCGGTGGCTCTTCAGGTGCTTCGCGCTCGAGTTGCTGGGCGTGCGAGACAAGCATGATGCCGTTGCGCGCGATGATGCCGAACAAGGTCACGAACCCGACGAAGCCCGCGACGGAGAGTCCCTCGGGCAGGAGCATGGCTCCGGCGACGCCACCGATCAGGCCCAGCGGAAAGTTCAAGAGCACGATCACCGCGTCGCTCGCGCGCCCGAACGCGATGCCGAGGAGGACAACGATCCCGAGCAACACGAGCACGCCGATGATCAAGAGTTGTCGCGCGGCGTGTGACCGTGCGACGGCTTCGCCGCCCACGGCAACGCGGTATCCGGCCGGTAGCTCCAGCTTGCTCGCGAGATCCTCGATGGCAGCGCTCGCGTCGGAGATCGATGCGGGCTTGGCGTCGATCGCCACGGCGATCCGCCGCGAACCGCCGACGTGCGTGACTGCTGCGGGGACCGAGACGTCATCGATCCGCGCCACCGCCGAGAGCTGGATCGCCCGACCCTCCGCGCCGGTGATCAGCAAGTCAGCGAGCGCCGCACGGCTTTGCAACGTTGGATCGCCTGTGACCACGAGCGCGATCACTCGACCGTCAGGGTCCAGGATGTCTCCCACGCGGTGTCCGAGGCGCCAGGTCCGCACCTGGTCCGCGACATCGGCCGGCGTGAGTCCGTACGGTGCGAGAGCAACCGGATCCGGCCGAACCCGCACTTCCATGACATCGACCTGCGCTTCGACAGCAACGCCCTCCACCCCTGCGACGCGCGCGACCTTCTCCGCCACGCTGGCCGCGAGACTACGCAAGGGCTCCAGCTCAGGCCCGATGACCTCCACGACAATCGGCGCGGTCTCGCCACCCAGAATCTCGTGCACGCGCTCGCCAAGAAAGCCCTCGATGGCGAAGCTGATCCCGGGAAGGCTGGCGAGCGCGTCATGCATCGCCTCGACCTTGTCCTCGAGGTCCTCCGTGCCGATCACGACATCGATCTCGAGACGATTGACCGGGAACGGATCTTCCCCCAGCTCCGCGCGCCCTGCACGCATCGCGACATGCGTCCCGATGTCGGGGCGCACCAATGCATCCAGGCGCGCTCCGATGCGCGTCGACTCCTCCAGCGAGGTGCCCGGCGCCGCGTTGAGATGAACGATCACTGACTGCTCGTGAAACTCCGGCAGGAAGGAGCCACCGAGGAAGGGAAGCATGGCGATTGCCCCCACCGCGAGCGCGAGCGCCGCGCCGACGACTGCCTTGGGATACTCGACGACCCGTCGGACGATCTTGCGATAGCGCTCGGTCAACCCCAACGCCAACCGACTTGGCCGCGCCTCGGCGGTCGCGATACGCGGCAAGAGCAGCGCGCACATTGCTGGGGTCACGGTCAGCGCGACGACCAGTGATGCGACGATCGCGAGGATATAGGTGACCGCGAGCGGCGAGAAGATGCGTCCGGCAACTCCCCCCAGCAGCACCACGGGCACGAGCACGAGGCACACGATCGCGGTCGCGTAGACCACCGAGCTGCGAATCTCGTGGGATGCATCGCGCACCACGTCCAGCGCTGGCCTCGGTGTCGGCACGCGCGCGTTCTCGCGGAGTCGGCGCCACACGTTCTCGACGTCGACGATCGCATCGTCCACCACCTCGCCGACCGCGATCGCGAGCCCGCCGAGGATCATGCCGTTGATCGACTCTCCTCGCGCGACGAGCACCGCCGCCGCGGTGACGATCGACAGCGGGATCGCGGTGAGGCTGATCACGGCCAGTCGCACCGAGCGCAACATCGCGATCAAGACCACCATGACGAGAACTGCGCCGATCGCCATCGCGCGAGCCACGCTGTGGACGGACGTCGTCACGAACGAGGCCTGTCGGAACACGGGCTCATCGAGATGAATCCCGGGCGGCAGACCACGTGCGAATTCGCCGAGCACGGCTTCGACCGCGTCTGTCGTATCCATGGTGTCTGCCCAGGGGAGCTTCATGACCTGGAGGTAGATGCCCGTTCGACCATCGCAACGCGCGCCGCCGACGGCGGGCGACACGCCGGCAGCGAGATCCGCCACATCTCCGAGCCGGACCGGCGCGCCATGATGAACCGCAACGACCACGGCCGCGACACGCTCTGGCGCGGTGGCCATCGTGAGCCGCGCCTCGGTCGAGACGTCGCTGCGCAACTCCCCCTCGGTCAGCGTGCCGGCGCCGACCGATGCCTGGCTGCGCGACGCAGCGCGCTCGATCTCTTCGAGCGACACGCCGTGCTCGCGCATCCTTCGCGGATCGGGGCGTACTTCGAAGCGCTCGACCAGTCCGCCATGCACGATGACCTGTGCAATCCCGGGAACACCCGCGATCTGCGGGCGTAGCTTCCACTCGGCGAGCGTGCGCAGCTGCGCACCCGCCTTGGGGTCATCACTCGAGATACAGAACTTGAGCAGCGATCCGATCGGGGGCGCGATCGGCTCCAGCTTTGGTGGTTCTGCACCTTCCGGCAAGCTGTCGTTGGCGAGCTGCAGCCGTTCGGCGACCAGCTGACGGGTACGAAACAGATCCGCGTCATCCGCGAACGTCATCGTGATCACCGATAGTCCGGCGATCGACGAGGAGCGGATCGTCAGCGCCTGCGGCGTACCGAGCAGCACCCGCTCCAGTGGCCAGGTGACGCGCTCCTCGACATCCGTGGTGCTCATGCCCGGAGCCTCGGTCTGGATCACCACTCGTGGCGGCGTGAAGTCAGGCAGCACGTCGAGCGGCGCCTGGAGCGTGATGTAGACGCCCGCGAGCATGGCTGCGCTCGCGACGATCAAGACGATCACCCGGCGCTTGATCGACCAGCCGATCAACATGTCGATAGGCGATGCCATGTCGATCAGTCGTCCTCATCGCCGCCGAGCGATGAACGCATAGCCTCGCCGCGCAGCGCGGACGCCCCCCGCACCACGACGGAGTCACCGGGCTTGAGCCCCGTGAGCACGCGTACCTTGCCGCCGAATCGGGCACCGATGCGGACCAGGCGTGGCTCGAACGTGCCGTGTGGCGCCTCGACGTAGACGACGTCACCGCTTGCCGACGTCAGCACGGCCGACTCCGCGACGACGAGGCCACGTGCTGGCGCCATGGCCATCCGCACCGCGACCGTCGAACCAAGCAGCGGCTCGGCGCTCGCATCGAGCTCGAGCAAGTCATGACGGTTGCCGTCCTCGCCGACCGTCGTCCCTCGAGAGACGAGCCGCGCAGGAGCCCAGCGGTCGCCGACATTGACCTCGTACGCGCTCGATGTCGGATCGGAGGCGCTGACCGAGAGATCGACCCGGCGGGCCCCCATTCGCAGGATGCGCGCCACGACGCGGCCGGTATCCACGCCGAGCCCGGGAATGGCATCGAGAGCGACGAGCGTTCCGTCGGCGGGTGCCTTCAACGACACCGACCTGCCAACGGCGCCCGCTTGCGCATCTCGTCCCTGCCGCGCAGCTTGAAGCCGAGCGCGCGCATTTGCCGAAGCCGCCTGCGCTTCCTGAAGCTTGGCTTGGCTCACGATCCCATCGCGCGCCAGATCCTTCGCGCGCGCCAATTCGGCATCTCGCAACCCGACCTCCTGCTGCGCTTGCGTGATCTGGCCCCCGATCTCTGCACTCTGAACGCCGGCCGCGGCGCGCTCGGCCGCCGCGAGCACCGGACTGATCTTCGCGATCTCCGAACCCGCCGTGATGCGATCACCGATGGTCACGGCCGAGACTTCGGTGATTCGCCCGACCATCGGCGAGGCAACGACGACCTCGTCGCCCGTCCGCGCGATCACGCGCCCATATCGGAGGCGTACGTCAGGAATGTCACCCTCAGCGAGCTGCGCGGTTGCCAGCTCGATCGCTGCACGACTCTTGTCGTCGATCACGATCGCGTGCCCGCGTACGCGTGACGGCGGCTTCTCGTCATCCTCCTTGTCACCGCGCCCGCAGCCGACCGCGAGCACCAGTAGCGCGACCCACGCGATCGCGCGGTTCATCGCAGCACGCCTGGGAGCAGGCCCACGATGTCATCCCCGAAGTGGATCCCCAAGCTCAGCGACGCCACCAGGCCCACGGTGAACAGCGCCGGGAACCACAGCGATCGGACCGGTTGCTCGCGACCCGGCTCGTCGAGAAGCCGCGACACCCGCGCGACGATCGCCGCCTCGCCCGTCAGCGCGGCGCCGCCGCGTACGGTCGCGAGCTTGGCTGCACCTACGATCGCCTGGGCGAGATCCTCGGGATACACCCCACCGCGGACGGCTTCGTCGTCGCGGGCTTCTTCGAGCACCGCGCGCCACACATCCAGGCGTCGCTTCGCACGCGGCCATGGCCACTGGATATCGGTGGCAAGCTGAGCGAGCGCGATGCGTAGCGGGTCGAAATGGCGAACGTGGGCAGCCTCGTGTGCGAGCGCCGCCGCGAGCGCCTCGTGGTCGAGCGACTCTTCGAGACTCGGATCGATCACGACATGAGGTCGCAAGAGGCCGACCACCGCGACCGGGCCCGACGGGCGCGCGACCGCCGAGCGCACGAATCGCACGAGGGCCCGGACCCAGAGCGCGAGCACCGCCACCACCACGGTCCAGGCGAGGACAGAAAGCCGTTCGTCGCTCTGCGCAGGTTCTTCGAGGGCCCAACCAACGAACAGCGTTCCCCCGATTGCGACGACGAGCAATGGCGTGACGACGGCGCGCCACGCGCGACGCTCGCGCAGCCATGCCGGCCCAGTCAGGAGCGAGCCGCGCATTGGAGCAAGCGACCACGCGACGGTTCCGCAAACGAGCGCAACGAGCCCGAGGAGCAGCGGATCACGCTCCACGACGAGCCTTCCTTCGTGCGGCCACAACGCGCGCCAACTCGTCCAGGAGCTGCGGGTCCACCGATTCCACGGCGTCCACGAGGGTCGCGATTGCCGGACCTGGCTGATCGCCGAGGAGACGCCCTACTGTCGACCGCGCGTCGGCGCGCTCCACGCGCTGGCGAGTGACAGCCGGTGCGTACAGATAGATGCGGCCTTCGCGCCTGCGCTTGCAAAGCTTCTTCACGACCAGCCGGTCGAGCACCTTCGCGATCGTCGTGTAGGCGAGCCCACTCGGAGCACCAACGCGATCGTGGACGTCACGCGCACTTCCTTCGCCGAGGTCCCAAACGGTGGCGATGACAGCGCGCTCCAAGTCGCCGCCGGGCAGAGATGGTCGCGGCATGGCGCAATACTACGACGCTCGTAGTAGTACTACCAGCGGCCACCGCTTCTTCGCGAGGGGATTCGATGTGCACCTCGCGAAGCCCATCAACCTTCAGGTGCTGCGCAGGCTGCACGCCGACGTAGACGCTGCGCGTGCGCGACACGGCGGCGGTTCCGGTCTTGTTGACGTGGACCACCGTGGCCGACGCCGGGTGTCCACCGACGATGATGCGGCGTGGACGACGCGTCGTTGGCTTGTAGAGCTCGCCCGGCGTCTTCATTCCCAGGGCTTCGTGCGGCCTGACGAGGTTGAACTCGTCGCGCCACACATCACACGCGTGCTGCTGGAGGTGCCGCGACGCCGGAGCATCGGCGGCGAGATCGATCTGCACGTCCGCGTGCATCCGCTCGTGGCCACCATTGTCCGTCGGCGTCCCCGGGCGGCTGCGCACGACATCGATCCCGAGCGCCACCCGCCACACCGAGAGCTTGGACAGTCCGCCGATGCCACGCGACGCGAACGGTGGACCGTTGTCGCTCTGAATCACTTTGGGGACGCCGTAGAACTCGAACAGTCGCTCGAAGACTGTGCGCACCGCCTTGGTGTCGGCCTTCGTCATCAGCCTGAGCTCGAGCACGTAGCGACTGAACGCATCGCGCACCGTCAGCGGATAGCAGTGCTCACCACTGCCGGCGCGCCACCACCCTTTGAAGTCGACCGTCCACAGGTCATTGGGACCCTCGACGAGGACCTCGGGCCGCTCGGGCAGTCCGGTCACCGCCGGCGGTACCGCCGCCGCGCTTCTTCACGAGCCCGGAGTGGTACAGGACTCGGTTGATGGTGGAGATCGACGGCCGCGCGGCGCCGTCGGCGCTGTCGCGTAGCAGGAGCGCCCAGAGCTTCTTGGCTCCCCAGCGCGGATGCTTGTGCTTGAGCGCGACGATCTTCGTCACCATCGCCGCATCGACCGCGAGGCCGAACGTAATTGGTCTCCGCGACCGGTCCACGAGGCCGGCGACACCCTTCTCCTTGAACCGCTTGTTCCACACCCGCCGCCACAGCTTCGGAACCCACGCTGCCTTGTTCGGAGTGAACCCGTGGCGGTTGCAGGCGTGGCTGGGTCACAAGCGGGTCGACGAGACGATGCTCCACGTCCACGTCGCCGAAGCGCATCCCCGCGAGCTGCCCGAAGTCGTCCGCGAGAAAGCGCGCGGGATCGATGATCCCGATCAGCGCGTGCTCGCGATGCTGGGAGCGCGCGGCAGCGTCGAACCGACGGAAGTTCGTGGCAGTGGCGTGGCAGTGGCTACTGCCTCGTCGGAGGGAACCGCAGCGATCATCGCTGCTTCAGTTGTGCGAGCGGGGGGCTCGAACCCTGACGTGACCTCGCGAGATGTTCCAACTTCTCGCGACCCTGCAATGACCACGCGGGGTTGCATCAACGGTTCGTCCCGGTGTGTCTGCCGTGATCCGGCGTGATCTGCCCGAGTGTGGCAGCCACGTGGCAGCAGCGACGACCACCGTGGCAGGTTTGGCCACGCGCTCAGCGGCGCGGTTTTCTGACGGTGAACGTCGCCCCAGGCGCGAGGTCGGGAACCTCCTCGTCGGGCTCGAGGATGAGGTGTGGCCTCGTCAGCCACCACAGCGGCCGATCCGCAGTTTGGATCAGCGTGGTACCGGGCAACGCTTCGTTGCGATCCATGATGTCGATCATCGACTCGTCGTGATCGAGGACTCCCGCAAATCTCACCGTGCGAACGTCATCGTATTCGACGTCAGCGAGCAGCACCCACTCGTCGGCGTAGCGCTCGCAGATCTCCACCCAGGTCATGCGTCTCCCCTGAATCATTGCTGCTCGATCAGGTCGAGGTGAATGAGGGACTCGACAGGCCGGATCTCGAAGTTGAAGTTTCGTAGGAAGTTCATTCCTACGAGTCCGTCGATGTCTCTGTGCCCGAGTGGAAATACCGTGATCGGGAAGTCCGGCGTCGCCACGCCGAGCACGTCGAGTGCCGCCACGTGGATCCAGTAACCGCGCTCCTCACCAACGGCCGTGGTAACCGTTGCGTCCTTGTAGGCATCCCGTCGGCTGTAGCCGATCCTATGGACCACCTTTGGCGTCAGCGTCGTTGCAGATGATCCGGTGTCGACGACGAGTCGGGCCTTGGTCCTGCGGGCGTTCTTTCCTGCAACCACCGCCTCGACGATGATCAACTCGCGGTCAACGACGAAGGGGCTGGTAAGTCTCGTCATCGAACACCAGCGCCGGTCGAATCAGCGGCTCTCTGCAAATGCCGGTGAACCTGATGGAAAAAAGAGGGTAACGCTGATCGAGATCATGGATCGGCTCGAACGCCTCGTCATCGGTGGCGCCATGGCCAACAACGCGGGCCGAGGTGATCACGGGACTACGAAGCGACGGATGGACGATATCGACCAAGCAGACAAACTGGTCGGGATACCGCGTGCAGATCTCCACCCACGACAGCGGCTCGGTGTCGATGGGAGCGAGTTCTTGGGCTGCATCCATGGATCGATCTTTCCGGGTTGCGGCGGCGTGTCAAGTTTTCGGCTCACCGCGCAGAAGTCGCTCCGCCATGGCGGCGTTACAACTGTGGTACGCGATCACTGTGCGAGCGTACTTCGTGGAGACAACCCAACCCAAGCTACAGCCTTGACTCGTTAGGCCGATGATGGTCGCGGCGA
>JANNBP010000003.1:0-12659 GCA_031385555.1 Deltaproteobacteria bacterium | reverse complement strand
GAGGTTGTGCACAGAGGTTGTGCACAGAGGGTTGTGCACAGAGGGTTGTGCACAGAGGTCGTGCACAGAGGTCGTGCACAGAGGTCGTGCACAGAGGTCGTGCACAGAGGTCGTGCACAGAGATCGTGCACAGAGGTCGTGCACAGAGGCCTGGCGCCGAGCAACGGTGATCGAACGGCCCACACGTTTCGACACGGCTGCGCACACCGATGCGTGGTTCATCGGCTTCACCGGGCGGGCGCTCTCGCGCAGATATCGCTAGGCGCCGCTGGCCGCGATGATCAGCTCGCGGAGCCGCTGCGCTTCACCGAGGGCCTGGATCGTCGTCGGTCGCCTGGTCGGATCGGGATCGCCGATCCGGTCGAGGTGCGCCTGCAGATCGTCGGCGATCGCGGGTGCCTGCACGGTGATGTGCTGCGGTAGCAAGAAATCCTCGGCGCGCCGCGTGCCGGCCATCAGCGCATCGCGCGACCACGGCGTCCGCCCGCACGCGTTCTCGAACAGCACCACCGCACTCGCATAGACGTCCGCCGCCGGCGACAGCTCGCCGCGCCGCTGCTCGGGAGCCATGTACGCGAGCGTGCCGATCGCCTCGCGCTTGCCCGTCGTGTTGGTGTGGCCGGAGGTGTCGGGGAGGTGCGCGACGCCGAAGTCACCGAGCATGACCTCGACGCCCGGTCCGTCGACATCGCGACGGAACATCAGGTTGGCCGGCTTGAGATCGCAGTGGACGATGCCGCGGCGATGCGCCGCGACCAGCGCCGAGAGCACCTGCGTGTGGCGCTCGATCACGCGGCGCAGCGGACGCGCACCACGCTCGCGCAGGACGTCGCGCAGCGTGCCACCGGCCGCCAGCTCCATGACGATGCGCCGCGTCGCCTCGTCGATGTCGAGCACCGCGACCACGTTCGGGTGGCGCAGCGACGCCATCACGCGCGCCTCGTGGAAGAACCGTGCGAGGGCATCGGCGCGCTCGTGACCGGCGAGGTGAGGGTGCAGCAGCTTGACGGCGACATCGCGCTCGAGCTCGGCGTCGCGCGCGAGATAGACCACCCCGGTGGCACCGCGACCGAGCTCGCGCACCAGACGATACCGCGCTCCGGCTTGCACGCCGGCGACATCACCGGCGGCGATCGTCTCGCCGGCGACGGGCGCCGCACGCCCCGCGGTCTGGCGCAGCCGTTCGACGCGGACTCGGACGTTCGGATAGTCGACATCGCGGCCGAGGACGATCTCGTAGTGCTTGAGCGCGCGCTCGTTGTCGCCGCGTTGCCGCGCATGCTCCGCGAGCAGGTAGTGCGCCCGCAGCGCATGCGCATCCTCGGTGATCAGGATCTCCAGGTGGAGGATCGCGGTGTCGAGCTCGCCGCGCTGCTCGTAGCGCTCGACGAGCAACGCGCGGAGTGCCGCCGTCGGGGCGACCGGGACCTCGGGCACACCGAGCAGCTTCTCCGCCCACTCGATCGCGAGGCGCTCGTGGCCAGAGGCCCACACCGCGTCGATCCGCAGCAACACGTCGCGACTACCGACCTCGTCGCGCCGCTTGCCGTTCGCGAGATCGGCGACGAGCTGCGCGAGGAAGACCTCGTCTTCGCTTCCGAGATGTTGCGGCTCGGGCACCGGTGCCGGCGCCGGCGCCGGCAGCTCCGGCTTGCGGCCGAACAGGCGACCCCAGAACCCCATCAGCCGACCTCGATCTCGTCGCCGTCCGAGACGATCCGATCACCGCGGATCAGCTGGATGCGCACGTCGTCGCCGAGCGGTTCGTTGTTGAACAGCACGGCCTTGCTGGTCCCGCGACCGAGCAGCGGGCGACCGCGCTGGAAGATGACATCGAGGCCCAGTCCCAGCCCTGCGAGCTCGAGCTTGACGCCTTCGTTGCCGGCGATCAGCTGCACGCCGCGATCGAGCCCACCGGCGACCTTCAGGATCAGCCGCTCGTCCGCCATCACGAAGTCGACGTTGCACTCGTCGCCGAGCCCGAACCGGCCTTCCCCGACGAGCGGCACGCGCCCGGCGAGCGGGAGCCCGGCGACCGAGGTGCCGTTGCGCGAATCGAGATCGCGCAGCAGGAACTGATTGCCGTCGCGCTCGATCTCCGCATGCTGGCGCGACACGCCCCCGGCGCGCAGGGTCAGGTCGCACAGCTGATCGCGACCGAGCACCAGCTTGTCGGCGGAGCACGCCACGATCAGCGGCTTGCCGCGGCGGCGGAGCTCGAGCTTGCCTGCGGTGAGCAGCGCGGTGTCGAGGTGGTCGAGCTTGCGGCGGTACTCGCCGGCGTGGGTCGCTGCTGCCACGGCACGCACCAGCTCGACGCGCGCGTCGTCGCGACGGCCGACGCGCATCGCGGTCTCGTAGTCGGCGAACGCGATCTTCTCGTCGCGCTGCTTGTTCGCGACGTCGTCTTCCTTCGACAGCGCGTGCTCCATGCGCTCGACCAGGCCGCCTGCCGAGTAGGCGTTCGCGGCCGCCAGGTGATCGCAGATCGCCTCGAGCGCCTCGCCCGCGAGCCCGTGCTCGTCGCCGATGACCAGCAACTCGGCCGCCTCGCGCACGCGTGTTCGATCGCGCTCGGTGGCGATGCCCTCGGCCTTCGCCGATTCCCACAGCGCCTTGCCGAGTGCGGCGGCGGCCTGTTTCATCAGCTCGGGATCCTCGCCCGCCCAGCGGATCGCATCGCGCAGCGCCCCGATCTCGGCGAGGCGGCTCCCGGCGCGTGCGGCGCGTGCGAGGTGCATGCGCACCGCACCGGCGTTCTCGCCCGCAAGCCCGTAGCGCTCGGCGGCGAGATCGACGTTCCCCGCCGCTTCGGCAGCCACCGCCTGGCGGTAGTCGGTGGAGAACATCCGCCGGAGAAAGCTCATGCGCGGGTTCCAGTATAGCGACTCAACTTCTTGCGCACGCGATTGTGGCTCCGGATCGGAATTGTGCGGTTCCCGTGTCCTCGGTGGTTACTTCCGCCCGCAGTCTGCGGTGCAGGGATCCCCGGATCGTCGTCGGCTTGGCGGTGGTTGTTCAGGGCGGTAGTGGGGACCCGAACTTCGCCTGGTAGTCCTTGCCGAGCTGCTCGTACGCCGCCTTGTCCTTGGTCCGTACGTACGCCTTCGCGAGCGTCCGCCAGGCCTGCTGGAGATCGGGGTCGACGGCGATCGCCTTCTTGAGCTGGTCGATGCCCTGCTTGGTCGCGCCCTCGCTGCCCGGCTTGAGCGCGATGATGCCCGACAGGTAGAGCGCCCACGAGTTCAGCGGCTGCGCGGCGAGGGCCTTGGTGCATTGCGCGCGCGCGGCGTCGATCTGCCCCTGCCGGATGGCGAGGTCACAGCGCGTCGCGGTGATGCCCGGTGCGCCTGGCCACTTCTTTTCGGCGGCATTCAGCATCGCCGCGGCCTGTGGAAACTTGTTCGCGTACACCGTCGACAGCGCCGCTTGCACCGCCGCGACCAGCTCCGCTTCCTGCTCGGGCGCCACGAACTTCGCACCCTGCGGCACGCCGTATCGCGCACGGATCTTCGCCACCTCGGCGGTCGCCGGATCGTTGTCGAGCTTCGCCTTGGCGAGCGCGCCCTCGGTCCAGGTCAGCGAACCCATCTGGACGTACATCGACAGCACTTTCTTCCACGCCTCGTCGATCTCGGCCTTCGAGGGCAGGTTCGCGATCTTACCCTCCGCCAGCACCAGCTCGTCGCGCGCGGAGGTGAGCGCCTTCGCCTGGTAGTACGACGCCGCGATCGCGAGATGCGGTGTGGGATCGCCGGCCGCGTACTCGATCGCCTTCGCGCACGCGCCCTTCCAGTCGATCTGTGGAGGGGGCGGCGATCTGGGCGCCTTCGGTTGGCCGGGTCTGGGGGGTGGTGGCGGTTCCTTCGCCTTGGCGATCGCCGCCGGGCCACCCATCGCGAGCATGATCTGGCAGCGCGCTTGATGCATCGCCGCGTTCCCGGGGTACGCGATCAACAAGTTGTCGAGCTCGGCGAGCGCGTCCTTCGTGTTGCCCTGCTGCGCGAGCGTCTGGATCCGCGAGAACTGATCGTACGCCGCCGGTGGGATGGCCTTCGCGGTGCGACTGCCCTTGCTCGCGTCGATCAGGATCCGTAGCCGCTTGGTCACCTCGTCCTTGCTCGCCGGCGTCCAGCCACCGAACTCGGATTTCTCGATCGCCTCGAGCAGCTTCTTGGCGATCGTCTGATCGTTCTGCTCGGCGAGCTTCTCGTCGACGCCGATCTGCAGCAGCTCGCGGTTGCGATCGGAGAACCCCACCTGTTTCGACTTGTACGTCGGGTTCTGGATCCACGTCGGATCCTGCTCGTCGATCGCCCCGAGCGCGGCGGCGATCACGTGGAGCAACACGACCGTCTGCTTGTGGCGGCGATGCGCGCTGATCACCTCGGCGCGCTCGGGGCCCTTCAGATCGGGCAGGGTCTGTGTCAGCGCCTTGGTCTCCGGTTGCTCGGCCCAGCCGCGAACGATCAGGTACTTCCCGAGGGGGTCGGCGCTGCCGAGCTCGCTCATCACCTTGGTGGCGACCTCGTTCGGCGCGATGTAGCCGATCACCCAGGTCACGCCGTCGCCCTTGTCCTGCTCCGCGAGTGCGGCCGGCGCCGCGGTCGGTTCGCCGGCGCGAGTCCAGTCCGAGACCTTGTCGATCGCGATCCGGACGCCGAGCAGCGGTGCGAGCAACTGACTCGCGTAGTCGGCTTGATCGATGATCTCTTCGCGCCACTTCGGCTGCGCGCGCACCCGGCCATCGACCCAGATGCGAACGTGGATCGTCTTCGCATCGCCGTCGCGGGGGCGGCTCGCCTCGAGCGTGGCGGGCAGGTGCTTCGAGATGTCCGCCACCGGGCGGTCGTTGACGATCTTCGGGCCGCACGCGATCGCGCAGGCGATCAGCGCAAGAATCCAACGCATGACGCGACTCTAGCGCGCTACAACCACCCCCGTGCTGCTCGACGAACGGATCCTCGCGGACGGCCGCCACGCGAAGACGACGGCCATCCTCAGCGACGACGGTCGCCTGCTGATCGCCGACGATGGCGAAGGCGCGCTCGGACATCTCTCGCCTGCGGCGATCGATCGCGTGATGGTGCGCTATGGCCGCCCACTGGAGGACGACGTCGCGGTGACCGATCCCGGGCTCGAGCTACCCGGTGGGTATCGGCTGCGCCGGCTCCACTACCACGCCGCCGTCGACGCGATGGGGCGCGACTACCTCGTCTGGGAGCGTCCCGACGGTGAGCCTCTCGCGGCAATCAGCCCCATGGTCACCGCGGCGATCCGTTACTTGGTCCAGCGCCTCGCTGGCGCGCGCACATCCCCTGACGCCACCAAGGGTTAACTACCCCACGAAAAACTGAGGGAACTGCAACTCGACAAGCCAGGATCGGCACAGACAACTGTTGATAGCCCGATTGTCGACGAGTACTTGAGCGTGGCATGGCGGCTGCTATTAATGGGCCTGGTATGCGGTCCTGGCTGATAGCTCTGTTCGTGACGGTCGCGTGTGCGACCGCATGGGCGCAGTCCAGCCCCCTCGCGGACACGACCACGCGCGCGTGGAATGCCTCCGCTGTCGCCGAGGGAACGCTGTCGAGCACGTCGAAGGCGTGGAGCACGATCAACGTGAAGTTTCGCGCCGAGCTCGACGCCGCGCAACGGCTCAAGAACTCGCCGAAGTCGTGGCGCCGCGATCGCGAGCTGCGCGCGAAGCTCGCCGATGCCGAGGCCCTCGGTCGTCAGCTCGAGTCCGCGAGCGCCGACGTTCGCCGCGCCACCGAGCAACTGGCGGCCGCGCGCCGCACGTTGATCGCCGCGATCGACGCCGAGCTCGCGAGCAATCCGGGTGCGTCTCGCAAGACCCAGCTCGACAGCGCACGCGCGCAGGTGTTGCCGAAGACCAAGCGGGTCGCGCGCATCGTGCTCCCCGACATGCAGATCGATCCGCTCGCGGATCCCGAGGAGCTCGATCAGCAGGCGAAGGCGATCGCGGTCGCCGAGGCGGAGCTCGCGAACCAGCTCAAGGGACTCGAGGGTCAGGCCAAGGAGCTGGACCGGATCGCCGTGCTCCGCAAGCAGCATGATCGCTCGAACGAGATGGATCGCCGCGACGACAACAGCGCGCGCAAGGGCGGGACGCCGGGGACGGGACGTGGGGCAGGGGGCACCGACGCCGAGGCTTCGAACAGCCCGGCACCGCCGACGGATACGGGCCGCCCGGATGTCTCGACGTTCGAGATGGACGCGACGGTCACGCTCGCCGAGATCGTCGATCCGTCGACCATCGAGGAGCTCAACCGCGCACAGCGCAGCAACGATCCGAGCAAGCGCGCGGCGGCTGCGAAGCTGACGCAGGACGCGGTGAAGAAGAAGCTGCAGCAGCTCCGCGACAAGCGCAAAGCCGTCGAGGATCGCGCCGCCACGCTCCGCATGGGTCGGTAGCTTGGGGCTCAGGCCCCAAACCCCGCCTACTTGTTGTAGACGCCGCCGAGATAGAACAGCGTGCGGCGGAACGAGGCCTCGTCGCCGCCGCCGAGGTCGCGCCAGTACGCCACGCGCGACTCGAGCGAGAACGTCGACGACAGCTGCTTCGCGAGCCGGAACTGAAACGAGCTGCGGTTCTCGTCGTCGAGCGTGGTGAACGTCTGGTTCTGCAGATCCTTCTGCACGATCAAGCCATCGAGGTACTGGTCGTACTGCAGCGTGATCAGCGCGGTGCCGTACACGCTGCCGAACAGCTCGCGGGTCGCCGACAGGTTGACGCGATGGCGCACCAGCGACTGGCCGTAGCTGTTCGTGTCGGTGACGGCGAGCTGATAGCCGAGCGCCGCCACCATGCCGCCGACCCAGGTCACCTCGGCCCCGACCCGGTGGTAGCGGTCGGAGCGATCGAGGGAGGTCGGGGCCGAGCAGTCCGCCGGGTTCTCCGGCATCTCGTCATCCGCACAGGCATTGGCGAACGCGACATCGTTGTACGACCGCGCCTCGATGCCCGCGAACGCCGACAGCTCGAGGCTGCGGGTGCCGCCGGACTGCTGCCACAGCGTGAGATCGAGCCGCGCCGTCGCGCTCGGTCCGTACCAATCGAACTTGTTGCACGGCTTGTAGACGAAGCGGCGCCCGCCGAACCCGAGCGTCAGCGACGTGTCCTCGTCCTTGCGCATGGTCACGAGCACGTCGCCCCCGAACGTCGCGAACGTGCGGTCGAGGCGACGGCGGTCGCATGGATCGATCCGATCGGCGCCATCGTCGAGCGCGATCGCATCGGCGCCGCTGATCGAGACGCCGATCGACACGGGGCGCTTGCCCAGCGGGCGCACCCACTTGAGGTCACCCGCGAGCAGCGCCACGCTCTCGGACTGCGCGTCCGCGTTGCTGACGAGCCGCGCATACGACGCCGCGTGGATCAGGAAACCGCCACCGGCGATCCGGCCGCGGTGATCGAGCTTGGCGCCCGCACGCGCGACCGGCGAGCTGAGCTGCGCGGCGTCGATCCCCGGACCGGTCTCGACGCGCTGGACGTTCGAGTCGACCTCCGCGCCGGCCTCGGCCTGGACGGTGGTCGAACGATCGGCGCGCGAAATCCCCGTCGCCACGAGGACCCAACAGACGCACAGCGCCGCGCGACGCATCGTCGCAGCCTATCCCAACCGCCTCGTGGTATGTGAGCCCCCATGCGGTTCGCCTGCGTTCTCGTGCTCGCCCTCGCTGCCATGGCCTGCAAGGGCGACCGCGAGAAGTGCGAACAGGCAGCCCGCAACTACGCCACGCTGACCTACTGGGATCGCACCAACGGCGAGATTGCCCAGCTGCCTGCGGAGAAGCGCGAGGGCGTGCGGAAGAAGAAGCTCTCCCAGTTCACCAACGAGCTCGAGACCAAGATCGATACCGTGGTCTCGCAGTGTCAGTCGGCGAACAACGACGATCAGGTCGATTGCATGATCGCCGCGAAGACGGCGAGGGCCGCGATCGAGTGCGCGGACCTCGTTCCGAAGGAGTAGGAAGCTCGCGAGCGCGGCGGCGCTGACCGAGCTGACCTGGAAGTGCGGGCCGGGGCGACCTCGGCCTCAGCGGCGGCGCTTGTCGTCGTCAGCCTGCTTGGTCTGGGGACCGGGCATTGGTCGAGCCGGCTCGCGCGTCGCCGGGGGAGGGCGTCGTGTGGACGGTCGCGGCTGGTAGCCCGGGCGCGGTTGCGCCGCAGGCTGCGGGCGCGTCGGGCGCTGAGAGCTCGGACGGGGCTGGTACCCCGGGTGCGCGTTGCCACCGACCACGATCACCACAGGCGTGCCCACCACCGGCGCGTGCGTGGAGACGACGGTGGTGACGGCCGGCTCGACGACGAGGGTCGGTGTGGGCTCGACCGCGACCGTGGTGGTGACGACCGCTTCGCCACCGCTGTGACCGAACCGCGTCGTGTCTCGCCACCCACCACCGCGCCACTGCCACTCGGTGCGGATCGAATTCCATTCCCAGCGCCCCGCGGCCCACTGCGCACCGTCGAACGGGGTAGGGCCGGGGCTCTCGAGCCGCAGCTCCGGCATCGGCGGGCGCAGCCGCGCCCCGAAGCCGATCAAGCTGCTCACGACGGTCTGTCGGATCCGCGTCGCCTCGTTCGCGCGGCGCAGCTCGAGCTCGGCGAGCTCGCGGGCTTCCTTGTCGCGGCGGGCGCGAACGATCGCCTCGCGGTTCTCGCGCTCCGCACGCTCGGCTTCCCAGCGCGCGGCCTTCTCGGCGTCACGCTGCGCCTGCAGTTGTTGCTTGCGCGCACGCTCGTCGCGAGCGACCCGCTCCGCTTCGCGCTGACGCTCGAGCTCCTTGCGATCCTGTTCCATGCGGATCCGGATCAAGCGCTCGCGCTCGGTGCGCTCGATCTCGAGCTTGATCAGGAGCCTGGCCTGCAGCTCGCGCTCGCGCGCGGCCTGCGCTCGCGCGATCCGACCTCGGCGATCCGGATCGGCGTGGCCGTGCGTGACCAGCCACGCGATCAAGGTGAGCCGCCAGCGGATCGAGACCTCCTTCTGATAGATCACCAGGTTCGCGCGCGCCCGCGCCGGCGCCTCGGCTTCCCACGCGACCGCGTACTGCATCTCCTCAGCACGCTCGGCTAGCTCCTGTTCGAGCACCCACCGCTCGTGGCGCTCGAGCTCGAGGACCGCTTCCCGCTCGCGACGCTTCGCGGCGCCCTCGGCCTCGTGCTGCTTGCGCTCGCCGTCGACGCGGAGCTCGATCTCTCGCTGCCGTGCGAGCTCGGCGCCGCGACGCGCCTCCGCTTCCGCGCGCACCCGCGCCTCGGCTTCGAGGCGATGCCGCTTCGCCAGCGGATCGGCACCGTAGGCCACGAGGCGCTCGGTCATCTGACCACGCGTGCTCACCGCACCGACGTAGACCCGCTGCTTGCGCTCGGCGGCTTCAACCCCGAGGTCGCGCTCGCGCGTCACCGAGTAGAACGCGTTGACCCCGGGGTCATCGGCGAGCGCGGTGACCGCGCAGACGCCATCGCTCGGCAACACCACGCGGACGCGCGCCGGGAACGTGCCCTGCCCATGGTCACCGGGCGGGAGCTCGGTCACCGGAGGCACGTCGATCTCCTGCGCCTGCGGCTCCTGCGCCTCGCGCACGTCCTCTCGCACATCCTCTCTCACGATCACCGGCGCCGGCCGGACCTCGACCTGCCCGATCGGAGTCACCACCCGCGCGACCGGCGGCCGCGCCACCACGACCACGTTCGGGGGCGGCTGCGCGACGGCGCGTGCGTAGATCTTCGCTTGCTGCTCGCGTGCATGCGTCAGCTGCGTCAGCCGCTGCGCTCGATAGTCTTCGAAGGTCTGACCCACCTGACCACCGCGCTCCTCGGCGTCGGTGCACGCGATCTTCCAGTCGACGAGCTGCGCCCGTGGCACGCCGATCCGTAGCTCGAAGTCATAGGTGCCGCGCGGCAGCGGCATCCCACCACCCCCCGGCGCCGCGCTGACGTCCGACGGGCCGGCACCACGCGTGGTGACCGCACCGTGACCGGTACCGACCTGCTCGGTGCGGATGCCGCGATTCACCGCGCACCCACCTGCGAGCACCAAGGGAAGCAAGAAAGACCCGCGCATGAGCGGCCGAGCTAGCAAAGGGTCGGCCACGGCGGGTCTCGCGGATCGGGCGACTTCCAGGGGAAGTCTTGGCCGGAGGCTTGCCAACGTTCCTCGGCATGCAGGACCGCCTCGAATGCAATCTCGACTACTTGGCCCTTCGCCGTCAGGCTCACTCGACCCTCGCCGGCTCGATCCGTGAACGCGAAGTCACGAATCCGTCCACCACACTCGTAATCAGCTCGTCACGCAACTCGCGGTTCGCAGTGAGGCGTTGGTGGCTCGCACTCGCACTCGCGGTCGCCGCGTGTGGCGGCGGCGGGACCCGCAAGAGCGACACGTACGCCAAGGCGAGCGATGCCCAGGGCGACTGCTGCCAGCACCTCCAAGGGGGTGCCCGCGATCAATGCCTCGCCGGCATCGTCCGCGTGGACGACGCCGAGATCGCTCGTAACGACACCAACCAGGCGACCTACGCGTGCGTCGTCCAGCACTTTCAGTGCAATCCCGAGACGGGTCACCCGACGCAGCAGAGCGCGCAAGCTCAGCTCGAATGCATCCAGGATCTCCCGTAGACGTTTGCTAGAGTGGTCCGGATGTCACGCGACGATAGCCGAGCCTCCGTGCTCGCGCGCCGGGTCGCCTGGCTCGACCGTCATCGGCGCAAGTTCTCACTCGCGATCACCGCGGTGCTCTGTCCGCTGCTCCTGCTGCGGGGACATGTCTCGCTCGCCGACTACGTGACCTCCGAGTGGCCGCGGCTGCCTTCGCTCCTGATCGCGTTCGTCGTCGGCGTCACCGTCTGGGTGATCACCGAGACCGTGCTCGCGTGGCTGACCGCAGTCTGGGAGACCGACTGCGTGCAGTTGATGCGGCAGCACCGCATCCCGCCCGCGCGGTTGGTGCGGCGCCGAAACGAAAAAACGGCAGCTCGATAAAGAGCCGCCGTCTCGAGGTCCAGGAGGTCCAACCAGGTTGGACCGGGAGGACCGCATGGACTAGAAGTCCATGCCGCCCATACCGCCCATGCCGCCCATGCCGCCACCACCGTGGCCGCCGCCGGCCGGAGCCGCCGATTCCTTCTTCGGACGCTCGGCGATCATCGCCTCGGTCGTCAGGAGGAGCGACGCGACCGAGGCCGCGTTCTGGAGCGCCGTGCGAACGACCTTGGTCGGGTCGATCACGCCGGCCTTGACGAGGTCGCCGTACTCGAGCGACGCGGCGTTGAAGCCGAACGCGCCCTGGCCCTCTTTGACCTTCGAGACAACGATCGAGCCGTCGACGCCCGCGTTCGCGGCGATCTGACGCAGCGGCTCTTCGAGCGCGCGACGGATGATGTTGACGCCGAAGGTCTGCTCCTCGGAGAGCTTGATCTTCTCGAGGGCCGACTGCGCGCGGATCAGCGCGACGCCGCCGCCGGGGACAACGCCCTCTTCGACAGCTGCGCGAGTGGCGTGCATCGCGTCCTCGACGCGCGCCTTCTTCTCCTTCATCTCGACTTCGGTGGCCGCGCCGACGCGGATCACCGCGACGCCGCCGACCAGCTTCGCGAGGCGCTCCTGGAGCTTCTCGCGGTCGTAGTCAGACGTGGTGTCCTCGATCGCGTTGCGGATCTGCTTGACGCGAGCTTCGATGTCCGGCTTCTTGCCGGCGCCGTCGACGATCGTCGTGTTGTCCTTGTCGACCGTGATGCGCTTGGCCGTACCGAGGTCGGTCAGCGTGAGGTTCTCGAGCTTGAGGCCGAGATCCTCGGTGACCGCCTGACCGCCGGTGAGGACGGCGATGTCCTTCAGCATCTCCTTGCGGCGATCGCCGAAGCCCGGCGCCTTGACGCCGCAGATCTGGAGCGTGCCACGGAGCTTGTTCACGACGAGGGTCGCGAGCGCTTCACCGTCGATGTCCTCGGCGATGATCAGGAGCGGCTTGCCCTGCTTGGCAACCTGCTCGAGCACCGGGAGGAGCTCCTTCATGTTCGAGATCTTCCGCTCGTGGATCAGCACGTAGACGTCGTTGAGGACGACCTCCATGCGCTCCGTGTCCGTCACGAAGTACGGCGACAGGTAGCCGCGGTCGAACTGCATGCCTTCGACGACATCCAGTTCGGAGGTCATGGTCTTGGCCTCTTCGACCGTGATCACGCCTTCCTTGCCGACCTTCTTCATCGCGTCGGCGATCATGTTGCCGATCTCGACGTCGCCGTTCGCGCTGATCGTGCCGACCTGCGCGATGTCTTCCTTGCCCTTGGTCGGGGTCGAGATCGCCTTGAGCTGCTCGATGATCGCCGTGACGGCGGTGTCGATGCCGCGCTTCAGCTCCATCGGGTTGTGACCGGCCGCGACGAGCTTGGAGCCCTCGCGATAGATCGACTGAGCGAGCACGGTGGCGGTGGTGGTGCCGTCGCCTGCGTTGTCAGAGGTCTTGGAAGCGACTTCCTTGACCATCTGCGCGCCCATGTTCTCGAACTTGTTCTCGAGCTCGATCTCCTTGGCGACGGTGACGCCGTCCTTGGTGACCGTGGGAGCGCCCCACGACTTCTCGATCACCACATTGCGACCGCGCGGGCCGAGGGTGACCTTGACGGCGTTG
>JANNBP010000539.1:0-16824 GCA_031385555.1 Deltaproteobacteria bacterium | reverse complement strand
ATCAACTGGTTGCCCTCGCGCGTGTAGTGGATGTGGTCGCTGAACACCGTAGACGAGGTCGCGCGTAGCATCTCCAGGGGATCGACCAGCGGGACGTTTTGAGTCTTGAGATAGGCACCTACGCGATCGCGCGCGTAGAAGTTGAACTGGACGTCGAGCGGAGTGTTCTTGGTAGTCAACCGCTTCGCGAGGGGGCGCTCGACATCGCTCATCGATTTGAGGCCTTCGAGGTGCGGCAGGAAATACTCCCAGAACACGACCATCGCCTGATCTCGTCGCCTGGCGACCGCGAGCATCGCGTCGACGTAGCCGAGGTACTCGGTGATATAGGTATCGAACTCGGCGAACGTTGCCGGGGTGGAGACCTTCGGGGGCTTCTTGACGAGTGCGCGCTCGTCGGAGATCGAGAACAGCTTGTCGATGATCGCAGCGCCCGCCTTCTTCGACCAGGCGACACCCGCGAGCTCGTCCTCGGCGTAGTTGAGCGCGTGTTCGACGAAGCTGAAGAACGAACGCTCGTTGGCGACTCGCTCGAACTCGAGCCGCCACGGATGCGGCTTCTGGAGCCCGTACTGGCGATCCGCGACTTCACCGACACGCGCATGTGCAGGGAAGTTGTTGCCGCTGCCGAACACGATCACCACGTCGGGATCCCAGACCGCGTACTCGGTGAGATACGCCGTGGCGACCTCGGGGATCTTGTTGAAGTTGACCGCCGCGTTGAGGACCTCGAGCCTGACGCCGGCGAACGCGGGATCCGCGCGCAGCTCCTGTTCGAAGAACTGCGCGATCGTCGACGAGGAATCGACGCGCTCGACACCGGCGACCGTCTTGCCCGCGAGTGGCGAGTACAGCACCGAGCCGCCGACCATCAGGACGCGGAACGTGCGGGGCGGCTTCGCGACGGTGTAGTCGGCCAGATCTCGAAAGCCGTTCGCGTTGATCTGGTACCCCGGCATCGAGAGGGTGGGGTTGTTGCGAACCAGCCCGTATGGCGACCACCGGTACTTCGAGAACGAGCGGTACGGCTGCTCGGCCCAGAAATACGTGAACACCTGCGCGACGAGCTCGAACACACACGCCGCGGCGATGAGCACCGCGAAGATCCGATGCCAGCGGATCGGGGGCGCGGTCTCCATCAAAACCTCCCATAGATGAACATCTCCGGCGGAAACGCCCGCGAGATCTTCACCAGGTAGAGGAGGAACAGCATGACGACGATGCCCGCGATCTTGGCGAGCAGGATCCACTCACGGCGGGTCAGGAGACTCGCGATGCGCACTCGCAGCACGAACGCGACGGCGCCGGTGATGACGAGGAACGCCAGCAGGCCGAGGAGGAGGAACAGATCGCGTGACGTGGTCATCGCACCGTCCCCAGCAACGAGAGTGGGAGGACGAACAGGATCCATCCCAGCGAGATGAAGATGAAGGTGCCCGCGATCGCGAGGCTACGCCCGAGGCGAGAGGGTTTGACGCCGCGCTTCGGCTTCTTTCCCGAGCGGTAGAGATCGAACACGATCAAGCCGACGGCGTGAAACCCGCCCCATGCGAGGAAGTTCGTCGTCGGGCCGTGCCAGTACCCGCAGATCAAGAACGTCACCAGATACGCGACGACCATGACGAGCTTGCGCCGCGCGCCGAACAAGCGACCGAGCGCGCGCGACACCGGCACGAACACGTAACTGGTGAGCGTACGGCTGAAGCTGATGTGCCAGCGCTGCCAGAATTCGCGGATGTTGGGCGCGAGGTAGGGGCGATTGAAGTTCTCCGGGGTCGCCACCCCGATCAGGCGCGAGGTCGCGATCGCGAGATCGGAGTACCCGGAGAAGTCGGCCCAGATCACGACCGAGTACGCGAACGCGCCCCGGACGAGCTGCGAGAGGGTCACGCGATCGGCGTCGACCAACGCGGTGAGCGACATCGGATGAAACACCGCGGCGATCAGCTGGATCTTGAGCAACCCGACGAGGATCCGGAACACGACGCCGACGACTGCCTCACCGTCCAAGGCGAGCGGTTTGTCGAGCGCGGCCTGGAACTCGCGCAGCTGGTGCATCGGGCCCGAGATGTAGGTCGGGAAGAACGTGAAGTACGCGATCATCACGATCGGATCGGGGCGAGCGAGCACGCCTTCGTGAACGTCGCGGATCAGGGTCCACGCCTTGACGAGAAAATACGAGAAGCCGACGAAGTAGAGGAGATCGATCGGGTGTTCGCCCATCGCGATCAACTGCTTGCCGATCACCCACCACACGAGCAGCGGTGCGAACACCAGCAGCGAAGCTGTCATCGACGAGCGGAGTGCAAGGCTGCGGGTGGCAACCAGACCGAGACTGATCCACGCCACCGCCGCGCCGAGCATCGCGATGACCTCGACAGGCAGGCCGAGCCACCACCACAGAGCGAGCGGGCTCGCGATCGCGAGGACGGCGACGCGCAGCCTCGTTCGCTCCGGCGGGAGCAGCGTCCACGCGGCTGCGGTAGCCGCCAGGAGCGCGAACAGCCGCGTACTCTCGAACGTCACGGGGGGCTCGCGAAGGTGGCGAGGTACTTTGCCCGGTTATCGCCTCGCGCGAGCTTTCCCGACGTCGACTTGACGAGCCAGCGCGAGGGCACGACGCGGACGTCGGCGGGCGTGCAGTCGAGCGACTGCGCGATCCGCTTGCGGATCGCGAGCACGAGCCTGCGTTGGGCGTCGGCAGCTTGGTCGACGGCTTCGACGAGCACCACCAGCCCTTCGGTGCCCTGGTGCTCGTCGCGCAGCCCGAAAGCGACGACCCGACCGGCGACGACACCCTCGGTCTCTCCGACGATGCGCTCGATATCGGCCGGGTAGAAGTTGCGACCCTGGATGATGATCAGGTCCTTCTTTCTCCCGGTGACGAACACCTCACCGGCATCGATGAAGCCGAGGTCGCCGGTGCGATAGAAGCCGTCGTCGGTCATCGCGGCGCGCGTCAGGTCCTCGCGTCCGAAGTATCCGTCGAAGCGCGATGGCCCCTGCAGCGCGAGCTCGCCGACCTCGCCGTCGGCCAGGCGCTGGCCGCGGTCGTCCAGCACGACGACCTCGGTGCCTTCGATCGCCGCACCGTTCGAGACCACGACGAGTGGATCGTGCTCCGTCGCGACCGCGCGATGCTCGTCGCTGAACACGCGGCGATCGATGGCGAGCGTGCGATACCCGCCCGGCCGCGATTGCGTCACGGCGTAGGTATTCTCGGCCATGGCGTAACTCGCGGTCAGCTGGTCCTCGCGGGCGCCGAGCGCGCGAAACCGCGAGACGAATGCCCGATGCGAGGCATCGAGGACCGGCTCCGACGAGTTGACGAAGGCGCGGATGGTCGACAGATCGAGTCCCTCGGTGGATTTCACCGAGTCGGCGAGGAACTGGTACGCGAAGTTCGGCAACCAGCACAGCGTGCCGCGATGTTGCGTGATCGCCTCGAGCAGCGAGACCGGCCGCGACACCCAGTCGAACGGCGAGAGCTCGACCAGCTTCAGTCGCTCGAGCAGCGGCAGCAGGAAGCACGCGATCAAGCCCATGTCGTGATAGAGCGGCAACCACGAGCAAACGACATCGGAGCGTCGCAGCTCGAGCCGCTCGCGATAGACGCGATTGTGATCGAGGATCGCCGCATGGGTCAGGGCGACGCCCTTCTGTAGCCCGGTGGTTCCCGACGAGTGCTGGAGCACGGCGAGGTCGTGCGCGCGACCGAGGTGCGGCGCGATCCATCCAGTGGACTCGACGGTCTCGCGATCGAGCACGCGAGAGGCAGGGAAGCTCGCCAGCGACAGGGTCTCGAGCTTCGCGATCGTCGCGGCATCGGAGACCACGACGGCAGGTTTGACGTGGCCGAGCATGTCGGCGAACGAGGCTGCGTACTTCGCAGGCTCCATCCGAGGGGACGGCGGCGCGATCATCGTCGGTAGATGACCCGCCCACATGGCACCGAGGAACGCCGCGTGGAGATCGAGCCCGTGGTACAGGCACACCGCGATCAGCTTGCGTTCGCCGGTCACGGAACCGTACGTCGCGGCGAACGCCATCGCTCGCTCGAGCAGCTGCCCCACGGTGATCGAGGTGGCCGTGCCGTCGGCGTCGAGCAGCCTGCACCACTCGTCGGAGGCGCGCTCCTCGAGCTGCGTGGCGAGGTTCGCGACCAGCGTCATGCCGAGCTACTTGGTCTTGGTCGCCAGGAAGCCGAGAATCGCTCCTGGCGTGCCGAAGTTCTCGTGGGTGATCTCCTGATCGCGGATCTTGATCCCGGGTGTGCGTTTCTCGATCTCCGCGGCGAGCTGGACGAGCCCCAGCGAGTCGCAGATGCCGTCCTCGAGCAGCTGGGTGGTCTCCTCGATCGGAAACAAGGTGTCGCCGCCGAGGAACATCCTGCAGATCAGCTCGTTCAGCGACGTGGCGGTCATCGCCGGCGAATAGACCTGTGGGCTCTCGGCCTGTCAAGCGCTGGCGCGAAGGTGCTCGAGGGCAACGTCGACGGGGTCCGCCATCGAGCCGGTGATCAACGCCGCGGTTTGATCGGTGGCGATCCGAGCGAGCCTCGGCGTGACCAGGCGCACCCACGGCGGCACGTGATGGCGCAGCTCTTCCATCGCCGCCTTGGCGAGGCAGTACGCTGCGGCGCCGGGCTCGTGCGAGTCGAGGAACGCCGTGGACGGTGCCCACGCGGAGAGCCCGGCGTTCGACAGGGCGTGGCAGGCCTCGATGGTCGCGAGCAGCCCGGTGACGTAGTAGGTGACGAAGCGCGCGTGATCGTCGGCGACGAACCCGGCCGCGCGGTCGATCCGGATCGGTGGCGTGGCGCAGTAGTAGAGATGCGTCGGTGTCCACGGCGCCGGCCAGCCCGCGAGGTCGGGTGCGGTGACATCGAAGCGCATCGCGTGGCCGCGACCGATCTCACGGACCACGCGCGCAGCATCCTGTTCGCCGGCGTGGTAGCCGATGCAGATCTCGGCGCCGCCCGCCGCCAGGACCTTGGCTAGCGCCTCGCCGAGCCCGCGAGATCCACCCACGACGAAGGCGCGTCGGCCGGCGAACTCGTTCGGTGCGACGCGGCCGCGAATCGTCGCGAGCTCGATCGCCATCGGCGGCGGGCGATAGAACGCCTCGATGGTGCCGGCCAGGGAAGGACCATCGACGCCGAGCTTCAGCACGGAGAACCGCTTCGCGTAGCTCGACACTTGATAGGTCGGGATGTCCGGTCCGGCGGAGGCCTCGAGGCGCAGCCCGGCGAAGATCGAGTGGAGTCCCGGGCACTGCATGCCGACGATCCGTGTGGTGGCGAGCAGCTCCGCGATCTGGAGCGCCGATAACCGCAACGCGAGGGCAGGGAACAGTCGCGCGCAGCGCTCGCGATCGAGCGCCAGCGCCGTGGTCTCGACCCGCGCTTCGATGTCGTCACGGGAGAGCACCTGCGGCTGCCGGAGAGCGGGCCACGCGGTGTGGTCGAGCGTGCGCTCCGGCAGTGGTTCGCCCCACGCGAGCTCGAGCTCGAGCACGCAGCGACCGTCGAGCGTGGCGATCCAGCGATCCCCCTCGCGATCGAGGACGATCTCGCGGTCGAGTGTCGCGGGCCGGCGGAACGCCGCGGTTAGATGCCGGATCGAGGCCGGATGTTCGATCGCGCGGTCGAGCGCCCACAGCACAAGGTGGATGCCGTGAACGATCGGCTCGGCGAACATGGTTCTGCGCGCCGCCACGGGATCGACGTGGACCGGGTTCCAGTCGCCCGACAGCGCGGCAAACGCGAGTTGGTCGTCGAGCGAGAACCGGCGCTGCGCGATCACGGTGCGCCATGCTATCAACCTCCGGCGTGTCTGGCGCGTTCTGCGTCTCGATCGATCTCGAGCTGGCCTGGGGAATCTGGGATCGGCCGAGCGAGCATTACTTCGCGAAGTGTGCGGAGCTGGAGACCCGGATCGTCACGGCGCTGCTCGATCGATTCGCGCGGCACGCGGTCCCCGTGACCTGGGCGATCGTCGGCCGGCTCCTCGAGCGTGACGCCACCGCAGCGTCGCAGACCCGCTACGGCGACACGATCTGGTACGCACCCCATCTGATCGACGCGATCCGGGAAGCCTCGCCCGTCCACGACATCGGCTCGCACGGCTACGCGCATCGCTACTTCTCCGAGCTGACCACCGCGGAGGCTCGCGACGAGCTTGCCGCGGCGAAGGCGGCGCATCTCCGGGCGGGGCTGCCGTTTCACTCGTTCGTGTTTCCCCGCAACCAGGTCGCGCATGTCGACGCGCTCGGCGATGCGGGCATCGAAGTGTTTCGCAGCCTCGATCGCGGCTGGTTCATGACGGTGAAGGAGCGAGCCGGTCGTCTCGCCGGCCGGCTCGCGCACCTCGTCGACAAGGCGTTGCCGGTCCCCCCGACGACGATCGAGCCGCGCCGTCATTCAGGTGTGGTCGAGCTACCGAGCTCGATGCTGCTGCTCGGCCGCGCCGGCCTCCGGCGAGCCATCCCCTCCGGGCTGCTCGCCCGCAAGGCCCGCCTCGGTCTCGACGCGGCGGTACGTGACGGACGCACCTTCCATCTCTGGTTCCATCCGTCGAACTTCTACGACGAGACCGATCGCCAGCTCGCCGTCCTCGACGAGGTGCTCGGGTATGCGGCGAACCTCCGGCGTTCCGGTGCGCTCGCGATCCGCACGATGCGCGACTACGCGGTGACGGCGTGAGGGCCGCTTGGTAGCATCGCCTGCGATGGAACGCCGTGCGGTATCCGACGTGCTCGCGTCGGTCGACGCGACGCCGGCCTCGTATCTGCGCGCCGCTCGCGAGCTCGAGTCGCCCGACGTGCGGAGCGGGTTACAACCGCTGCGGATCGGCGTGCTCGCCACGTTCACGTTCGACACCATCGTGCCGTACCTGACCGTCGAGGCCGCACGCCGTGGCTTCGCCACCTCGACCGTCCTCGCACCGTACGGACAGCTCGAGCAAGTCGCGCTCGATCCGTCGCATGCGGTTCACGCCGCCGATGTGGTGGTCGTCGCGGTGCGGATCGAGAATGCGGCGCGCGACCTCGTGGACCGCTTCATCGCGCTCTCGAATCACCAGCTCGACGACGCGATCTCCCATCACATCAATCGGATCGATCGGCTGGTCTCGTCGCTGCGCGAGCGTTCGAAGGCAACCGTGATGTTGTGGAACCAGGCGCCGCCCGCACGCCTGGCGGCCGGGCTCGCCGACCCCAGCCTCGACCGCTCCCAGTCCGAAACGGTGGCCGAGATCGATCGCAAGCTCGCCGCGCTCGCACGTCGGATCCCGAGTGTCGTGGTCGTCGACATCGCACGGCTCGCGACCGAGGTCGGGACCAACCAGTGGTACGACGCGCGGCTGCAGCACATGGGACGGATCCCGTTCGGTGCCGCCGCGCAGCGCGCGATCGGCGAGCGGCTCGCACGCACGATCACCGCGGCGCGGCGAGCCCCTGCGAAGTGCCTGGTGCTCGATCTCGACAATACGTTGTGGGGAGGCGTGCTCGGAGAGGCCGGCCTCGGGGGCATCGCCCTCGGTGAGGAGCTCCCGGGGAGCGCGTTCAAGACGTTCCAGCGACACTGTCTCTCGCTGCGCGACCGCGGCGTCCTGCTGGCGATCGCGAGCAAGAACAACGAGGCCGACGTGTTCGAGGCCTTCACCAACCATCCCGATATGGTGCTCCAGTGGGATCACTTCGCGGCACGGCAGGTCCACTGGAACGACAAGGCGAGCAGCCTACGTGCGATCGCCGAGGAGCTGTCGATCGGCCGCGATGCGCTGGTGTTCTTCGACGACAACCCGGTCGAGCGGGCGTGGGTCAAGGAGCAGCTTCCCGAGGTCACGGTGATCGACGTCCCTGGCGACCCGCTGCGCTACGCCGCGGCACTCGAGGTGGCTGCGGCGTTCGACCACTTGGTGATCGGCGCCGAGGATCGGCGACGGGCGGACTACTACCAGCAAGACGTTCGCCGCCGAGATCTGGAGACCTCGACGGGATCGATCGCGGAGTTCTTGAAGGCCCTCGAGATGCGCGTTCGCATCGGCCCCGTCGATCGCGAGACCACCGCGCGCGTCACCCAACTGCTCGCGAAGACCAACCAATTCAACACCACGACCCGTCGCCACAGCGAAGCGGAGCTCGCTCGCATGATCGAGGACGGTGCGATCGCCTTGTGGATGCGGGTCGAGGATCGCTACGGCGATAACGGTCTGGTCGGCGTCGCCATCGCGGTTCCTCGCGAGCACGACGAGTTCGTGGTCGAGAGCTTCCTGATGAGCTGTCGCGTGCTTGGGAGACAGGTCGAGCTCGTGCTGCTGTCTTCGCTCGCGCGGCGCGTGGTCGAGCGTGGCGGCCGCACGTTGGTGGGCGAGTTCATCCCGACCAAGAAGAACGCACCGGCTGCCGAGTTCTTCGCGTCGGCTGGTTTCGAGGCGATCGAGGTTCCGCGCTGGTGGAAGCTCGACCTATCCTCGGGCGCGCCTGCTGCGCCAGCCCTGTTCGAGATCCAGGATCCATGAACGATATCGACACCCGTATCCGCAAGACCATGGCGAGTGTGTTCGGCGTCGCCGAGTCCGCCATCACCGACACCAGTAGCCCGCAAACGATCCCGAGCTGGGATTCGCTCAACCACGTGCACCTGATCATGGCGCTCGAGGGGGAGTTCGGGGTGACGTTCGAGGCCGATCAGGCGCTCTCGCTGACGAGCCTCGCGGTGATCCGCAAGTCCGTGGGCGGTTAGTGCCCCAGCTCCGTGCGGCCACCGAATCCGATCTCCACGCGATCGGGGACTACCTCGCGTCGAAGCTCAAGCCGGAACCGGCCCGCTATCGCCGCTTCTTCCAATACCCGTGGATGCGCGAGAAACCAAACCTCGGCTACCTGATCGAGGATGCCGGACGGATCCGCGGGTTTCTCGGTGCGATCTACGCCCGCCGCGAGCTGCCCTCCGGTTCGCGCATGGTCTGCAACATCAACAGCTGGGCAGTCGACGACGAGCATCGCCAGCTCGGACTGATGCTCGCGAAGAAGCTGCTCGATCAGAAGGGCATGGCGTTCACCTGCTTTACCCCATCTGTTCGCGTGGTCGAGCTGCTGACCTTCTTCAAGTTCGAGACCTGGAGCAGCGAGAAGGTGCTGTTCCCGATCGGCTCCGGGTTGGGTCGACTCACGTCGGTGGTTCGCACCGGGCTGATCGAGGGAGCGGAGCTGCGTCGCACGGCCGACCCGAAACACGCGGCGATCCTCGACGATCACGCGAACTATCACCTCGCGTGCTTCGCGCTCGAACGAGGTGATCGGCGCTGTTACGTGATCGCGGGCCGTCGCGGCAAAGGAGCGAAGGTGTTCGCCGACGTCCTGTACGCGAGCGACCCAGCGCTCCTCGTCGAGTCGGTCGTGCGCGCGCATGTCCACCTGGCGAGGGTCCTGCGTACCCCGATCATCGGCATCGATGCTCGATGGATCGAGCGCGTACCGCGCGACACGCTGACCTATCGCAAGCTGCGTCCGCTGCAGTACCGTGGCATTGCACTCGCGGAGCTCGACACGCTCTACAGCGAGCTCGTTCCGATCCTCGGCTAGCCCGGTGGTCCGCGCTGCTTGTTCGGGTTGCCCATGATCGCGACGATCGCGAGCAGCACCCAGAACAACGTGGTTCGCAGGCCCTGGTGGGTCATGCCGTAGGCCATGGTCGGCAACACCAGCAACCAGGTTCGTAGCCCCTTCCTGCGCAGCACGATCAGGGCGAACACGGCGAAGATGACCGTGCCGACGATCCCGTAGCTGAAGAACAGGGTGCCGATCGAGGAGTGGATCTCGTGTGCCTTGATCGCCGTCGATTCGCTGAACCGCAGGTAGCCGCCCTCACCAGCTCCCATCACCCAGTGCTCGGGATGGTTCCAGATCCGATCGTAACCGCGCTCCTCGAAGAACCCGAGGCTGACGTCGCTGTCGAACCGGGTCAAGGTGCGATCGATCGCGTCCTGCATCGGGCTCGGCACGTAGAGCAGCAACAGGAACACGATGCCGATCGAGAGCATCGTGCGAAACCGGACGAGCAGGCCGGCGACGATCAGGAGCCCGATCGCCCCGAGCGCCGCCTTCGACGCCGAGATCAGGGCGAGATAGCTCGCAGCCATCGTGCCGATCGTGACCTCCAAGGTCGACACGTACGAGCGCCGCTGGAGCAGGAACAAGAGGGAGACACTGACCAGTGCGTAGTAGCCGAGCTGGTTCGGATTGTTGAACAGCACGGTCGCGCGCAAGCCACCGCGCGACGACACGAAGGACATCAAGGCCTGGAACAGCAGCGCGACGATCAGGATCTTCGCCGTGACCCACAGGAAGCGCTCTCCGAACTTCGTGTAGAGGACGAGCACGATCAGGTACATCAGCGCGTTGTAGATGTAGAACGTCGCCGACAACCAGAACCCCTGCTTGAGGTTCATGCTCCATTGATTGAGCACGACCGACCAGATGAGATTGACGAGCACGACGTAGCCGGTGAACACGATCACCGCGCGCCACGTCCCCTCGGTGTTCGCCGGGAGCTTGCCGTGCCATCCTCGTAGTGTGAGTGGTGCGAGGAAGAGGAGCATCCAGTCGCCGGGTTGCGGGAGGCCGCTCGACCACAGGTAGATCGGGACGAGGACGATGTAGATCGCCCACACCGCCATCGTGGGCTCGGACACCACGCCCATCGTGTCGCGGAGGTCCTGCACGAGGGCCTGTCGGGTAGGGCTCGGGGGCATCAGGGCTCCAAGGCGGCGTGGTAGCGCTCGAGCGATGAGGCCACGGTGAAGCGTTGAACCGATGCGCGGGCCGCGCGAGAGAAGGCTTCGCGGCGGTCGCGATCGCGGAGCAGCTCGATCGCACGCTGGGCAAGCGCTGCCGCATCGCCGACCGGAACGAGATATCCGTCCCGTCCCGCCGCGATCACTTCGCGTGGGCCAAAGTCACAATCCGTCGAGACCACCGGCGTGCCGCACGCCATCGTCTGGATCAACGTGCCGGGCAGACCCTCGGCGCGCGAGGCGTGGATCAGCAGCGGTACCTTCGCCATGTACTTGAACGGGTTCTTGTCGAAGCCCGCGAAGTGAACGTGCTCGGCGATCCCGAGCCGAGCAGTCAGCGCGACGAGCTCGTCGTGCAGCGGACCATTGCCGAGGATCCACAGCCGACAAGCGACCGCGCGCCGGATCTGGACGAAGGCATCCAGTAGTGTCGGGTAGTCCTTCTGGGGAACCAGGCGTGCACAGGCAAGCAACACCGGCGGCTGACCAGGTGCGAACCACGGGTGATCGACGGGAACCGCAGCGAGCCGATCGAGCTCTCCGTCGACGATCGGGTTGTACACCACCGCGATGCGATCGCGAGCCACGCCGATCTCGACGAGCTCGTCGGCGACGCCCTGCGAGACCGCCGTCACCACATCGGCGCGGCGATAGGTGAGCCGCTTGAGCGCGACCTCGGTGGCCTGCTTCGGATGCGTGTGCTTGCGACCACGATACAGCGCGTTGCGCTCCGACAGCACGAGACGGGACTTGCTGCGCGTCAGCGCGTGGCCAACAGTCGCGATGATGTTCGAGGCGCTGCACGTCGAGAACACCACATCGGGCTGCTCGCGATACAGCGTGCGCGCAAACGCGGGAAGCGACAGGGCGAGCCGCGACGAGCCGAGCTCGATGACCTCGACGTCGGCCGGCAGGTCCGCGACGAACGGACCCTCCTTGCGCAGCAGCGCGAGCACCGGGCGATACCGCTGGCGATCGAGTCCGCGCAAGACGACGGCGGTCACTCGATCGGCGCCGCCCTCACTCAGGGTCGGTCTGAAGAACAGGACCTTCTTCAATCACCACCCCTCGACCACCAACGGGAGATCCGTGAGATCGGGGCGCAGGACCGAACCGAGCGCTTTCCAGTGCTCGCGCATCGGCGGCGTATCGCGCGCGAGGAACTCGACACCGGTGGCGACCGCGGCTTTGTGATCGGACGTGCCGTCACCGATGAACAACACCTCGGACCGTGCGAAAGCGTAGCGCTGCAGGATGCCGTTGATGATCTCGGGCTTCTCCGATGGGGTGCCGTGCACCTCGCGAAACAACGGACGCAGCTCGCGGCGGTCGACGATCATGTCGAGCTCGTGCTGAGGCGTGCCGCTCGCGACGAACAGCGGATACCTCGCGGCGAGGGCAAGCAGCGCCTCGCGTGCACCGGGCACGAACGGCGAGGCCAGCACCTTGTCGAGCGCGAGTGTGGAGAAGCGATCGCCGAGCGCCTTAGAACCGTCGTCGGACAGCGGCGCGCGCAGCACGTTCTCGTAGATCCACGAGAACTTCTTGAACCGCGACACGCCGAGGTTGTCGAGGTGATGCTCGCGAACGCGCTGTTGGACCTCGGGGCCGTGCTCGGCGAACAGCTCGACGAACGCGTCGGTCTTGACGTCGCCCGACTCGAGGATGACGCCGTCGAAGTCGAACACGATCGCGCGCAGCTTAGCTTTCGAGCTCACGGTGGATATCCTCGACCATCCGGAGCAGACCCTGCCCCATATCGACGTAGTGGGTGGTGACGAGCTTGCGCCCGGGGCGTGGGGTGTACGTGTACGGCGTGACCGCGTAGTGCCCGCTCGCCGCCTGCCTGTACTCGATGGCGACCGGCTTCCCGATCAGCTCCTGAAACATCATGAACAGCTCCGCCGCGCGCGTGGGAGACGGTCCGGTCAGCAGCAGATGCTGGCCTTCGAACTTCGTCTCCAGCGCTTCGACCGACAAGCGCGCGGCGTCCTCGACGTGGATGTACTCGCGGATGTCGTCGGGCGCACCGCTGTACGCGATCCGACCTTCCTGCAAGCCGGTGCGCAGGAGGCGGTACACCCCGTTCGCATGATCCGCACGCGGGCCGTACAGGCTGCCGTAGCGAAGCACCGTATAGCGGAGCCCGAACATCCGCGCGTATTCCTCGACGTAGCTCTCGCACGCCTGCTTGGAGCAACGATAGAAGCCGCCCTCGCGCGAGAACACGTAGACCGTGGAGGCGAGCAGGAACCGCGTCACGCCCTTCGTTCGCATCGCCTCGAGCAGGTTCAGCGTGCCGACGATGTTCGCGTGGGCGGTGTCGAGAGCTCGTGTTCGGGCCGCGTTGAGATCCGCGAACCCGGCGAGGTGATAGACCGCGTCGGCGCCGGTCACCAAGGCCTCGAGTGCTGGCTGATCCGACAGCTCCCCGACCATCATCTTCGCGGCCTTCGGAAGCCAGCGCGAAGCGACGCGATCGAACACCGTGACTTCGTGACCGGCCTCGACGAGGGCCTCGACGAGATGGCTTCCCATGAAACCCGAGCCGCCGGTCACGACGACGCGCACGGGATCAGTGACCTTCCTGCTCGATGCGCTTCACGTAGTCGGGGTGATCGACCCACGCCTCGGAAAAGAACACGTCGATCAGGCCGTGGATGTCGCGACCGGTCACCCACGGGCGGATCACCGGCAGCACGTTCTTGCCCATCCACCACCACGGGTTCGGGCCGTCCTGGACCTGCACCGTCTGCTTGCGGAACGCCCACACGCCCTGGTCGTAGTAGTAGGCCTTGGGATAGCTCTGGCGCTCCGTCGAGACCTTCCGCGGACCGCCGAACGTCTCCAGCAGACCTTTGTCGTTGATCTGCATCGCGCGATACGGGTGATCGTCGGCGGCTTCCCAGATCGTCATCACCGAGTCCAGGTCCTTCCTCTCGTCGAGGATGCCGAGGCAGTGATCGATGATCGGCCCGTCGATGTAGACGGTGTTGCCGAGCAGCAGCACGATGTTCTCGAGGTTGTCGACGCGCGCATCGACGTACTCGACGGCATGCTTGATGACGAGGCCGTGGTTGACGGAATCGCCACCGAGCTCGTCGGGGCGCGGGATGATCGTGGCGCCCGCGTCACGCGACGCATTCGCGATCGCCTCGCCATCCGTCGACACCCAGACGCTCGAGATCCTCTTCGCAGCCTGCGCCGCGTGGATCGGGTACTGCACCATCGGCTTGCCACGAAGCGGCAGCACGTTCTTGTCGATGATCGACTTCGAACCGGCGCGGGCGGTGACGATCGCGGCGTTCATCTAGAGACCGTAGACCTGCTTCTGCCAGTTGATCGTCCGGCGGATGCCCTCCTCGAATGAGACCTCGGGCTGCGTGCCGAAATCGCGGATCATCTTCGCATTGTCGACGATCTTGTCCTTCGTCGTCATCGGCTCCATGTCCTTGTAGTCGACGAGATCGTCCTTCTTCTCGAGCACCTTGAGGATGGTGTCCGACAGCGCCTTGATGTCGGTGCGGTGCGAGCCGGCGATGTTGTAGACCTGACCGGCCTTGAAGTTGTCGTGGATGCGCGCGATCCACTCGACGGACTCGTCGATGAACGTGTGCGTGCGCGTGTGGCCGTTGTGGACCGTGTAGCGCTGGCCGGTGAGGGCGTAGTAGACGAAGCGGCACGCGACCGAGCGCCACTTGGAGTAGTACTCGCCGGGACCGTAGGTGTTGAAGATCCGGATCCGGACCGTCTGCGTGCCGTACATCTGCTCGAAGTTCTGGATCTGGTTCTCGTTGATCCACTTCGTCATCGCGTAGTCGTTCATCTGCTTGATCTCGACCTTGTCCATGACGTCTTCCGTCATGACACCGTCGTAGTCGCCGTAGACCTCCGACGACGAGAAGTGCACGAGCTTGAAGCCGTACTCCTTCTGCAGCATCAGCACGTGCTTCATGCCGACGACATTCGAGCGCCACAGGTTCTCGTAGTACGCCTCGCCGTTCCAGCGACCGAACTCCGCGGCGGCGTTGTAGACGAGCTCCGGCTTGACGGCCTTGACCACGTTCTCGACCTGGCGGAACTCGCCGATGTCCATCCGCATGTAGTTGTCGTCGCGGTGATGGCCACGATCGGTGAACCAAACCTCGTGGCCTTTGGCGCGGAGGTTGGCGACGAGCTTGGTACCGACAACGCCGGTACCTCCGGTAACGAGAATTCTGGTCATGGGTTCCTCGAAGTGACGTACTTGATGCCGTCGAGCAGATGGATGTCAACAGGCACATCGATCTCGGTGTGACGCTTGATGTTCTGCATGGTGTACGGGCGGCGGATCACCTTGTAGCCGAGTCCCTCGAGCTCTGCCTTCTCCCAGCCGCACCGATGGGTCTGAAACTCGTCGCCGCCGTGACCCCAGATATCGATGTTCTGGGGGACGAAGCCCTCCGGCGTCTCGATGATCACGGCGACCTTCGCGAGCCGCTCGGCGGTGTGGAGCAGCGCCATCGACTCGTCCTTCTCGAGGTGCTCGATGATGTCGAGCATCAGCACGATGTCGAACGACTTCTCGATGAACACGTCGTCGAGCTTGCGGACGTCCGCGACGACGGTGGTGAACGGGACCGTCGCGTCGATCTTCTGAAGGTACGGCCGGTAGATATCGACGCCGACGCGGATGTCGGCCTGCATGTACTGCGACTTGAGCGACAAGCCGCACGCCACGTCGAGGATCGACGTGATCTTCTGCTCGGGGTAGAGCCCCTCGCGCGCGAAGATCTTCTCGATCGTGTTCTGTTCCCAGTCTTCTCTCGGCACGTTCAGACTCCTACATCGCGAAACACTTGCTTGACGTGATTCTCGACATCGTGGGCGGTGACCAACAAACGCGCGGCCTCGTGCAACCCCTCGCGATACGGGGCGTCGTCGAAGTACTTCGCTACCTCTTGTTCCAGCGCAGGGAACGCTCCACCGGGACCCGCGTCCACTCCGATGTAGTGCTTGCCGTGTTCGAGCAGGCCTTCGTACTCGTTGCGCGGGGCGAGCACCATCGTGTCGCACGCCATCGCCTCCAGGAATCTCGGGCCCACCGTGCCGGCAGCCGAAACGGTGTTACCGAGCAACGAGCAGCTCCTCATCCAGCTCACGTAGGCGTCCCCGACGAGGAAGCCCTCGCCTTTGCGCGACATCGTGAGCGAGACCGGACGCACGTGCTCGAGCCGAGTGAGTGCCTGAAACAGGCGCTCGCGTTCACCGCCGTTCCATTCCGTGTTCGCATTCGCTCGAAAACCAAGGGCATAGGGGCGCTCGACCGCGCGGTCGGGCGGGGTGAAGAGCTTGGTATCTACACCGAAAGGCAGCCATTGGATGCGGCCGGCGGCTGGCGGTTGTAGTCGTTGGAGTGCGCTCTTCGTGTGCGTGATCACGAGCCGCGGCTGGACGAAGCCGACAAAGGCGTTCTTGAGGTCGAAGTGCTTGTAGTCGTTCTTCGTGAACAGCACGGTCGGCGTACGGCTCCCCCGGAGGGTCCGCAAGCCGGCATGCCGAAACCACAGCTGGTTGCGCACGCGAGCCGGGATGAATCGGGCTCCGCGGAGCCGCACGTAGTTCTCGATCGCCGCGTGCCCCAGAACGACCAGGTCGAAGTCCGCGGGGTTTGGAAGCGCCTCGTCGAGTGGATGCACGAGCCTGACCGTCGCAAGCCGGGTGAAGGCTCGCTGGTAGCTGACGTAGTAGTTGCCGCGCGAGTAGGTGTCTCGGTCGTCGGTCACGTACAGCACACGGCGCGACATCACGGACCCCGTAGGATCCGAACGCTTGGCGCTCGACGGGACACTAAGGGAACGGTACTCATGCGCGGTCGGATGAATCGCATAGCGAAGCTATTGCTGCAACGGGGCTTGGGGCTGAGCGCAGATGCCGCCGGCTTGTTTGTCGGGCTCGTCTCCGAGTACCGCCGTGCGATGGTGATCTCGTTCGCCGCCAGCTTGATCGCTGCCCTTACCGAGGGGTTCACGCTGGCCTTCCTGGC
>JANNBP010000514.1:0-24814 GCA_031385555.1 Deltaproteobacteria bacterium | reverse complement strand
CCGAGAACGGCGGCGAGATACGAGAGAGCGAGTTTCATGACGGACCTCCTGGTCGATGTGATGCGCACCGGGTCCCGGTCGGACGTTTCCAAATTCGGTACGTTCGCTGTCGTCAAACCACAGTCAGTCGCAGGACTTCGTTACATGGGATCGCGACGGCATCTCGTCGACCTTGCGGCTCTCGCTGATTTCAGGATTCCCGAAGGGTTGGCTCGAGATTTTGAGCCAAGCCCGCGGTCGGAGATCTGAGACAACGAGGTCGGGGAGATCAACCATGAACGCTGGATCATCGCTCGAGCTCAAGATCCCACCATCGCAACCGATCGACGTCGCCCGGCTGACCCTGCTGATCCGTCAGTTGATCGAGATCGAGCCCGACGATGCGCCGATCGTCAGCTGTTACTACGCGCCCAACGAGCCTGGGGCTCGCGAGTTCTTCATCCAGCGGCATGACGAGGTCACGTCCGTCCTCCCGCCGTCACGCCACGCCGTGACCCTCGAAGCGTTTTCCCAGATCCACGACTATCTCGAGCACGAGATCGACGCATCCATGGCCGGGGTTGCCGTGTTCGCTCGTGCCGGCGATCGACCGTTGTTCGTCGCGATGCAGTTCCGGGTCGGACTCCAGCTGCAAATCGGCGTAGGGCGGGTCCCGAACATCTACCGTCTCGTCGAGCTCAAGGACACCTACGATCGCTATGTTGTCTTCATCACCTCCGAGCGGTCGTCGCGGATCGTCGAGATCAACCTGGGTGCGGTGACCAAGGAGCTGTGGACGAAACGACCCGAGCTCCGCGGCCGAGTGGCGGATGCGTGGTCGCACGATCATTATCAGCGCCACAGCAGTCACGCGCTCGAGGAGGAGCTCGCCATCCTCGAACGGCTCGTCGCCACCGGGCGTCATGCGTACTTGATGCTGGCGGGCCCTGAAGCGCGCGTTGCGTTCGTGCGTAGCCAGCTGCCGCCGAGTCTTCGCCAGCGCCTGATCGACGCCCCGGGTGCCCTCGGCGACGACGTGGTCGTCGAGACGCTCGGGCGCTTCGTCGCCAGCGAGCAGCAAGAATCGCGGGCAACCGCCGACGAGCTGATCACCGCGCTCGAGCGCAGCGGGCTCGCCGTGGCCGGAATCGTACGCACCCTCGACGCACTCTACGGCGGGCGAGCTGACGTCCTGGTGCTCGCGAAGTCCTACCCCAAGCGCTCCATCTCGCAGTGCGGCAAGTGCGGCTGGATCGACACCTTGATCCCTGCCGCGCAACGCTGTTCGGCTTGTAGCGCCACCCAGCGGATGTTCGTCGTCGAGCGTGGCGAGGCGCTCGTCCGACTCGCCGAGCAGCGCGGCGTCGACATCGAGCTGGTCGACGACTGCGAGGAGCTGAACAACATCGGCGGGGTCGGCTGCCTGTTGCGTTACTCGATCAGCTCCGCCGATCTCGACGATCTCCTCGAAGAGCCCGTGTAGCGACTGCCGCCGGCCGTTCACCGCTGTTGACCGTCAGCAGCGCGCGGAACACCTCGACCTCTTGGTGCCTGCCGGGTGACAACCAGCCTGTTGCTGATCCAAAGGTTCACGATGTTCGTCGCGCTCGTCGCGGCGTGTGATAACGCACCGACCTCCGCACCGACCTCCACACCGACCTCCACACCGACCACACCTGTGCCCGCGCCGCGGGTCGCGCCCCTGCCGGCCGATGCAGGTGTGCCGCGCGTGGCGCCGACTTGCATCGCGAAGGACGCGACGGTCTTCGACGCGCGATTCACCGCCAACGGCTGGCTCTTGGCGTGTTACCTGGAGGGCGGCGACGACGTCTGCTGGCGGCTCGATCCCGCGACGTCGGCATGGAGCTTCGCGCTACGCCACGCGCATCTCGATCTCCCTGCGCGTTCGACCGTGACGGTGACCAGCACCGACGCACAGGTCTGCGGGACCGACGGTGCCGATTGCAGGACGGTCCCGCTCTCCGGCGTCATGACCTCACCCGACGACCAGCTCGAGGGGGCGGCCAACGACGATCGCTCGATCGTCGCGGTGTGGGCGGCCGGTCCGGTGCACGTCTTCGACGCGGCCGGCAAGCGGCTGACGACGATCAGGCCATGGCAGACACCGATGACCGGTGGCAGCGGACCATCCTTTTTTCGCCAGGCCCACGTGCTCGGATCCACGATCGAGGTCCGGATCGCCGACACGCCGGTGAGCTCGGCGATCCGGCTCTACAACCCGCGCGGCACGAAGATCGCCGACGTGTTCAGAGGGTTGCCGATGGATGACTCCTCTCCGCCGCTCGCGCTAGGCGGCTCGCGGTACGCCTTCCTCTCGTTCGACACGCCGCGCTCGATCGTGATCGTCGACGTGACGACCGGGAAGCAGCTCGCCGTCTATCAACTGCCGCGCGACGCGCTCGACTTGACGATCCTGCGCGTCGCCGACAACCGGATCTGGGTGATCGGTTCGCAGCAAGTGGTGTGGATCGACCTCGCGACCAAGAAGCTCGCGGTCGCTACCGCGCCGATCTGCAAGTGACGCTGGACCTGGTCGCTCTCGTCTTACGCGATGGGGCAGCCTCGGATACCCCTTGAAAAACTGCCGTCCAACGGCACGCGCCTCGCGAAGAAGTGTCGACTCGGCGAGCCACGTTGGTCGGGGCGCCCAACGTGATTGTCGGGGCCAACCGACAACCACGCCTCGAACTGCGATCGACAGCACGCCCTCGGACCACTCCGTGTAACGCGATGCACTTCGCGACCGCACGAGGTCACACCCGGAGCGGGTGGCCTTGGCGTTGCACTCCGCTCCGGCATGACCAAGACCGCTTTCCTCGCCTTCTTCTTGCTCGGGGCATGCAGCACGGAGGACCACCAAACGACAGGACTCCGTCCCTTGCTCACGAACCTCTGCGATCCCTCAGCCTGCCCGGAGCTGGAGATCCTCGCTCCCAACTACACGTGCACGGATGGCAGCATCGCCGGACCTGCGTGCGTGGAGCATGAAGATGGCTGTCGCTGGGAGGTCCTCGAGTGCGGTGGCGCGACATGCACCGAGGCCGAGTGCGGTCCGGGGCCCCTCGCGCCGAACTACGTATGTAGCGATGGGACGGTCGCGGGCCCCGCATGCCTCGAGGTCGACGGGACGTGTGGCTGGCAGATCCTCGACTGCGCGGTGCCACCACAGGACTGCGTCTCTCCCGATGGCCAGCCTTCGGCGGACTGCGATCCGGGAACGGGCGCCTGCGAGTGCGAGGACCCGCAGCCAGGAGCTCCGAACTACCTCTGCCAGGATGGCCAACACGTCGCCGGGCCTGCCTGCACCGCCGATGCAGCTGGCACGTGCGGATGGCAGATCCTCGACTGCCCTTGATGATGGGCACGCGACGTGTCGTCACGAACATTCGGCAGCTCCAACGCCGATTCATCGTGGATCGAGAGGTCGGTGTCCGTAACCAAGCGCTTCGGACCGACGTCCGAGCCGTTCATGATGCGTCTGCATGGGCTGGGACTGGCTGTGAGGATCGGCGCGTGCGCGAGTGACGATGCGCGACTCGCTGTGAAGCTGTCGCGGCCGACATGATACGAGCTGAGACGATCGGTGCCGCATGAAGCGAGGGGCGAACCTGATCGATCACGTGCTGGGTCCCGTCGTGCCGCTCTCCTTCGGAGAGCCAGGGTTGCGTCTCCGGCGGCGAGGGTTCGCGGAGCTCGGACGGATCGACGGTCGCCACATCGTCATCACCGGCGCGAACAGCGGGATTGGGTGTGCTGTGACTGAGGCCTTGGTGAGTCGCGGCGCGTGCGTCACGATGGTGTGCCGCGACCGTGGGCGCGCCGAAACCGCACGAGCGGAGATCGAGGCTGTCACCGGTCGCGCGGGCCAGCTGGTGATCGAACGGTGCGACATGGCCAGCCTCGACGACGTCGCACGCCTTGGTGCGCGGCTGCGTGATCCGATCGATGTCGTGATCCACAACGCAGGAGTCCTGCCACCGAAGCGGATCGAGACCGAGGATCGCCTCGAGCTGACCTGGGCCACACATGTCGCGGGGCCGCACCTGCTCATGAGGTTGCTACGGCCTCGCCTCGCGTCCACAGCCAGGATCGTGCTGGTGTCGTCGGGAGGGATGTATCTCGCCCCCTTGGTCGCACCAGCGATGGTGCCGGAGCCCTACGACGGGGTACGCGCGTATGCATTCACCAAGCGCGCACAGGTCGTGTTGGCCGAGCTCTGGGCGGAGCGCGATCCGCAGGGCCCGCGCGTCGTCGCGATGCATCCCGGATGGGTCGACACCGCTGCGGTGAGAGCCTCGTTGCCCCGGTTTCACGCCCTCACTCGGCCGCTCCTGCGAGACCCAGCTGGAGGCGCCGACACGCTCGACTGGCTCGCCGCCTGTCCACTCGCGCTACTCCAGCACGGCGGCTTCTACTTCGACCGCAGGCAACGATCGACCCACGTCTTTCCCTGGCTGCGCGATCGTGCCGAGCTCCGCGAGGAGCTGTGGCGATGGTGCAACGCAGTAACCGAGCGCTAGCTGACCATCGAGGCGAGCTGATACCGACCTGGGCGCAACGGCGCAGATGCTGTCGACGTGCCCGCACTGCAAGGCGACGCTCTCGCCCGCCAAGCACGTTCTGCGGCGACTGCGGCGACTGCGGCGCCAGTCAGTAACTACGCCTGCACCGTGAAGCCGATCCGGGCCCCCCCACCGGGGCGATCGGTGATCCACGCGCCACCGCCGTGCGCGACGGCGATCCGCGAGACCAGCGCGAGGCCGAGCCCGAGGCCACCGCCGCTCGACGGTGAGAACGCGCGAAACGCTTCTTCGCGCTTGTCGGGCGCGACGCCGGGGCCGGCGTCGTCGACCTCGATCGCGACCTGCCCGGCGCGGCGTTCGACGCGCACCGCGATCGCGCCCTTGCCGTGGACGCGCGCGTTGTCGAGCAAGTTCGCGATCGCGCGGCGGATCAACGTGGGATCGACCGCCGCCTTGACGTTCTCGCTCGCCTCGATCGCCTCGGGAGGGACGCCCGCCGAAAGCACCTGCTCGCCGACCAGCTCGCCGAGATCGATCGGCCGGCGGTCGAGGTTGCCGAACTCGAGGCGCGACGATGCGAGGAGCTTGCCGACGAGGTCGTCGAGCGTCAGGATCTCGCGCTCGATCTCGCCGAGCGCCTTCACCGAGCCGCCCGGTTCTCGCGCGGTCTCGACGAGGACACGCATGTGCCCGAGGGGAGTCCTGAGCTCGTGCGAGACCGCGGCGAGCAGCTGCCGCTGATCGGCCATCTGCTGCTCGATCTTTTCAACCATGTCGTTGATCGCCGACGCGAGCACGCGGGTCTCGCCGCCGTGATGAGCGAGATCGAGCTTGTCGAGCTTGCCGTCGCCGATGTCGCGCGCGGCCTTGATGATCAGGATCAGGGGCCGCGTCAGCCGGAACGCGATCGCCCCGGACACCATCGACAGCACGATGATCGCGATCGCGATCCACCACCAGGCCGGCGTCTCGGTGAGGCGCCAGCCGATCGCGGTACCGCCGCCGAACGCGAGTGCGAGCCACAGAAAGATGCGCTTGCGCATCCGCGCCATCAGCCACCACGGGCGCCACGGGCCACCGCGGTCGCGCATGCGTCGCCACAGATCGCGCTCCTCGTGGAGCTGGCGCCATCGCCGATGCTTCGCGCGCTTGCGCTCGGCGCGGAGGAGTGTTCGCGAGTCGCGCGTCCACGCCGCGCTGTCGATCTCCGCAGCGATCGCCGCCTCGCGCTCGGCCTCGCGGGCCGCCATCTTCTGGTGAAGGCGATCGTGCCAGTTGCGACGAGGTCCGCCGTGGTCGCGGAGCCTCTCGTCGATTCCCTCGAGGGTCGCCGCGACGCGGCCACGCACCGCTTCATGCTGCCAGTCGCGCCGATGCTTGTGCTTGTGGGCGTCCTCACGGGTCTCGCCCGGCCACAGCCGGATCACCTCGAGGTTGCCAAACCGGACATGCCCGGTGATGCGCAACACGCGCTTGTCGATGAGCGGCGGCACGATCACGCCGCCGCCGGGCTCCGGCGAAACGTTCGGTGGTGCGATGTAGCTCGACGCGGCGGTTTGCTCGACGCTGGCCGCGAACGTCGTGGCTTCGAGGCGTACCTCGATCGACGGCGGCACGATCAGCTCGATGTTTCCCATCGTCACGCGGACGTCGATCTTCGTCGTGCCTGCCTCGAACGTCGCCTCGCGGAAATCGAGCTCGAGGTTGCCCCACGTCGCGCGCAGCTCGAGCTCGCGGGGAACCTCCCACGGGCCGGCGCGCTCGACGGAGCTCATCCGTGCGCACAGCGATAGGTGATCGGTCATGCGTCCTCGCTGGTGCGCGACAGCACGTAGCCGACGCCGCGCACCGTCCGGATCCTCGTCGGTGGATCGTCGCCGAGCTTCTTGCGGAGTCGTGAGATGTGAACGTCGACGGCGCGCTCCCCGACGGTGACGTCGGTGCGACCGGCGAGCTCGAGCAGGGCGGAGCGGGGGACGACGCGCCCCGCGCGCCGCAGCAACGCGACGAGCAGATCGATCTCGAGCCCGGTGAGCTCGACCGGCTTGCCGTCGACCCAGCACTCGCGCGTGCCGGTATCGACGACGATCCCGACGGACGACAGCTTCTCCGCCACCGCTTCGGGTTGGGCGCGCCGGAGCACCGCACGGATCCGAGCGAGCAGCTCGCGCGGCGAGAACGGCTTCGCGACGTAGTCATCGGCACCGAGCTCGAGCCCGACCACGCGATCGGCTTCGTCGCCACGCGCCGTCAGCATGAGCACCGGGATCCGATGACCCGCCTCGCGCAGCTTTCGCAACACGCCGAGGCCGTCGATGCCGGGCATCATGACGTCGAGCAGCACGGCATCGAAGCCGCCGGCTTGCAGCGCGGTGAGCCCGGCCTGCCCGCCGTTCGCGTGCACGACCACCACGCCTTGCGGCGCCAGGTAACCGTCGAGCAACTCGGCAAGCCGAGCGTCGTCGTCGATCAGGAGCACGCGCACGGGTAGCATTGTCTCAGCGGTAGGGACCCTGGCGCCACCACGCTCCGCCACCTCGATCGAGGAGGTCGGCCAGCATGGCGCGTTGCCGGTCATCGAGCACGCCGTGGATGGCGCGCAGGGCGTCGATGCCTGCGGAGCGCGCTTCGGCGGTCGCGCCGTCGACCTTGCCCATCACCGCACCGAGCGCGGCGTCGTCGAGCGCCGGCCCGCGGACCGCGGCCCCGAGGTCGCCACGCACGTCGCGCAGGTTGCGCTTCGCGGCGTGGACGCGCTCCGACAGCTTGTCGAGCTCGGCGATGATGAACCGCTCCTGGGCGGGCGAGGCGTCGATGCGCTCGAACGCGGCGTGCAGCATCCAGCTGCGCCGGCCGTGATGGCGCCCGTGCCAGTGATGATGGCCGTATCCACGCCAGCCGTAGCCGCCTCGAGGATGGCAACGACGCGCGCGGCGGAACGCGATCGCACCGAGAACTCCGAGACCGACAGCGAGACAAATCATGGTGATGTCCTTTCCTTGGAGACCACCTTGGGGCTCGGCTGTTTCGCGACCGGCCGGCGCTGCGTGAAGAAACATTGCAGTTCCCTCCCGCCGAGAAAACGACTATGGCTGCGGACCCTTACCGGGAAATCCGCCGAATTCTCCGGACGCGGAGCCCGTTGCGGAGCCCGTAGGTGCAGAACCAGAACCAGCAGATCCGGAACGCGCGGAGCCCGAGCCCGGCGTGATCACCGTGTCGGGCGGCTTCGGCGTGTCGATCGGTGCCGGCGTGGGATCCGGCGTGACTGACGGCGGCTTCGGCGAGGTCACGGGATCTGCGTCGGCGGGGTCGGGGACCTTGTCGGTGAGGTTGAGCCTGGCGTGGACGGTGCCGCTCTGGATCGGCACGAACCGATAGCGCGCGCCGTCGTGACCGGGCAGCACGAACGTGAACTCGTGCTCGTGGCCATCGGCGTCCCCGTACCAGTACGCGGGTGTCCGGCCGACGATCACGCCATCGACAGCAGCGTCCGCACCCGGTGGTGACGACTTGAGGATGATGTCGATCGGGCGCGCCGAGCGATTGCGCGGTGGTTTGGCTGGGGCGCGGCGCGTCGGATCCGGGTCGGTGAACCGATTCGGATCGGTGTTGCCGAGCTCGGTGATCGTATCGAGCGGCGCGGCGGGCGCATCCACCGGTGGTGGCGTCTCCGGCGGCGCGTCACTCTTGCTCGAACAACTCGCCAGCGCGAGGAGCAACAACAGCCGGCACATCCCGGCCATATACCACTTCTCCCCTACTTCGTGCGGTGCACGGCTTCGAGCTGCTTGCGCTGATCGGGGTCGAGCACGTTGCGCGCCTTCACCCAGGTCAGCAGGCGCGCCTTGCGGATCGCCGCCTCGTGCTTGGTGATCCGATCGACGTAGCCTTCGACGATCGCAGGCGTGACGTCGACGTCCGCGAGGGCCGTCTCGAGTTGCTGCGAGGCGAGCTCGAGAGCCTGGCGCTCGCTCGCGACCTTCGCGTCGGCGGCGGCGGCCAGCTTCGCGATCTCGTCCTTCTGCGCCGGCTTGAGCGCGAAGTTCTTCAGCTGATCGACGGCCGTGTTGATGTCATCCGTCGACGGATCGACGCTCGCGTTCGGCAGGTTGTCGTCGTCGGTGTCGTTGTCGTCATCCTGATCGTCGGCATCGTCCGGACGCTGTGCAGGGTCGGGACCGATCTTCTTCAGGTCCTTGAGGCCCTGCTGGATGTCCTTCGCGAGATCCTTGCCGAGCTTGTCGCCGAGCTGCGCGAGATCCGCGTCGAGACCCTCGAGCGCCTTCTCGAGCTCGTCGCCCATCTTCTCGATCTGATCGCCGAGCTTGTCCGGATCGCTGAGGTCGAGCTGCTTGACGTTCTTGTCGACGATCGCCCTCACGCGATCCATCCGCGCGGTCAGCCGATCGCGGACGGCTTTCGGGAGGTTCGGGTGGTTCGCGAGCACGTTGGCGACACGCTGCAGGTGACCCGAGACGAGCTGATCGAGCCCGTCGATGCGGAGCTTGCCGTTGGTGAAGGAGAGCGAGATCCCACCCCGAACCTTGGGCGGCTTGGGCGGCTTCGGCGCCTTCGGCGGCAGCGGCGGTGGTGGCTGCTGCCCCCACGGATCCGCCTCACCGCGCCCGACCTCGAACACCACGCCACCGACGAGCAGCGACATCACGACAACAGCAATGGTACGGACGCGGCTCATGGCGTGACTCCCTTGACGAGCTGGATATACGGGCGAAGCGGTTTGCGAATGCGGCCCCAGCGAGCGGACTCGCGCGAGGCGCGCTTGGTATCGGACAGGTGGACGAGCTGCACGAGCTCGGGATTTTCGGCGAGCACGGGCTTCTCGTTGTTCTCGTTCTTCTTGCCCTGGTCGGCCACCGGCGGAAGCACGTTGGTCTCGAGCGCTGCCTTGTTCTCCGGCTCGGGCGGCGCCGAGCGAGTCAACGCGAACACCGCGAGTGCAGCAGCGGCGACGGAGACCCCAGCGGTCGCGGCCACACGGCGGCGACGGCGAACCACCAGCTTGTGCTGCGCGCCGATCGTCATCCGCGCCGCGAAGCCGAGCCCCGGATCGGGACGCTCGGTAGCCGCGGCGATCCGCGTGGGCATCGCCAGCGTGCGCTCGCAGCGCGCGCAGCTCGCGACGTGATCGCGTAGCTCGTTCAGCGGCTCGCCAAGCGCGATCCGTTCGGTGACGGACTCACACAGTTCGCTCATCGGTGTTCCTCCATCAGATCGCGGAGCCTCGCGAGGCCGCGCACGAGATGCGTCTTGACGGTCGCGAGCTCGACGCCGAGCAAGTGTGCGACGTCGGCGACGGGAAGATCGTGGCCATAGCGGAGCACGAGCGCCGTGCGCTGTTGCGGCGACAGATCGTGCAGGCGGCCGATCAACGCGCCGAGCTCCTGTTGCCCCACCAGCGCCTCGCGAGGCGCCGGACCGTTCATCGAATGCATGCGCTCGGCGATGTCGTCACCACCGGCGTTGTCTTGCGTGGGCGCGGCATCGAGCTCGTCGCCCTTCGGGTTCTGGCCGATCCACCCGAACAAGCGGCGGCGCAGGCGACGGCGCCGAAGCGTCCGCAAGCACTGCGTGGTGACGATGCGAAGAAACCAGGCGGTCGCGGCCCCGGGATCGCGCAGATCGCCGATCGATTCGCAGGCCCGTGCGAGGGCGTCCTGCACGGCCTCCTCGGCCTCCGCGCGATTGCCGAGCAGGTCGTACGCGATGCCGTACCCCTTCCGGGCGGGACCGGCAGCGAGCTCGGCCAGGAGACGCGATCGAGCATCGGCCCGGATGCTGGGGGCATCCGTCGTCCCGGTCGTAATGGTCATCGATAGGGGTCCTCGAACCTGCACGCGGAGACTAAGAGCCACGACCTACCACGCTGGTGGACACCTGGTTCGACGACCTGCGACAGCCCCAGAAGTGTTTGTGTTTCGATGGGTTGCCGATGCCGGTGGTATAGAGTCGAGAAGTCTCCCATGGCGCGCGCCCCCGAAAAACCAGCCTGGAAGGGGCAGCGCCCCTGGTACGAGATCTGGTTCGCGGTGGTGATCGACGCCAGCCGCCGTCGGGCGCTGTGGATCCGGCAGACCTTCTTCGTGCCACGGGATGGCGATGGACGCACCACGATCTGGGGCGCCTGGTTCGATGCCGACGGCACGACCACGCAGGGAGCGCGCCGGTTGGCGGCGAAACGGTACCTCGGGATCGAGGAGCTCAAGCTCGGCGAGGGCGATCGCCTGATCAGCGCGGGCGATAGCTTTCTGACCCCGACCTCGGCGGTCGGCGGCGTCGAAGGTATCTCGTGGGACGTCGCGTGGAAGGGTGGGCTCGACGTCCACGCGGAGGTGCCGAGCTGGGTGCCGTCGCCCACCCACGTGCAGCCGGTCGTCCACGACGCCGACGCGAGCGGACACGTCTTGCTCGGAGCCGATCGCACGCGTGTCGAGATCTCGGGGCGCGCGACGATGATGCACCTGTGGGGCAAGCGCCGCGTCCCGACGCTGCAGTGGATCTGGGCGCCGTGGATCGGTGACGGCTCGCTCGAAGTCCAGGCGGTGTCGTTTCGCGACACGTTCTCACTCGGGCTCGCGTCGCTGCGGCTCGACGGTCCCTCACCGTTGCACGGCCGGCCGGCCACCGCGGCTCGCCCGAGTGGGCTCGTGTCGTCGACAGTCGCCGGTGCTCGAAAATTGATCCATGCACGCGCATGGGCCGAGCCCGACGAGATGGTCGGCTACGCGTATCGCGATACCGACGGACGCGACGTGATGGTCGCGCAGAGCGACATCGGCTCCGCGCAGCTCGAGGTGTTCTCGCGCACCGCCCCGGGCGTGCCGTGGAAGTTGATCGATGATCGGCGTGTTCATGGTGGTGTCGCCGTCGAGATCCATCAACACGCTCCGTTGCCAGACGTCGACTACATCCCATGGGATGAGACGACCGCGACGCCGCGCGAGGTCCCGGCAGCGTCGTCGCCGGGAGAGGAGGTCGACTGGCCGGCGGTCACCGCGATCGTCGCGCTCGGGCTGACGTACGGCGATCACGTGCGCGAGACCGGGCAGAAGCTCGATCTGGCGGCGCCACCCACGTCGTTCACCAAGCACGTTCGGGCGTGGCACCCGGAGCCGCGCGGGGTGCGTATCCCCGACTCGGCCGACGTGATCGCGGCGCTCGCTGCCGTCGAGCCCGGCCTCGCGGAGACGCTGCGCGCTCGCCTACCGATCGTGCCGGCGGTGATGGACTACGAGGGTGAGGTCGCGCTGGTCGCGCTCGGCGACATCGACGACGTGGCGCTCGCGAAGGGTGCACCGCAACCGTTCGGCGTCGCGGCCGCGAACGATCTGACGGCGCGGTTCTGTCAGGTGCTCGGCGAGACCACGGAGCGACCACTCGACTACTGGGCGTGTGCGAAGAGCTTCCCGGGGTTCTTGCCGGTCGCGCCGCGGGTGTGGGCGCCGGCGGGTGGCATCACGAAGCTGCCCGAGCTGACGCTGACCACGCGAGTCAACGGGATGCTGAGACAGTCGGCGTCGACGAAGCTCGTGGTCTACGACCTCGCCGCGATGGTCCGCGCCGCGAAGGCACACCTCGGTCGGCCGCTGATCAAGGGCGACGTGATCCTCACCGGCACACCGGCGGGGGTCGGGCTGCGGATGTCGCCGCTCAAGCGCAAGGTCGCGTCGCTCGTCAAGGATCGGTTCCGCAAGGCGGAGCTGCTGGTGTCGATGTACGCGACGTCGACGGCGCTGCTCCGCCCCGGTGACGTGATCGAGGTCGATGCCGGGCCGGCTGGGCGTGTGCGTACGCGTCTCGTCGTGACGTGAGCTGCTCGCAGTTTGCGAATCAAGGCTGGCCCGCGCCGGCGGCGATTCGGTACTCTGAAAGTCCGTGACCGGCGACGACGAGGGAACACCCCGAGACAAGGTCACCCAGCCACTCCACGGCGGGCGCCGGGCCGCCGCCGCGGTGCCGGCCACCTTGCCTTCGGACCCGCTGGCCGCCACGATGATCGGGCCCGCGCAGGACCGCGCCCTCGCGTCGATGCCCGAGAGGATCAGTCGCTTCGAGATCAAGTCCAAGCTGGGCGAGGGTGGGATGGGCGTGGTGTTGCTCGCGATCGATCCGTTACTCGGGCGCCGCGTCGCACTCAAGGTGTTGCACCGCGAGGCTGGCAGCGACAGCGATCACGCAAAACGGAGGCTCTTGCGCGAGGCCCAGGGCACGGCCCAGCTGACGCACGAGAACGTCATCGTGGTTCACGAGGTCGGGACGCATGAAGGCCAGGTCTATCTGGCGATGGAGTACGTCACCGGCGGTACGCTGACGTCCTGGCAGGTGGATCGCGACTGGCGTCAGATCCTCGAGATGTACCTACGCGCCGGGAGAGGGTTGGTGGCGGCCCACGACGCCAAGCTGGTCCATCGCGACTTCAAGCCAGACAACGTGCTCGTCGGTGAGGATGGGCGCGTTCGGGTCACCGACTTCGGGCTCGTCGCGGCGATCGGTGCGCCCCACGAGCTGTCGAAGACCGACGCCGAGCTCCGGGGCGAGTCGGAGCTCGCCGTATCACTGACGCGGACCGGCGCGGTGATGGGCACGCCCCGCTACATGGCGCCCGAGCAGCACCTCGGCGAAGCGCTCGACGCACGCGCCGATCAGTTCGCCTTCTGTGCCGCGCTGTACGAGGCGCTGTACCGTCGGCCGCCGTTCGAGGGCACGACGTACTCGCAGCTCGTCAGCCAGGTCCTCGCGGGGAACATCCAAGCCGTCCCGGCGGACTCCGAGGTGCCGCTCACCGTCCGTGAGGCGGTGCTGCGAGGACTCAGCCGCGACCGCGACAGCCGATTTCGATCCATGGCCGAGCTCCTCACCAGCTTGCGGCCTGCCCTCGAACCTCGTGAACGAGCGCGCGGGCGACGCTGGCTCGTCCCGGCGATCGCGATCGTGGTCGCGCTGAGTGCCAGTGTGCTGGCGGTCGGACTGTGGCTCGGCGATCGCGAGAGAGTCGAGCCTGCGGTCACGCGCCCGACGGTCGAGGATCTCTACAAGGCGGGCGAGGATGCGTACCAACACGGCCGCTTCGACGACGCCGTCGTGGCCTTCCAGCAGGCCTACGATGTCGAGCCCGACATCCACAAGAAGACCGCGTACCTCTTCAACATCGCGCAGAGCCATCGCCAAGCTCGCAGCTGCGTGGATGCGCAGTTCTTCTATCGGCGCTTCCTCTCCCTCAAAGCGGCCGAGGTCAACAGTCCACTTTCACCCACCCTACAAAAAACGATCGAGGCCCATCTCGCGGAGATCGACGAGTGTGCGAAGCAGGAGCAGGCGAAGCTGGCCGAGATCGATGCCGCCGGTGACCGGCCGTGGGCGCTCGGGGTGAGCAAGGCCGACCAGCACCGTGCGCTCGAGCTCTTCGTGGCCGGCAACGTGGCGCTGAATGCGAGCAACTACGTCGAAGCGAGCAAGACCTACGAGACGGCCCTGCGCTCGTGGAATCACCCGGGCATCCACTACAACCAGGCCCTCACGTTGCTGAACCTCGATCGGCCTGGCGAGGTCTTGCAGCACCTCGATGCCGCACTGATCTATCCGCAAGCACTCGAGTCCGACAAGGTCGAGAATGCCCGCGCGACTCGCCAGCGAATCATCAAGCGCCTCAAGCGCCTCGATGGTTCGAACGCCGGTAAGTAGTTGCGACGGTATGTAGGCGCTCGACCAACTGCGGCGCGTACACGTGTCTCGTCATCGCCTGAGCTGGTTGCTGCGCCGGTTCGGTTCGCAGCGAATCGAACGGTGTCAGCCGCAGCCGGCGGTCGCGTATCTCAGGAGCATGCGTGGTCTTCCTACGTTGGTCGTCGCGGCCGCAGTCGCGATCCCGATCTCGGGATGTGGTGGGTATTCGCCCCCGGCGTCGCGAACCGAGCAGCACGATGCCGCTGCGCGCACGTTCGGTGCACGGCTGATCGACGTGCTCGAGCGGGACGATCTGATCGGCTTTCGCGAGCTGCTGTCGGCGCGTCTGCAACAGCGTTCCGAGCGCGAGCTGCTCGCGATGTTCACGGCTCGGCGCGCCGCGCTCGTGCCCTATGCGCAGGCGCTGCGCGCCTCCGACTGGACGGTGGCCTACAGCGATGCCCGCCCGGTGGTCCGGTTCCGTGCGATCGGGCGGGCCCCCGAACCGCTGGTCCACGTCGTCGACGAGCGTGGTGCGCTCCGCCTCGACGAGAACTGATCCGCAGAAGACGAGTGTCGGCACGAGCTCGCGACGTTGCTCCTCATGGACGAGTCCTGAAGAATCGCTGTTCTTCCTGATCGCCGACGCGCGCCATCACCAATTGGCTTACGCTGGGTCGATGAAGCGCCAGGCGTTGGTGCTCGCCGCCGCGACGGGAGCCGTGTTGCTCGGCATGGTCGCGGTCTCGGTGATCACAGGCGCGACGCAAGAGACGCACGAGCACTACAAGCCGGTCGCCGAGTACACGCGCGATCTGCTCGCGCAGCCCGGTGGCCTGCGCTTGCTGATGGGACTCGATGTCGCGTTCCTCGTGCTCTACACCGCGTTCTTTGGTGCGCTCGCGAAGTACCTGAAGTCCACGTTCGCGTGGCTCGGCTTCGGCGCGATGGCGCTCGTAGCCGTGCTCGACATCGTCGAGGATCACCACATCCTGTCGCTGCTCTCGCTGGCGCAGCACGCGCGGCCGATCGATGACGCCTCGATCTCGTTTCAGGAAGCGTTGTCGTCGACGAAGTTCTCGATCAGCTACCTCTCGCTATTTCTGTTCGGGATCTCGATCCCTCGAACGTCGAGGTTGGGCTGGGTGCTCTGCCTGTTCCTCACGGTCGGCAATCTGATCACCGGCGTGCTCGGCTTCGCGGCGCCGCCGGAGTGGCGCGAAGTGCTGGATAGCAGTCGATGGATCGGCTTTCTGGCCGGGTTCGGGCTCGCGTTCTTGTGGCTGCGTTCCGCACCGGACGAGTAGTCGCGACGTTTGGGGGAGCCGGACTCGCGGGTCCGTCCACATCTTCGCGATCGATGATCGGCGCGTGGACCAAGCCGGTCGTAGCCGCCGCCGCCCCGAGGCCGAGCACGGTGTTCCTCTGCGCGAGCTCGAGCTCGCCGCGCAGGCCGGCGTAGTGCGACCTGTCGTCGGACTCCGTCGAGTACGGTCGCGTAGTTAGCCGGGGACTCCCTCATCCCTCGATCGACGCTCGTATAGCCGCGGTCCTAACGAATTCCGTCATGACGATCACCATGACGACCTCGCAGGGGGACCGCATACAGACCTGCGACCTCCGGTTACAGGATGGGCTGCCGCGAGCTCGAAGGACGACCGGATCAATGCGGTAGGCTTCGCGGCGCAGTCGAAGCGGTGCCGAGACGAGAACGCTTCGAGCCCGTCGACGATCGCTGCCGGGCGAGTGAGAACTTTTGGGCGGGAGCTGGACTCGCGGGTCCGATCACTGCATGCCACGGCGACGAGGAGTAGGATGACCGCGTGCCGGATGGTGATCCGCCCAAGCCTTCGCAGGGCACGATGGTCGGCTTCGGCATTCCGCAGCCCGAGCATGTGGGGCCTGCTGCTCGGTCGTCCGCGCCCGAAAATCCCGAGGACGTCATCGAGCTCGGTACGCAAGAACGTCGCGAGGCGCAGCGAATCCACGAGCTCGTCGGTGACTCGGGTGGAACGCAGGCCGGTGGCAAACCGCAGCGAGTCTACGAGCTCGTCGGTGACTCGGGTGGAACGCAGGCTGCTGGAGGCGGGGCGCAGCGAACCCACGAGCTCGTCGGTGACTCGGGTGGAACGCAGGCCGGTGGCGAGGCGCAGCGAGTCCACGAGCTCGTCGGTGACTCGGGTGGAACGCAGGCCGGTGGCGAGGCGCAGCGAATCCACGAGCTCGTCGGTGACTCGGGTGGAACGTACGCTGGAGGCACGCAGCCGCACCTCGGTGCGCCGCTTCCCGAGGCGCGGGTCGCGCCGGCGGAGCGCGCGTGGGGCGTCTCCGAGATCATCGAGGAAGTCCCGGGCTCGAAGTTCGTCAGCTTCCTCAAGATCTCCGCGAAGCGCGCGTTCCGCCTGCGCATCGAGCCCACCGAGGTGCTGCCCGCGGAGCGCGCGGCGCTCGAGAGCGCGTATCCGCCGATCGCCGATCCAAACCTGCAGGCGTTCCTCGCGTGGCGGCGCTCGGTGCTGTTCCTCGTCGCGTGCGCACTGATCCCGCTGACGGTGATCGGGTTCCTCGACGGCATCCTCGTCGGTCAGGCCACGCCGATCCGCGTGGTCAAGCTCGCGCCGGTGATCGCGGAAGGGCTGTTCCTCGCGATCTGCTGGAGTCAGCTCCGCCACTGGGCGCACTGGCGCAAGCAGCGCCGCATGCTGCTGATCGGGTGGTTCCTGTTCATGGGGACGCCGTTCATCGTCTTCCTTTATCCGCTGCGCACGGTGTTCGAGGGCCAGATCAACGCCGAGGACGTCAAGGCACTCAACCTCGGCGCGATCTCGCGCAGCCTGCTGCCGTTCAAGATCACGATGATCGCGATGCTGCAGCTCGCCCCGAAGGCGATCTCGCTGATGCCGGGCCTCGTCCGCGCCTCGCTCGTCATCAAGCTGCTGTTCCCCGGCTCCACCGCGCCGGGCTGGCTGATCGTCGTCGCCGCGCCGATCTACGCGCTGCTCGCGTACGTCATCCTGATCGTCCCGTACCAGTTCACCGGTTCCGGCTGGTTCATCGGTGGCGTGATCGGCATCATCGCCGGCCAGATCCTGCTCGCGCGCTCGGGCTTCGCGCTCGCGACGCCGATGTCCGAAGCCGAGGCGCTCTACAAGATCAAGCGCGTCCGCAAGTTCTACCTGATCACCATGATCAGCTCGGCGGTCCTCATCGTGATCGCCCTCGGCAGCCTGGTCGCGCAGCTCAAGCTCCACCCCCTCGACGTCATCCTGTCGGTCCTCAAGTTCGAGGCCAACGTGCTGATCCTGACGCTGATCGGCGCCGACCTCGTGATCACCAACCTCGACAGGGCGCGCAAGGCGACGCTCGGTCGCGATCACGTCGAGGATCAGGCCGAAGCGAAGATCGCGGCGTTCGTCAGCCTCGACGCTCCGCATGTCCCGCCACCGTCCGGCCCCGCGCCGATCGCTCGCTGACTCCTTATCCCGGGATCGTCCGCGTGCGTCTGCCGAGGTCGCGTGTCGGGATGCCGATCTGCTGGTTGTCGGCGCTGCGATACGCGCTCGCCTCGACGCTGCCGTACTCGTAGCTCGCACTGTCCTGCCGCGGTGGATCGATCGGGATCGGCAACATTATCGGGCGCGGTGGCCGGTAGCGGAAGCGCTGCCAGGTCAGGGCCTCGAACGGGATCTTCGACAGCACCAGCGCGATCGGCCCGGGGCCGAAGAACGTCGGCACCCCGCGGCGATCCCGCGAGACGAGCACGATCGTGCGCTGGAACCGCGCCTGAAACGCGGCCACCAGGGCCGGCGCCTCGCCGCGATCGCCGATCACGCGTGGCGCGACCTGGACGACGAGCACGTCGACGTCGAACAACCGGATCGTCGCGCCGATGAAGCGAGCCGCGTCGACATCGACGGGCTCGCACGCACTCGAAGGCAGCAGGTCGGCGGGTCGTGCAACCGACACACCGATGCGCGAGTTGATGGGGCACCAGTCGATCCGCTCGTGGTGGGCTGGAAGGGGACGCTCCGACACGATCGGCGGTTGCTGGCGCGTCGCGTGGTAGCCGACCCCGATCGAGCGTTGTGACGAGTCGCCTCGACCGGGGACTGGTTCGAGCGACACAACGTGCAAGGTTCGCTGTGGATGCGCCGAGCTCGGGAGATGCTGCTCGATCGACGCGAGCTGGAGTCCCAACGGTGCGCGCGCCATCGTCGACGGTGGGGCAGGTAGCGCGAAGGCGTAGTGCCGCGAGACATGGGACGGTAACGCGGCTCGCGTGGCGCACGTCGTGGTGGTCGCCTCGTCCTCACCCACCCACCGTGGTCGAGCACGAACTGTCACAGCGCCGCCGGCAGCTGGTCGGCCTCGCGCAGCACGCGCGCGTGCTCGTCTCTCCACGCCGCGACCTGCGTCTCGAAGCTGCGCAGGCGCGGGTACGCGATCTTGTAGTATCCGTCGCTCGGGCGGTTCGCGCCGGACTTCCAGACGACCGCGGTGACCGCCGGAAGCTCGCGCTCTCGGCAGGCGACGGTGACCTCGGTGAGGGCGTTGAACAACGCGGGGCTGCGCGGGTGGATCTCGAACTTGTCGGCGATCGCGGTGGTGAGCTCCCCGTACGTGAGGGACGCGGTCCCTCGACGAACCGCACGGACGAGATGACGGTAGATGTGCTTGGCGAGCGGGGTGACTTCGAGCATCGGACTCTCCTGGCTAGACGTGAATGCAGGCGCCGCGGCGATCCGCTCGGCGATGGGAGCGGTTGTGGGCGCGGGGAGCTCGGGCGCTACGGGGCGCTCGTGACGCCGTTGGGTTGCTGCTGCACCGCAGCTCTCGCGGCGGCAAGCAGGTCGATGTCGCGGTCGGCCAGCGGATCGGGGTCGCGAAAATGCGCGGCGTTGTGGAGGCAGTCGGGATCGATCTCGGCCTTGCCTTCGAGATCGGCGAGTGTTCTGGCGGTCTTGATCAGTCGATCGACCGATCGCGCCGTGAACGAGCGACGCTTCTCGACGATCTCCTCGAGCGCCCTCTCGCACGCATCGTCGAGCGGACACGTCGCGCGCATCACCGTCGAGGACATCTCGGCGTTGCAATGCAACCCCCAGGGCGCCAACCGCGCGACTTGCCGCTCGCGCGCCGCGGCGACCCGCGCGCGGATCGCCGCGGACGACTCGCCGGGTGTCTGGTCGCGAAGCTCGGCCAGCAACACCGGCGCGACGAACACCTGCAGATCGATCCGATCGAGCAACGGCCCGGACATCCGCTGCTGGTACCGATCGATCGCACTCTGGGAGCACGTGCACTCTCGAACCCCCGAGCTCGCCCAGCCGCAGGGACACGGGTTCGCCGCCGCCACGAGCAAGAACGAGGACGGGACCTTCATCCAGCCGTTGACGCGCGCGATCGTGACCTGGCGCTCCTCGAGCGGTTGGCGCAGGCCCTCGATCGCACCGCGCTGAAACTCGGGGAGCTCGTCGAGGAACAGCACGCCGTTGTGCGCCAGCGAGATCTCTCCAGGCCGCGGCGTGGCTCCACCACCGAGCAGCGCCGCCGCCGAGATCGTGTGGTGCGGCGCGCGAAACGGACGCTCGTCGATCAACCCACTCGCCAAGCCGATCGCTGAATAGATCTTGGTGGTCTCGAGCGCCTCGACGCGCGACATCTCCGGCAGCAGCGTCGGAATCCGGCGCGCCAGCATGGTCTTGCCCGTGCCCGGCGGCCCTGCGAGCAACAGGTTGTGACCGCCAGCCACCGCGACCTCGATCGCGTACCGCGCGAACTCCTGGCCACGCACCTCGGACATGTCCACGCCGAACGTCGCGCGCGGTCCGCGCTCGCCGGGCTCGATCAGCTCGATCCGGCTCCTCTGGCCCTGCAGCAGCGACACGATCTCCGACAGGTGATCGACCGCATACACCTCGATACCCTCGACCACCGCTGCCTCGCGGGCGTTGGCCGACGGCACGACCACGCCGCGCATCCCTCGGTCGCGCGCCAGCATCGCGGCGGCCAGCACGCCGTGCACCCTGCGAATCGCCCCGTCGAGCCCGAGCTCTCCCATCACGAGCAGCCCCTCCAGGGGCGTCGCCGGATACTCGCGATCCGCGCGCATCACGCCGATCGCGATCGGCAGATCGAGCGCGCATCCCTGCTTCCTGAGATCCGCCGGCGCGAGATTTACGGTCACGCGCTTGTGCGGGATGTCGTGCGCGACGCTGTTCAACGCACTGCGAATGCGCACGCCGCCCTCGCGCACCGACGTCGCCGGCAAGCCGACCACGTGATAGAAGGGCAAGCCCTTCGAGATCTCGGTCTCGATGTCGAGCAGCACGGCATCGATGCCATCGAGGGTGAACGAGCTGATGTGAGCGACCACGCGACCCGACTCAGCACGCCTCGGGCCAACGCTTCGCTCGCGTGAATCCGCTCGCTTGCGCTTCTGATCGTCCGCCGGCCGGACGAGCTGTCCGCCGGCTGGCCGGACACGGACAAGCTTCGTGGCCGAGCTCTAACCGGTGTCGCTGGCTAGCGGAGCCCATCGCGCAGCGCCGCGGCGAGCGCCTCGATGACCAGCCGAACACGGGGCACCGTGCGCAGCTCCCGGTGAAAAGCCAGGTACAACGCCGGCGAGGGGAGCTCCGCATCGACGTCAAGTCGCACGAGCCCTGGTGCCGAACGCATGCCCGCATCGGCCATCATGCTAATTCCCTGCCCCTGCTCGGTGGCCTCTTGACGAACCAGGCCTCGGTCATCCACGGCACCGGGAACTACGTCACGGCACTGCTTTCGCGGTTCACCACCCGCGAGCTCACAGCGAAGCTCACAGCGAAGCTCATGAGGCCGCGCCCGCCGCAGCTCGTGGCGGGCGCCCGGGCGGTGCAGCCATGAAGCCCACGACCCACGTCGTACGCTTTCCCGGTCGCTCCATCGTGCTGGCCAGCGCTTGGTACGACCTCGCCGTCACGGTGGCTTTCGCGACGCCATGGACGGCGACCCTGTTCTTGGCGTCTCTCAAGACGGTGCAAGCTTCACTTGGCGTGGGAGGTGATCCGCTGCCGGACTTCGAGCCCGCTCACCTGTTCTTCGTTGGCCTGCTCGGCTCGACGGTCACCATGTGGAGCGTGATCCGCCTCCTGCGACCGTCGGCCTTCTTGGGCCGAGCTGACGGCGTGAACCGCCTGGCGTTTTCGGCCTGGATGGTGTGGGCCCTGGCAAACGGAGCAAGCCACCTGCTGGCGGTGTTTCTCGTCGTAGAGTTGGCGTGGGGCATTCTTCAGCTCACCCGGGTGAAGGAAGGAGAATCAGGTACGGGGTCGCCAGGGCATCACCCTCGCGCGGTGCCGGCATAGGCGGCGAGGGCGAAGCAGTCGGAGTTGCCTGAACGCTTCCCGCCGTCGGGCAGGCGGTGGCCGCGAGCAACGAAGCCGGGAACGATGAGGTGGCCCCGAATGCTCAGTTCATGTCGGCACGAACGGACGCCGCCAGGCTCACGCGGAGGGCATTTCGCGCCCGATGCAAGCGCGCCTTCAACGCCGGCACGGAGATGCCGAGCGCCTCGGCGGCATGCTGCCCGCTGAAGCCCTCGAGATCGACCAGCACGATCACGGAGCGGCTCTCCTCGTCGAGCTCGGCGATGCCCGTCTGCACCGCCTGGACGAGCTCGAACCGCAGGAGCGCCTGCTCGGGATCGAGCTGCTCATCGGGGATCGAAGCCTCGACGACATCGATCCGCTCACCGAGCCGCTGCTTCTCACGACGTACCGACCGCCACAACCGCAGGCAGGTGTGCTTGACGACCGTGAACAACCACGACACCACGCCGGCGTGTCTCATCACATCCTGACGCCGGGCCAAGGTGATGAACGCTCCCTGGACTGCGTCGTCGAGATCCTCGGCCCGACAGAACCGCTTGCCAAACCGATACACGCGGTCGTGATGAATGCGGACGAGATCGGTCAGCGCCTCGTTGTCGCCGGCGATGGCTTTGCCCGTCAACGCAGAGAGCGCCGCGGACTTCACGCCAGCCGCTTGTTGGGGCAGGTCGAGTAGCCCATCAGCTTGTAGCCGAGACAGGTGCCGGCAATGGAGGTCACGATCATGTAGCCAGCGAGTCCCAAGAATACAGGCAATCGGATGACGCCCGGCCACGGTAGTGCCACCGCAGCGATCACCATTGCCAACGACGCGACGATCCGACCGATTCGATCCGCAGTTCCGAGATTTTTCATGGGGACTCCTGTTCGACAAGGCGCGACAAGCGCTTCACAGAGCCAAGTCCCGCAACCCCGGAAAGGATGCAGCCTTTCGGAGAAATCTCGTACGTTGTCGATCTTCACGACGCTTGCCGACGAGGTCGGCTTCGAGTCGGCGCATCGCCGCGCCGCCAGTTCAGGCCACCCGGATGGCGATCTTGCCCGTCACCTGACCTGCCTCCAGCCGGCGCATCGCCTCGGGCACGTCGCGCAGCGTGAACGTGCGATCGATCAACGGGCGGAGCTTGCCCTCGTCGACGAATGCGGCGATCCGGACGAGGTCGCAGAAGTGTTCCCTCGCAGCCATCATCACGAAGCGCTGCTTCACGAACAGCCCCAAGATGATCGCGCCCAGCGGACGGCCGAACCCCGCCGACCAATCGCCGCCGTGCTCTCCGCCGACGAACACCACCACACCGCGCCTGGTGAGCACGCGACGCAACCGCGACAGCGGCGTGTTGCCGCCGAGGTCGAGGATGGCGTCGTACCTCGCCGGGCCGGCGGTGAAGTCGGTGGTGCGGTAGTCGACGACGTGGTCGGCGCCGAGCGAGCGCACGAGCTCGATCTTGGCGGTGCTGCACACGCCGGTGACCTCTGCGCCGAACGCCTTCGCGAACTGGACCGCGAACGAGCCAACGCCGCCCGACGCGCCGATGATCAACACCCGCTGCCCGGCGCCCACCCGCGCCGCGTCGCGAACGGTCTGGAGGGCCGTGAGCGCCGAGACCCCACAGACCGCCGCCTGTTCGAACGACAGCGCGGACGGCTTGCGCGCGAGCTTGTCTTCCCGCGCGAGCGCGAGCTCCGCGAACGAACCCTCGGCGATGCCGAACACCGCATCGCCGACCTTGAAGCGTGTGATGCCCGAGCCAACGGCGACCACCGTGCCGGCGACGTCGAGCCCCGCGATCCGGTTGTTCGGACGGCGGAAGCCGAAGCCCATGAGCCGCATCAGATAGGGCCTGCCGGTCATCAGGTGCCAGGTGCCACGATCCATTCCGGCCGCGCGCACCTCGAGCAGCACCTGGTGCGGGCCGACCACGGGCCGGGCGATCTCGCCGAGCTGCAGCACGTCGACCCTGCCGTAGCTCCGTTGAACGATCGCTTGCATGGGCTGGGCGTGAGTCATCTGAGCCACCGTCGTCGTCATCATTCCGTTCATGGTTGATCCTCGATTGGTCATAGACTTACTAAGTAAGGCTTGTAGCCTTACGTTGTACGGATGTCAAGGCGGTGGCAGAATGCGGTGATGGCGAAGCGCCGAAAGCCGAGGGAACGCGCGCCGCTTACGCGTGAGCGGGCGATGACCGTGGCCGTGACGCTCGCCGACGAAGCCGGCCTCGTAGGGCTCACCATGCGCAGCCTGGCGCACGAGCTCGGCGTCGAGGCGATGTCGCTCTACCACCACGTCAAGAACAAGGACGACATCCTCGACGGCATGGTCGACGCGGTGTTCGCGCAGATCGAGCTACCCGATCCGAGCTCGACGGATTGGAGGCAAGGCATGCGGGTGCGCGCGCACTCGGCGCGTGCCGTGCTGAAGCGACACCCGTGGGCGATCTCGCTGCTCGAGTCGCGTGCGAACCCCGGGCTCGCGACGTTGAAGCACCACGACGCCGTGCTTGGTTCCTTGCGAGGAGGCGGCCTCTCACTCGAGCTCACCGGCCATGCCTACGCGGTTCTCGATGCGTTCATCTATGGCTTCGTGCAGCAGGAGCTGAGCCTGCCGTTCCAGAGCCCAAAGCAGGCCGAGGACGTCGCAACGCAGATCATGAGCCAGATGCCGGTCGGTCTGTTCCCGCACCTGGCCGAGTTCGCGACGAGCCGGGTGCTCCAGCCCGGCTACGCATTCGGCAACGAGTTCGGCTTCGGCCTCGAGCTGATCCTCGACGGCATCGAGCGCGCGCGTCGCAGCGGAACGTGAAGAGTCGGCGACTCGCCAACCATGAGCAGACGACAGCACGCCGTGGAACCTGGTGGTGTGACTTTGCGGGGCGAAGCAGGGTCGCGAGCCGTCGGCACCAGGGATCGGGTCGTCGGAAGTGGTACTCGACGCGACCTGATCGGCAGGCTGGAAGCTCCCGACCTTGGTGCGCAGATACGTCCGCAGCACGGACAGTGTCGCGATCTCGCCGCGAAAGCTCTCGCCGTGGATCCGACCCCATTCCCGCGCGCTCTTGCCCGCAGGCAACTCGAGGGTTCGCATCACGCCTCGGCAACTCGAGGGTTCGCATCACGCCTCACCGCGTTTGTGAGGACCGTCCCCAGTCGCGAAAGGAATTTCGCGAGGTTGCTGATCGGAAGTTAAGGATCTGAAGACAGTCCCCTCGGAATACACCCACCGCGTTTGTGAGG
>JANNBP010000114.1:0-1718 GCA_031385555.1 Deltaproteobacteria bacterium | reverse complement strand
GCGAACACCTCGCCGCGTCGTCGCGCGCCACACCGCCGAGAAATCGCGGCGTTGATGCGTTTCGCAGCCGAGTTGAGGAACACCTGAACGCCGGCAGCAAGCGTGTCCTTGTGGTCGGCCTCGACAACTAAATGGAGGTGGTTCGCTTGAATGCTCGCGTGGAGGCGTAGTCCCGATCCCTGTTGAAATTTGAGGTGGCGGTCAAACCGACCCCGAGAGGATTCTCGGGGCTCAAAACCGGAGAGACCGCCATGAAGAAGACTGCCAGGAAGACACGACCGACGGAAGCCACTCGTCCTCAGCTCCGCGCCACGCTCGGCGAGCTCACTCGCGACGAGACCAGGGCGCAGCTTGCGCTCGGGCTGCAAGACCTCGTGCGAGAGAACTTGCGCGAGTTCGTGATCAGCGCCGGGACGGCCGCACTCACGGGTGTACTCGAGGAGGAGCGCACGCGGCTCGTCGGGCCGAAGTACGCGCACCTGCCGACGCGTCAAGCACGACGATCGGGATCGGCGCCCGGAGAGCTGGTGATGGGTGGTCGACGGGTGCAGGTGCGTCGACCTCGCGCACGCACGCTCGATGGCCAAGAGGTTCAGCTGCCGTCGTGGACGACGTTCGGTGCCGAGGATCCGCTGCACGAGCGCGCCGTCGAGCAGATGCTCGTTGGTGTCTCGACGCGCCGCTACGCGCGATCGTTGGAGCCGTTGCCCGCGGATCTGCCGTCGCGCGGCACGAGTCGAAGTGCAGTGAGCCGTCGCTTCGTCGCCGCGACCGAGCGACAGATGGCGGAGTGGCTCGGCCGCGATCTTGGCGCGCTCGATCTCGGCGTGGTGATGATCGACGGCGTGCACATCGAGGAGCACGTGCTGCTCGTCGCACTCGGCATCGACGCCGACGGCAAGAAGCACGTGCTCGGTGTTCGCGAGGGCGCCACCGAGAACGCCGCCGCGTGCACCGCGCTGCTCGCCGATCTGCGCGAACGCGGACTCCGCACCGATCGCCCGACGCTGGTCGTGATCGACGGATCGAAGGCACTCGCGAAGGCCGTCCGCAACGTGTTCGGCGAGAGTGCGATCGTCCAGCGCTGCCAGGCGCACAAGATGAGGAACGTCCTCGACCAGCTCCCCGATGAGATGAGGCCGTCGGTGCGGCAAGCACTCCGCGATGCGTACGCCGCGAGCGACGCTGACCGTGCACGCACGATGCTGACGAATCTCGTGCGCCGACTGCGTAACGATCATCCCGGAGCAGCGTCCTCGCTCGAGGAAGGGCTCGACGAGACGCTCGCCGTGAAGCGACTCCGTCTTCCGAAGAAGCTCGAGCGTCAGCTCTCCACGACGAACGCGATCGAGAACCTGATGGGCTCCGTGCGTCAGCTCTCTCGTCGCGTGAAGCGCTGGCGAGGCGGCAAGATGATCTTGCGGTGGACCGTCACCGCGGTCGCCGACGCCGCGACACGCTTTCGCAGGATCATGGGCGCGCGCGAGGGCATGACCCAACTGATGCGCGCACTCACTCGTCACGAGAACTCCACGCCCGCTGTTGCAACGCGAACGAAGGCCGCGTAGTGATCACCCCGACCGCCACCGAGATTCAACAGTCGACGGGACATCGCCCGCGTGGATCAGACGAAAGCCTTGGTGGGCGAACACGACGATCGTCGCCGCGCGGATCGCGATGAAGATGTCGTGCTTGTGGAGGCTGCCGAGACCTTCGAG
>JANNBP010000113.1:0-2766 GCA_031385555.1 Deltaproteobacteria bacterium | reverse complement strand
CGCGACTTCGCGATGATGTTGACGATCAGGTCCTGCTTGCCCGTCGAGTTCGCCATGCCGAGGCGGATCGGCAGCGCGAACTCCTCGCTCTCGTAGTGGAACCGGATCGGCGACAGCTGCGCGCGGCCGTCGACCATCTGCACCTTCTTCGGATCGACCTTCGCGACGAAGAACTTCGATCCATTCTCGACGTACGGCCGCAGCAGTGGCTCGGCACCTGCCGGGATCTGGTAGCCGTTCGCCTTGAGCCAGCGCTCGAGGCCCGTCGCCTCGGTCGCCGACAGGATCAGGATCTTGTACTCGGCGACGTCGAACTTCGCCTCGATCTTGACCGAGTCCTTCTTTGCCATCGCACCCTCGTCCATCGACATCGACGTCGGCGCCGCCATCCCGCCCCTCGCCGACAAGCGCTACGAGGTCTCGAACTACAAGAACGTCGTGATCCCGACGAACTTCGACGTCAAGAACGACGTTCGCAGCCGGTTCAGCGAGTTCTACGCCGCGCTGTTCGACAAGACGGTCGAAGCCAACCCCGGCGCCGTCGTCACCGAGTACGCGTGGACGACGAACCCGAGCTTCAAGTGCGATCCGTGTCCGCCGCAGGTCCCGATGGATGCGGATGCGATGTCGTTCGGTGGGGATGTCGTCGGCGGCCGGCTCGGGCAGGGCTACTACGTGCTGACGCGCCTGCACGCGCGCTACGGCAAGCAGGACATGAAGGATGATCTCCGCTTCAAGGAAGCCAAGGCGATCACGGGTGGCCGCGAGACGTGGAGCAAGCAGGGCCTCGAGTACGGCGCGCAGCCGTCGAGCGAGAACTACTTCCAGGCGCGCTACGCGATCCGCCACTGGTGGAGCGGCCCGATCACCTGCCAGAACCCGCAGCGCGGTGTGTGGGGCGGTCCGCCGAACGGCGGGTCCGCTGCCAGCGCCCCGATCGCGGCGAGCAAGGTGGCGTTCGCGCCTCGCGGCAAGCTCGACCTCGGCTCGGTGATCAAGCGCGACCTGACGGAGATCAACTACAAGCGCTCGTCGGGCGGTGGCGGTGGGTTTTCGAAACCTCCCGGCGGCGGCAAGGCGATGGGCCTCGGCCTCGGCCTCGGCGCGCTCGGTGGCGTGCTGGGCATCTTCCTCGCCACGCTGATCTCACGGAAGCGGAAGAGCTAGGCGTGCGGTTGATCGGGCTCGCCGTGATGCTCGTCGCGTGTGGTGGCGATCCGTCGGCGCGGATCGAGACCACGCGGCCAGATCCGATCACCGTCGCGGTGAAGTTGCCGAGCGCACCCGGCGAGCATGGCCCGAGCCTGGTCAAGCTGACATCTCGTGGGAGCGGCGACGTCTCGGACGGTGAGATGCTCGCCGATGCCGATAGCTGCGGGTCGTGTCACCCCGACGCGCAAGCGCAGTGGTCGACGAGCGCGCACTCGTTCGCGTCGTTCGGCAACCCGATCTATCGCTTCAATGTCGAGGTGGTCCGCAAGGAGCTCGGCAAGACCAACAGCAAGCACTGCGGTGGCTGTCACGACATGCCGCTCGTCGTCGACGGCTTGATGACGCAGGGCGAGGTGCCTCCGGCGGATCTGCGCTCGCACACCGGTGTCAGCTGCCGGCTGTGTCATGGCATCGCTGCGACGACGAAGGACGGCAACGGCAGCTATCTATGGTCGCGCACGCCGATCGACGCACCGGTGCTCGGCGACGCGCGCTCGGTCGCGGCGCACAAGCAGCAAGTTCGCGTGCCGCTCGACAAGCTGGGCACCGAGCTGTGCGTCGGGTGCCATCGCGGCTTCCTCTCGAACGACATGGCGATGCCCGTGCACCTGTCGGGGCTCGACGAGCCCGGCATGTGGCGCAACAGCGCGTACACCGGCAACGGCATGGCGCGGATCGACAAGGTCGAGAAGCGGACCTGCATCGACTGCCACATGGAGCGCGAGCCGGCCTCGGACAAGGAGCTCGGCGCGAAGCAGGGTTCGGGACAGGGTTCGGGACGCACGATGGCCTCGCATCGCTTCCTCGGCGGCCACACCTGGATGGCCGGGATGCGCGGCGATCAGGAGCACCTCCAGCGTTCCCAGGCGAAGCTGGAAGGCGTCGCGTCGATCGATGTCGCGGGCGCGCGGATCGCCGAGCGCAGCGACGTCCTGGGGAGTAACCCGAAATGGCACCTGCCCGCCGATGGGGCGCCGATGGCGCCGGGATCCAAGGTCGCGTTCGACGTCGTGATCCGGAACGTGCTGGTCGGGCACCGGTTCCCCGGCGGCGTGCTCGATATCCAGGACACCTGGATCGAGCTCGAGGTCACCGACAAGCAGGGCAAGCGCCTCGTCGCGTCGGGCCTCACCCACGAGACCGATCCCGATGACGAAGACACCCACGTCCTGCGCACGCTCGTCGTCGACGACAAGGGCGAGGTGCTCGAGGAGCACGAGATGGCGAAGTTCCGCACGCAGGTCCAGACCCAGACGCTGGCCGCGCGCGAGGCGCACGTGATCCGCTACGCGTTCGACGTGCCGGAGGGGCTGACCGCCGCGCAGCAACCGCTGACGGTGTCGGCGAAGCTTCGCCATCGCAGTCGCACCCTCAAGCTGCAGGCCGCGGTGTGCCGCGAGGCGAAGACCGCGCTGGGCAAGGCGTTCATCGCCGGTGCGAAGGGCGCGCGATCGGTGGACCTCGATCCATGCAAGGCGCAGCCGATCACGCTGATCTCGTCGACGGCGATCGAGGTCGGGCGGGGTGCGGCGATCTCGACCAAGCGCCCCGTGT
>JANNBP010000489.1:0-2798 GCA_031385555.1 Deltaproteobacteria bacterium | reverse complement strand
AAGCGACGCCTCAGCCACTGGTAGTGGTGGCCCGGCTGCTTGATCTTGAACTCCTCCCAGAGGCCATCCGGTGATGGGTTCGCATACTCGAACATCACGTCCTGCCCACGGGGCAGGTGCACGACGATCTGGTCTGGGTTTGGAACGGTGTTGCGATCGAGCCAGGTCGCGTACGAGTGCCCCCAGTGCTCGCCGAGGGCTTTGCGGTACGCAGGTGCCGCTCCTCCTGGTTCGAATTTCGACATGTAGAAGCGACGAAATGAGAGGGGGATGCCGAACGGAGAGCTCGGGGCCACATCCGGAGGCAACGAGTAGTGTAGCCCGCCAACCTTGGGAGCGACGTAGCCCGTTTCCTCGCAGGACAGCGGGTTCTCGCACTGGGTGACGAGCCCTGGATAGCAACCTTCATCAACGAGATTGTTCAGATCGTCGTCGATGCCGTTCCCGCATATTTCTGCGGCACTTGCGTCGAGGGCTGTCGCAGTGATCGCGATGACTATAATGGTTCGGAGCAACATCACACACCCTCCCGGAAGAAGCTGTCGAGCACCGCGTCGAAGCTCTCGCGATCGAGCTCGCGGGACGTGTACAGCACGTTGATGAGCGCGCTGCCATCCACGAACGTCGCGTGAATCCTGTGATAGCGAACACTCGATCCCGGCGGCGTGAAGCTGCCCTCGATACGTGCGCCACGGAATCCATGTCGCGTGGTGAACGAGATCGGTGCGGAGAACGCCGCGTCCGGCATCGCCCGCTGGGCCTCGCGCATCAGGTGTTGGAGTTGCGCTTGCGTCGCCTTCGCCATCGCCGGGCGATCGCTGCGGATGACCGTCAGCGACTCCTTGCGCTCGTTGTCTGTCGGCGACCACTCGAACATCTTGCGTTGCGGGCTCGAGACATCTCGAGTCGTCCATCCGCTCGGAGTCCCGAAGCTGAGGCTGCCGATCGAAGCCTTGTCGAGCGAAGGGCTCGAGCTCGCACACCCGAACGCCAGGGAGAGGGAAACGGCGACGGCCGTGCGCATCACGGAATCACCCCTGTGGCCCCGAGCGGCTCGTCGACGCCGAGTTGGAGCGCCGCGCGTTCCGCCGTCGCCTGGACGGCCAGCGCTGCCGACGCAGCCGCATACCCGTTCTGGATCTGCGTCTGGTCCTCGTTCAGGCCTCGATCCGCGGTGACCTTTTCCTCGGGCCTGAGTTGCTCGTAGCTCCACGCCGCGCGTGGGCCGCCATAGTCGTACGGCGTGAACGGTTGGTGCTGAGGTATGTCGGATCCAGGGAGTGGCTCGATCGGCGTTCCGATCACCGGCTCATCGGTCGCACCGACCGGCTCGATGGCTTCACCGTCACCACGTGACGACGTCGTTGCGATCACGATCGCGAGCACGACACCTACCAACAACACGACGAACCGCATGCCGACTCCTTTGAACCAAGTCCTCGACGAGGGATTCGAGGAACAGACCGGTCTCGTGCGATGCGCGTCCCACGCGTATCGACGTTCAATACCCACGGGTGATGGTCCGGCTCGCGATCCCGCGGGCCGTGCATTCACCTGCTACCTGCACCAACAACTGGTCGTCCCCGACGACCTCACTTCCCTTCTACTCGCAGTGCGGTCCAAAAAAGAAGCGATTGTTGGAAAATTCTTCCGGTCGCGTCGGTGACAACGCAGCGACCAGATGATCGCTGGACCCAACCTCACGGCACAACGCTTCGCGATGCGCGGCGGTTCCGCCGAGGTAACCGACTGTCGACGCGAGGTCGCGACTCCATCATCGGTGCGGAGTCGCGTCGAGATTATTGAGAAGCGACGATTCCCTCGCCGCCGAGATCGTTGAGAAGTCGCGCTTCTCGGCGTTCAGCCGCGATCTCTGGGCCACCTTCGCCCCCAGTAAAATGATGGACTCGCACGCGACGAACTGCGCTTTCCAGCGCCGCCCGATCGGGCTGCTCCCTTGCAACCAGCCTGGCCAACGGCTGTCGGATCCGAAGAAAGATCGCGCGCGTGTGCAAACGGGCATCAACCGTGGAGATCCGTCCGCCTGGTCCGACGCTGCGCCTCCCGACGAGTTGGCAGATCATGACGGGATGTTCGGCCCAAAGATCGGGGCATCTCGCCGCCAAAGATCGCAGAGCACTTGAGATCGCGTGGTGGCGAAAGAACCACGCCAGCTATTTTCCTGCCGCGTCGTAGTTTCGGCCAAGTCGGGTGCTTTGAAGAGTAGAGGGCGCCGCGAGTGCCCTCACCGAAGGAGCACGATGATGAGTGAGCTGGCGTTCACGGTCACAGGCGATACGTTCGAGGTCCCCAGCACGGTGACCGCGTGGAGAGTTCGGCGGTTGAAGCCGCGTAGTGCACCTGAGTTGGTGTACGCGCGCGATGGCCGTCCGCTGACGCTGCCGATCGAAGCCGATCTCGATGACCTCCACGAGGCGGTGACCACGCCCGGCAAATACCGCCTCGATCCGATCGGAGACGACGGCAGGGCCGTTGAGAACGTGCCGGCGGCGTACATCCAGGTCTCCAAAGGCGAGCGCAATGCTGCCGGCAGCGATCACACGATCGAGCGCGTGAGCGATCCGCGCATCGACAGCACCGTCGCCGGGCTCGGACAAGCGGTCGTCGAGGCGGTGCGGCTCAACGCCGAAGCGCTGCGACAGAACGCCGAGATCTCGATGCGCGCCGTCGATCGCCTGCCCCAACTCATGGAGGCGATGACCACGATGCTCAACGTCGCGACGGGCACGCAGCTCTACGCGCTCCAGCAGCGCGAGGTTCCACTCCCACTGCGCAAC
>JANNBP010000485.1:0-25233 GCA_031385555.1 Deltaproteobacteria bacterium | reverse complement strand
GTCGCGATAGATCCGTGCGAGCGCGTGTCCGACTGACCGATCCTTGGCGAAGGTTGGCGGAGGTTGGCGCGTTGGCGACCCTCCGGCGCACCGCATGCGAGTGCACCGGTAGAAATGAAATGCACGGATGCCCGCGTCGAGTCCCCACGAGGTCGCATCGGCACGATCCAAGTCGGACCGCGACGCCGTGATCAGTACCGGCGCATGCCGAGACGCTGCGCGAGCTGCGCCGCCGCCGGGATCGTGGGATCGATCGTCAACGCCGTGTGCAGGTGCCACCGCGCGGAGTCCGCATCGTTGCTCGCCGCACACAGCAGCGCGAGCGGGACCAGCGCCTTCGGCCACGGCCGGCACCCGAGCAGCAGCCCCTCGAGGTGCTTGCGCTCGGCGACCGCACCCTCGACGCGGTCCTTGCCCGACGAGACCTGCACGCGATAGCGGGCCCACGCGAAGTTCGCCTCGTACTCCGGGTGCCCCGGGAAGTGACGGCACGCGACCGCGAGCTCGCTCATCGCCTTGTGGACGTCGCCTTCGCCGAGCGCGCGTTGTCCTCGGAGGAACGCGGCCTCCGCGGTCTGGACCGTCGAGGCTTCCACCGCCCACACCGTCTTGAGCGTCGACATCTTGCCGCGCAACCAATCGTGGTAGCGCCCGCGCGCCGCGTGATCGACGAGCACCGCGCGGGCCTTCTCGACGAGGTCCCACATCGGCTTGACCTGCGGGTGCAGCTCGGAGAGATCGTGCGCTTCGAGCAACTGCGGCGAGAACCGGCTCGCGACCGCTTCGTACGCGGCCTCGATGTGCTCGTACTCGGCGAGCGGCGTCAGCTCGAGGACGTCGTAGAACGTGCTGCCCTCGAGCCGCTTGATCCGTGCGCGCAGGTGATCGCGCAGATCGGAGAGCAAGCGGCGCGGCCCGGTCGCGACGTCGCGCACCTCCGCCGTGAAGTCGAGCGCACCCAGCGAGCCGAGCGCCCACAGCAAGCGCGCGGTCTGCAGCGGATCGAGGGGCCCGGCCCTGACGTGCGTCTGCACGGTGCGCGTTCCATCGATCACCTTGACCGCCTCGAGCTCCGGGACCGTGAGCACGCGATCCTCGCGCAGCTCGTCGAGCTTCGTCGTCGGCGTCACGTAGTGCGGCGCGTGCCAGCGCAGGGTGGAGCGCGGGATCTCGATGTCGACCGAGCGGGCGGCCGCCAGCGTCGGCTGCCAGTGCGCGGGGCTCTCGGCGATCGGCGGCATGCCCGCGGCCGCGCGCAACACCGGCCACCGCATCCCGGAGGCGAGCCGCAACTTCGCGGCCTCCTTGATCGCGGTCATCACCGTCTCGATCCGAGCACCGGACGCGAGCAGCGTGACGCGCGCGAGCGGGGCCTGGGACCGAGCGACCGCGGAGCTACCGATCGCCACCACCCCCGGGACCGAGAGCTGTTCGCGCCAGCGCTCCGTGACCACGGGGAGCTTCGTGCCGAGGTGATCGGCATCGACCAGCACGACCATCGCGGTCGTCGCGCCGCGCGGACCATCGACCTGCTGCGCGTCCCACGTCGCGACGACGCCGGCCGCGTTCAGCTGCTCCTCGAGCGGCATCGCAGCGCCGATGTCGGCCATCGCGATCAGGACCGCGGTCATTCGGACGATCGTATCACCCGGGCTCGAATCACCAAGTTTGTCGTCGCTCAGCCGAGCTCGGCGACGATGTCCCGGCACATCACGTCGATCGCCTTGCGCCCCGCCTTGACGCCGCCCGACAGGCTCAAGAACCCGTGCACCAGCGACGGATAGCGGCGGTGGATCACCTGGATCCCCGCGGCCTGGAGTGCCTCGGCGTAGGCATCGCCCTCGTCGACCAGCGGATCGAACCCGGCGGTGATCACGATCGCGGGGACCCGCGGAGGGTCCGTCCAGAACAGCGGTGAGGCGGCGCGGCGATCGTCGGAGTCGTTCCAGTAGTTGCTGCGGAACCACTGGATCAGCGGCTTCGTCAGCAGGTAGCCCTCGGCGTGGCGATCGAGCGACGGCTTCGACATCGTCGAATCGGTCATCGGATAGATCAACACCTGGAGGTCTGGCTTCGCACGCCGTGCGACGTGCGTCGCCAGGAAGCCACCGAAGCTGTCACCGGCGACGATCACGCGCCCCTTCGCACGTCGGCGGATCGATTCGAACGCGGCCACCGCATCCTCGATCGCCGCCGGGTGTTTGTGCTCGGGACCGAGCCGGTACTCGATCGAGGCGACGCAGCACCTGGTCTGCGCCGCGATCAACCGCGTCACCGGGTCGGAGCCTTTCACCGATCCGATCACGCCACCACCACCGTGCAGGTAGACGATCCAGTGGTCACTCGCACCGTGGGGGACGTAGATCGTCATCGGGACCGTGCCGGCGGTCTCGATGATCTCGGCCATCGGCTCGAGCGCGACGTCGAGGAGCGAGAGCCCCTGCTCGGCGATCACGCGCGCCTTTGCCGGCGCGTGGGTCTCGAGCGCGGTCAGCTTCATCCGCCGCTGCAGCTCGAGCACCGCCGCGACCTGCGGATCGAGTCCGGTATCGGCACCACCCTGCCGGCGGCGACCGATCAGCTTTGCGGGAACTCGCGTGAGCGCGAGGCGCGCGAGCCCGCGCATCACCCTGGCCTTGATCGTCACCTGCGTATTACGTGCGGGCTAACGATCTACGACGCGTCGCGAACCAACCTGCGAGTCCGAGCAGCAAGAACACCGCCCCGTCGTTGCCACCGACCGAGCAACCTCCGCCCGAGGTGGGCCAGCACAGGTTTGCCTCGGGCAGACACTCGAAGCCCGACGGGCACGTGTTGCCACCTTCGCACGCGCCGCTGCACAGCGATTGCGCGCCGTCGGAGGCGCACTGGCCGGTGATGCAATCCGTGTTGGTGGTGCAGTTCGAGCCGAGGCCGCCGGCATCGCCGTCGAGCGGCTGACACAGCTCGGCGAAGCACACCGTGCCTGACGGGCAGGCCGCGCCGTTCTTGCAGCTCGCGAGCACGTTGACCGTGACGCTCACCATCGCGGTACGATCGGCTTCGTCGACGACACCCATCGTCAGCGTGTGCGGACCGGGGGGGAGATCCTCGGGGGCGCTCCACGCGAACAGCGAGTTGGCCTCGGGGATCTCCTCGAACGTCTGGCCATCGATCGCGAGCGTGCCGCGGTTGAGCTCGAGCGGCGACTCGTACGACGCGCTGATCGGAAACTTCGGCGGTACGAACTGACCCTCGAGCGGGCGCAGGATCGCGATCTTGGTCTCCGCGAGCGACGTCGACAGGCCGAACTGCTGGCGCATGTACGCGAAGCTGTTCTGCGTGGTGTTGCCGCAGCGACAGGTGAACGGCTGGCCTTCCACCTCACCGCAGTCGACGGTGTTGTTCTGGAACCGCTTGCTCGACCCGAGATCGAGATACGTCATGGGATCGTCGGCATCGAGCTCGTGATCGAGACCCCAGACATGCGCCGCCTCCTGCGCGACAGCCGCGCACAGGAACGGGATGCCGTTGGTCTGGCTCGCGAACACGAACGAGAGCCCGTTATCCGCGGTTGCGCCACAGTCGATGAACGGCGCGACGCCACCGGCATCGAGACTCGCCGACAACTGACGCGACGTGCCGGCGATCATCACCTCGTGATGCGCGACGTTCGAGCCCGGATCGTCGGTGAGGATCTCGATGTTGAACGGTGCGAACGTGTCGCGCACGCAGGCGACGAGGTTGTCCCAGTGCGCGTCGCCCCACTTGTACGCGTCGAGCGTCTTGGTGCCGCCGATCGGCCCATCGGGGATGCTCGACTTGTTGGTCAGCGAGCTGTCCTGCCGGAAGCCGGTGCGAGTGACGACGCAACCGTTCGGCTTGCAGTCGTTGAGGAACAGCTTGCGCGAGACCGAGAGCGTGCTCGGCGGCGTGGCGCCGCGGTTGATCACGCGGTCCTGAAACACGACCGGCGGTTTCGGCTGCTCGGCGAGAGCGCTCGTCGAACAAGCCAGGATCGTCGCGAGGATGACTGCTCTCATGCGGTCGAAACGGTAGGGGGTTGGCTTGTCAAAAACCAACAGAATCGACGCACCCGCGCTGTGATCAGCTGCGACGTCCACGCCGCAGCAGCACGATCGCGAATCCGAGCCCGATGATCAGGAAGCCCGCGGAGTTACCGTGGCTCGAGCAACCGCCACCCGAGCTCGCCGGCCAGCACAGGTTCGAGTCGAGGCACTCGAAGCCGTCGGGGCAGGACGCATCGGCAGCGTTGCATGCACCCGTGCAGTGACTCTCTTCCCCGGCGATCGCACACGTGCCGGTGATGCACTCCTCGTTGTTGGTGCAGCTGGTGCCGAGTCCGCCGTCGACGTTGCCGCCCGGCACGCAGATCCCGTCGAGGCATGCGAAGCCGCTCTCGCACCCCGCGGCACACGTGCCGAGCACGCGCACCGTCACGGTATCCGTCGCGGTGCGCTGGCCGGTGTCCGTCAGGGAGACCGTGATCTGGCGGCTGCCGGCCGCGGTCGCCGCGGGCAGGGTGATCGCGACGGGTGCGGAGTTGATCTCGCTGACCACGGTGCCGTCGATCGCGAGCTGGCCGCGGTCGAACTGCAACTGCGAGTCGAGCGTCGCGCGGATCGGTGCACCGGGGCGAACGAACTGACCCTCGGTCGGCGACGTGATCATCGCGCTCGCCGGACCGATGTTGCTGTTGTCGAACGTGCTCGACATGAACGCGAAGCTGTTCTGCGTCGAGCCTCCGCAGAAGCACGCGCGGGGGCCGTCGGCGCCGGGCATCTGCCCTGCGAGGTACTCGCCACACTGCGACGCCGTGTTCTGGAACCGCTTGTCGCTGCCGAGCTCGAGGTACGTCATCGGGTCGTCGGGGTTGAGCTCGTGGTCGAGCCCCCAGACGTGTGCGGCTTCCTGCGCGACGGCGCCGCACAGGAAGGGGAGGTTGTCGACCACCTCGGCGAACACGAACGAGATCACGTTGTCCTCGGTCGTCGCGCAATCGATGAACGGCGCGACGCCACCTGCACCCGACAGGAACGGATCGCTCGACAGCTGCTGCGGGGTGCCGCCGATCATCACCTCGAAGTGCGGCGAGTTACCGGGATCCTGCGTCGTGATCTGGATATCGAATGGCGCGAACGTGTCGGTCACGCAGGCGACGAGCTCGTTCCAGTAGCTGTACGGAAACGCGCTCAGCGTGCGCTGCGAGTCCGCGATGCTCGACGTGTTGGTGCGCGAGTTATCGGTGCCCGGCTTGACGACGCAGCCATTCGGCTTGCAGTCGTTGAGGAAGAGCACGTGCGAGACCGGCGTGAACGCCGAGGTCATGCCCTTGTTCTTGACGGTGTTCTTCCAGACTCCGGTCCTGGGAAACGGCTTGCCAGGTTTCGTCTCGGCGTGTGCGAGTGCCGAAGCCAGGAAGGCGGGGATCAGGAAGAGGGCGGCGCGCATCGGGTAAATGATACGGACGACACATGTCGTACCTTGGTCGCGCGCCCTGTCATCGAACGACGAAGGTGAGAACCGGTCATCGAGGCCCTTGATTCCCCTGGGGATTCGCGGGATGCCATGCCCCATGTTGCAGATCGATCTCACTGGGAAGACCGCCCTCGTGGCCGGCGTGGCCGATGACGGCGGCTTCGGCTTTGCCATCGCGAAGCACCTCGCCATGGCCGGTGCGAAGGTCGCGGTGGCGACCTGGCCGCCGGCGCTGGGCATCTTCAAGACCATGCTCGAGCGCGGCAAGTTCGATGCGTCGCTCGCGATGCCGGATGGCAGCAAGCTCGTGTTCGACAAGATCTACCCGCTCGACGCCGAGTACGACAAGCTCGAAGACGTTCCCGCCGAGCTCCGCGACAGCCGCCGCTATCGCGACCTTGGGGACTTCACGATCAGCGGGCTCGCATCGCAGATCGCAGCCGATGGTGGCGTCGACATCGTCGTCCACTCGCTCGCGAACGGCTCGGAGGTGAAGAAGCCGCTGCTCGAGACGTCGCGCAAGGGCTACCTCAGCGCGGTCTCCGCCTCCGCGTACTCGAACGTCTCGCTGATCCAGCACCTCGGTCCGGTGACACGTGCACCCGGCGCGTTCATCTCGCTGTCGTACATGGCCTCGGAGCGCGCGGTGCCGGGCTACGGCGGCGGCATGTCGTCGGCGAAGGCCGCCCTCGAGAGCGACACGCGGTTGCTCGCGTACGAAGCGGGCCGCAAGTGGGGCCATCGCGTCAACGTGATCTCGGCGGGCGCGTTCGCGTCGCGCGCCGCGAGCGCGATCGGGTTCATCGATCAGATGATCGAGTACACGTCGAAGAACTCGCCGCTCACCGACAAGCTCACCGCCGAGGAAGTCGGCGCCACGGCCGCGTTCCTGTGCAGCCCCCTCGCGAGCGGCATCACGGGCAGCACCGTCTACGTCGACAAGGGCTACGCGGCGATGGGCATCGGCCCGGCCGATCTCCCGGTCAAGTGATCGCGAGCTCGCGGAACGCGGCCTCCATCGAGGATCTCGCCTCCGCGCGCGGTGCGAAGCTCACGCTGCGATTCCGTGTAAGGATGGGTTGCATGCCCGAGATCGCAAACGTCCTGCATCGCGGCACGCTCGCGGCGATCGTCGGCAGCTCGGTGTTCGAGCGCGGCCAGCAGGTGTTCGCGTCGGGACGCAAGCCGGGGTCGCCGCGCGGCGGTAGACAGATCGCATGACGACGAACACGCTCCACGCGATCGCCGTCGCCGTCGACAAGGACCTCGTCTGGCGACGTTGAGGGCGGCCAACTTCGACGCATGATCGCGCATGCCGGTGCACGTGATGCGCCTTTCGCGGCCACCCGCGTTTTTGTAGCGGCAGCCGCGATCGGCTCGTGGTACGCCCGCGCCGTGTTGAGGATCGTGATCGCGTGTCGCCGATCACCTGCGAGGCTCGCGGGTGCCACGTGTCCGATCGGTACGCTCGTGATCGAGCCACCGGCGGAGCTGCGCTGGTGGGATCAGGACGAGCGCACGCTGCGGTTCCTGCGTCACCTCGAAGGCGTCGTCACGGTCGAGACCGCGTCGCGCTGGGGTGACTTCGCGGTCGAGTACGCCGCGTTGATCGCGCAGGCATTCGACGGGCTGGTCGGTGTCGCCGACGAATTCCTTGCCGAGGTCGACCGCGAGCCCGCGCCGATCTCCGAACGGGATCTCGCCTTCGCGTGGCGTGCCCTCGACGATCGTGCCCAGACCTCGCTCGAGGCGTACCAGCAAGCGATGCAGATCAAGCACCTCGCCTGGGACGCACCCACGGCCGCGAACCGTCCCACCAGCCGGCCACTCCGCTAGCCAGCACTTCGCAACCTCGCGACATCGCTGTCCGGATCCTGGGCCTCGGGCTTGCTGTTTTGTCCGGCATGCGCGCCCGCTGGCTCCTCGGCTTGCTTCTCGCGGCCTGTGCTCCCGACGCCGGCTCGGACGTCGACGAGGAAGGCTGGCTCGACGGCAAGGAGGACGGCGCCTCCGCGGTCGATGTCGCGGCGACCCACCTCGACGTCGATGTCGCGGCCCGCACGGCGCTCGCCACGATCGAGCTCGAGAAGAATGGCAACGCCCTACTCGAGGTCGGCGACCTCGCGATCGAGTCGGTGGCCGACGATCGCGGCAATCGCAGGTTCAAGGTCACCGCGGGCAAGCTGCGCGTCTCCAGCGTGCGCGGTGCGATGGCGATCACGTACTCGTTCAAGCAACACGACATGGCCAACGGCCTGCTGCCCGGCGGCTCGACGGTGGTCTGGCCGTACTTCTGCGGCAACCTGTTCCCCTGCCACTCGAAGCCGGCGGACGGCACGAAGTTCACGCTCTCGCTGACCGGCATCCCGCGCGGCAAGACGGCGATCTTTCCCGCGTCGATCGAGGCCGACGCACCGCCGTACCAGCTCGCGTGGGCGGTCGGCACGTACAAGCGCATCGAGCTCGGCACCACCGATGCCGGCACCAAGGTGTTCACCGCGTATCTCCCGAACGGCGAGTCGCCGGCGCGCCGTGGCACCGCGCACCTCGTCGAGGTGTTCGACTGGTACGAGAAGACGCTCGGTCCGTACACGTTCGGGAAGGAAGTCGGCTCGGTCTCGGTGATCTGGGGCGAAGGCTTGTTCGGCGGCATGGAGCATCATCCGTACTGGCACGTCGCGCGCGACGCGATGAGCGACGAGCTCACCCACGCCCACGAAGCCGCGCACGGTTGGTTCGGCGATGGCGTCCGCATCCGCTGCTGGGAAGACTTCGTGCTCTCCGAAGGCACCACGAGCTACATCTCCGCACGCGCGTTGTCGCTCGCCGATCCGACGCAAGAGGACGCGATCTGGCAGGGCTATCAAGACGAGCTCGACGCGGCGATCGCCGACGGTGGCGCACCCGCGTGGCCGCAGGGCTGCAACCAGATCGACATCATCAAGGACAAGCTGTTCACGAACCTGCCGTACATGCAGGGCGCGTTCTTCTACAAGGACGTGGCCGCGGAGGTCGGTGCCGACGTGCTCGACGGTGTGATCAGCCGCTTCTACCTGGCGCACAAGAACCAGGCCGCCGGCATGCAGGACATGCTCGAGGCGATCCGCACAGACACCGGCTTCGATGCGTCGCCGATCGCCGAGGCACGCCTTCGCAAGAAGTTCTGAGCGACGTCAGGCTCGTCGGGTAGACTCGTCGGGTCATGGCAGAGCCGAAACCGAAACCAGGCCGCGCGACGTATCAGGACGTGCTCGATGCGCCAGAGCACAAGGTGGCCGAGATCGTGGATGGCGAGCTGTTTCTCAGCTCGCGCCCGCGTGGCGGTCACACCGCGGCGGCCTCGGCCTTGGGCGAGGAGCTCGGGCCTCCGTTCAAGCGAGGCCGCGGTGGTCCCGGCGGCTGGATCATCCTCGATGAACCGGAGCTTCATCTCGGTGAGGACGTCTGCGTTCCAGACCTGGGCGGTTGGCGCCGCGAGACGATGCCCGGGATCGACCGCGATGCAGCCTTCATCACGACCGTGCCCGATTGGATCTGCGAGGTGCTGTCGCCGAGCACGGAGCGCCTCGACCGCGCTCGCAAGCTACCCGCGTACGCTGCTGCTGGGATCTCGAATGCTTGGCTCGTTCATCCGATCCACCGCACGCTCGAGGTCCTTCGCCTTCACGAGGGGCGCTGGCTCACGCTGGCGGTTCATCGCGACGATCAGCGGGTTCGCGCCGAGCCCTTCGACGCACTCGAGCTCGATCTCGCGGTGCTGTGGGCGGATATCGTGGTGCCACCGATCCGCGCCTCGGAGCCCCACGCCGCCTACGACGTCGGCTGACCTGGGGCGCCACGTTCGCGTCGCAGGTCGCGCGCGCCTGTTAGCGACGGACACACCGCGTTTCGGCTTCAGGAGCGTGTGATGTCGCCATGAGGATCGCCCTGGCCGTGGTGATGGCCGCCGCATGTGGTGGAGCCGCGCAAAACCCGATGGTTCCACGGGAAGCGCGCAAGATTGCCGAGCGCAAGCTCGATGGCGCGGAGCAGGCGCTCGTCGACAAGCAGGGCTTCGCGATCATCGGCGGCTCGGAGAGCGCCAGCTTTCACGTCGGCTACACGGCGCTGTTCGAGCAGCATCAGCCGGTCTACGTCACGGCGGACTCGATCCTCTACGCGTGGCACAGCTCGTACGACCAGATCCTGCAGGACGTCGAGCGCCAGTACTTGATCCCGACGTTGCGCGCGATGCTGACCGAGTTGCGAACCCGGCTGGCGGCGAGCAAGGCGGATCCGGAGACACGCGCGGATGTCGATGTCTATCTGTCGATCACGCAGTCGCTACTCGACGACAAGGTCGCGCCACCGATCGCCGGAGGCGAGCTCGCGTTGATCGACAAGGCGATCGCAGCGGCGAAGGCGGAGCGGCCTGACACGCTGAAGCTATTCGGCGACTCGAAGAACGTCGACTTCTCGATGTTCAAGCCGCGCGGGCACTACGAGCTGTGGCCCGAGATGCAGCAGTACTTCCGCGCGATGAGCTGGCTCGGCCGGACCGAGATCGAGATCGCGTACAAGCGCGGCGGTGAATTCACGGTCAACCGGCGCGCGCTGCGCGGTGCGAATCTGCTCGCGTCGCTGTTCCAGAACACGACGCGCAAGCAGTGGGATCTGATCGATCAGACGATCGGGGCGTTCGTCGGGCCGCAGGACTCGATGTCGATCGACGGGCTGATCGTCGGGATGACCACGCTCGGCAACAACCCGAACGCTCCGGACCATGACGTGATCGCGGCGTTCAAGAAGCTCAGCGACCAGAAGATCCGCTCGCGCTTCATCGAGTCGGGTGACGAGTCGCTGTCGTTCATCACGATGGGGCAACGCTTCGTCGCGGACAGCAAGGTGTTCAGCGATCTCGTGTACGGCAGCCTGCCTGTCAAGCGGCTGATGCCCTCGCCGCTCGATCTCGCGTACGCGGTGTTTCACAACCCACAGGCGAAGCCGCTCTTGAAGAGCGAGCTCGAGGCGTTCGGCGAGCCGTATCGCAAGGCGCTCGAGGCCGCCGCGGCGACGAAGCGCGATCCCGCGCTGTGGGAAGGCACGCTCTATCACGGCTGGCTCGATGCGCTGACGAAGCTGTCACCCGACCCCAAATCGGATGCGGCCTTGCCGGCGCCGCTCACCAGCGACGCGTGGGCGCGGCGGATGATGGCGACCCAGCTCGCGAGCTGGGCGGAGCTCCGCCACGACAACCTGCTGTATGCGAAGCAGTCGTTCACCGTCGAGATCTCCTGCGAGTATCCCGACGCGTACGTCGAGCCGTACCCCGAGTTCTACAAGGCGATGGGGCGTCTCGCGAAGCGTGGCAAGTCGACCCTCGATGCACTCGGCAAGTCGACGCGGCTCGACCGAGGGGCGGCGTACTTCGATCAGATGGTCGCGACGATGGACAAGCTCGGCGAGATCGCAACACGACAACGCGCGAACGAACCGCTGCGCAGCAAGGACCTCGACTTCATCAACCGGATGGTCTCGATCAACGGACGCGACGGTGGCTGTGGTGGACCGCGCAGCGAGCCGGCGGGTTGGTATGCGGATCTGTTCTACGATCGCAGCAAGATCCTGTCGCACGATCCGGTGATCGCGGACGTTCACACGCAGCCCGACGATGCGGTCGGCAATCGCGTCGGTCGCGTGCTGCACGTCGGCACGCGCAATCCGCGGATGTTCGTGGTGCGGCTCCAGCACGACGGCGGCAAGAACGCGCAGAGCTACCGCGGCTTCGTGTCGACCTACGCCGAGACGATCACGAAGGACTTCAAGCGCTACACCGATTCGGAGTGGGTAGAGGACAGCAAGGTGGAGTCGACGCCGGCGTGGCTCGCGCCGCTGATCACGCGCTGAGCACGCGCGACCAGCGTCAGTCGAAGTTCCGAATCTTCCGATCCGCGGACACCGCCGCACCGATGAACACCACGCTGAGAGGGCTAGCGCTCCAGCAGACCCTCGAGGCACGCACACAGCGCCTCGAGGTTCGGCGAGGTCAACATGGTGTGGTGGGTTCCCGGCGACTCGCGCACCTCGAGGTTGGGAATGATGCTCGACCAACCGTACTCGGGTGCTCGGAACAGGGCGTCGCCGTCGGCGGCCTTGATCAGCACGACCCGAGCATCGGAGGGAACGACGGACGGCGCGAAGCCACGCAGCGCTTGCAGGTGGGCGCGGATCACGTTCGCGCGCACCTCGAGCTCGGCGGGCTTCAGCCCAGCTCCGGCGGCGTGCACGAGGCCAGCGATCCGCGCATGCGCGGCCGCCTCGCCGAGGCCGCGGAGCTCGGCTTCGTCGACCTCGAGCCCGAGATCGGCCGCCAGCACCACGTAGGCCGAGATCGCGTCGGCAGGCTCGTTCGTGAACACCGCCGGGGGATAACTATCGATCATCGTCGTCGACCTGACCTCGACGTTCACCGCGGCGAGCAGCGACCTCATCTCGAGCGCGACCACGCCTCCAAACGACCAACCCACTAGATGGATCGGACCGCGGCCGCGCACGGCCAGCAGCTCGTCGGCGTAGTGCCGAGCGATCTCTGGTATCGACGTCGCCTCCGGAGAGCCATCGAGCCCGCGCGCTTCGAAGGCGTCCCAGCCGCGGTCATCGTGGAGTCGGGCCGCCAGTGGTTGGTAGCAGAACACCGTGCCTCCGATCGGATGCACACACACGATCGGCGTCCGCGAGCCCGCGGGAGAGAGCTGGATCAGGGGCGAAGTCGCGCGATCGGACGACGTGGTCTGGCGTTGTCGATGGTCGTCGACCTCGCGCGCGAACGCTTCGATCGTCGGAGCCCGGAACAGCGTCGACATGCGCACCTCGACGCCGAGCCGATCCTTCACCTGCGCGACCAAGCGGGTCGCGAGCAGCGAGTGTCCTCCGAGCAGGAAGAAGTTGTCGTCGGGCGCGACCGTCGGCACACGCAACAAGGCCGCCACGATCTGGGCCACCTCGAGCTCGGTCCGGGTGCGCGCCAGGCGAACGGTCGCGTGCGAGGGCGCCCCGGGGACTGGAAGCGCGCGGTGATCGACCTTGCCTCGCGACGTCAGCGGCAGGGAGGGGAGTGTGATGAACACCGACGGGATCATGTAGGTCGGCAGCGTGATCGCCAGATGCGCCTCGAGCTCGTGGTGCGTCGCCGAGCCGACGACGTACGCGACGAGGCGCTTGTCGCCGCCTACCTCGTCGCGCGCGATTACTACTATGTCGTCGACACCGTCGTGCCTGGACAGCGTGGCCTCGATCTCCCCGAGCTCGACGCGGAACCCACGGATCTTGACCTGGTTGTCGGCGCGCCCGACGAACTCGATGCGGCCATCTGGTCGCCAGCGCGCGAGGTCGCCCGTGCGGTACACGCGTCCCTCGCCCAGCGGATTCGGGAGGAAGCGCTCGGCGTTCAACCCGGGTCGCTTGAGGTAACCTCGGCCGACGCCCGCACCGCCGATGTACAGCTCGCCCGCCACGCCGATCGGCACCGGCTGTTGCTGCTTGTCCAGGAGGTAGACCTGGTAGTTCGCCATGGGTTTGCCGATCGGCGCCTCACGCCCGGGCAGCAGCACCTCGGCGACCAGGTGCTCCGTGGTAGCCCCGACGGTGGTCTCCGTGGGTCCGTAGACGTTCAGCAGCTCGCAGCCGGGCGCGCGTGCGTTCCAGCTCCGGACGTGATCCGGGAGCGCGCGATCTCCACCGATCACGACCAACCGGAGCGACGGTGATGGCTGGGCGCTGGAGACCGCGTGCCAGTACGAGGTCGGCAGGAACATCACCGTCACCCCGCGGAACTGCTCGCCGAACAGCTCGGCCGCGCTCGGCAGGTCCTCGCCGCGCAGCACGAGCGCGGCGCCGAAGCACAACGCTCCGAACACTTCGAGCACGCTGCCGTCGAAGGCGAGCGACGCCACCTGCGACATGCGATCGCTCGGCCCGAAGCGTTCGTTGTCACCGATCGCGAGGGTGAAGTTGACGACCATCCGGTGCTCGATCTCCACCCCCTTCGGCTGGCCGGTCGACCCCGACGTGTAGATCACGTAGGCGAGGTTGTCGGTGCCGACCCGGTTGGAGGGCCGGGTCTGGGGCTGGCGTTCGATGACCGCGCGCTCCGCATCGACCTCGATCACGCGCGCGCTCAACCCGGCTACGCGCGCCGCGAGCGCGCGCTTGGTGATCACCACCGGGACCCCCGCATCCTCGATCACGAAGCCAACGCGATCGCGCGGCGTACTTGGATCGAGCGGCACGTACGCCCCGCCCGCCTTGAGCGTCGCGAGCACGCCGACGATCATGTCGAACGATCGCCGGAGGTAGATCAGCACCGGCACCTCCGCGCCGACCCCCGCGGAGATCAGCTCGTGGGCGAGCTGGTTCGCGCGCGCCTCGAGCTCGCCATACGTGAGCTGTTCACCTCCAGACACCACGGCGATCGCGGCAGGATCGCGATCGACCTGGGCCTCGAACAGTTCGTGGATGCAGCGGTCGCGCGGATAGTCGTGCCGGGTTGCGTTCCAGTCGACGACGATCTGCTCGAGCTCGCCAGCGTTCATGATCGGGAGGTCGCCGATGGGCCGCGTCGGATCGGCAACGACGCCTTCGAGAAGGGTCCGGTAGTGACCGAGCATGCGCTCGATCGTCGCGGTGTCGAACAGGTCGGTGTTGAACTCGATCGAGCACTCCAGGCCGTCGTCGTGCTCGTGGGTAAACAGGGTCAGCTCGAACTTCGAGGAGTTGGCCTCGACATCGAGCATCTCGAGGTCGAGCCCGGGAATCATCGTCCTCCCCCGGTCGAGACCCGTGAACACGAACATGATCTGCAGCAACGGGGGCTGGGTCGAGTTGCGATCGGGCTGGAGCTCTTCGACGATCCGGTCGAACGGAACGTCGGCGTGTGCATACGCACCTAGCGCAGCATCGCGCACGCGCGCGAGGACCCCTTCGAACGTCGGGGAGCCAGATAGATCGGCCCGCATCACGACGGTGTTCAGGAAGAAGCCGATCAGGCTTTCGGTGCCGGGTTGGTTGCGGTTGGCCACCGGGGTCCCCACGCAGATGTCGTGTTCTCCGGTGTAGCGGTGCAGGAGCGTGTGCAAGGCAGCGAGCAACGTCATGAAGGGAGTCGCAGAACGCTCGAGCCCGAGCTTCTCGAGCGAGCGCCACAATTCCACCGGCAGAAGACATCGGACCAGGGCGCCGTTCGAACCGAGGACTGCCGGACACGGCCGATCGGTAGGGATCTCCAGGCGCGCCGGAGCACCCACGAGGCGGTCTCGCCAGTACGCGATCTGACGATCGAGGACACCACTGGCAAGCCACGCACGTTGCCAGGCCGCGAAGTCGGCGTATTGGATCGGTAGCGGTGGCAGGTCGCGGCCCTGGTACAACGCCGCGAGCTCGTCGAGGAACACGCCGATCGACCACTCGTCGCCTGCGATGTGGTGCATCCGCAACACCAGCACGTGATCGGTTGGAGTGATCCTGAGGAGCGCCGGCTCGAAGATCGGCCCCGTCGCGAGATCGTAGGGTCGCTGCGCGGTGATCCGACAATGCGCGAGCGCGTCCTCGTAGGACGTGACCTCGACGATCGGCAGCGCGCGAGCTCGCGGTGGCGCGATGTGTTGCACGAGACGCCCGGTCTCCTCCACGAACGTCGTGCGCAACACCTCGTGCCGGGCCACGATGCCATCGAGCGCTCGGGCCAGCGCGCTGGCATCGAGCGCGCCCCGGATACGGATCGGGGTGGACATGTCGTAGGCGTCGCGCTCGCCGAGCTGCACACCAAGCCACATCCGCTGCTGACCGAACGAAGCTTCGAGGGCGCCATCGCGCGCGACGACTTCGATCGGTCGCGGCGCACTACCGGTTGCACCTTCGATCGCCTTGGCAAGCGCAGCGACGGTCGGCGATTCGAACACGTTGCGAACCGACAACGCGACCTGGAGCAGCTGACGGATCCGCGACACCAGCCGCATCGCGAGTAACGAGTGTCCGCCGAGCTCGAAGAAGTGATCGTGAAGTCCCACCTGCTCCACGCCCAGGAGCTCGCACCACACCGCGGCGAGTGTCACCTCCACCTCCCCTAGCGGTGCGACGTAAGCACGCTGCACGCTCGCCTGGGCGTCGGGCGCCGGCAACGCCTTGCGGTCGAGCTTCCCGCTCGTCGTGAGTGGCAGCGAGGTCAGCATCACGAACGTTGGCGGAACCATGTGCTCCGGAAGCTTCAGCCTCGCATGCGCACGAAGCTCGTCGATCTCGGCGCCCTCTCGCCCGACCACATAGGCGACGAGCTGCTTGTCACCGGGTCGATCTTCGCGCGCCACCACGACGACCTCGCGTACCGACGCATGGAGTGCGAGCGCCGCCTCGATCTCGCCGAGCTCGACACGAAACCCGCGGATCTTCACCTGATCGTCGATGCGGCCGATGAACTCGAGGTTGCCATCGGGGAACCAGCGCGCGAAGTCTCCCGTGCGATAGAGCCGACCGGGACCGAACGGATTCGCGACGAAGCGCTCGGCGGTCAACTCGGGACGATCGAGGTAGCCACGGCCGATGCCATCACCGCCGATGTAGAGCTCACCGGTGACGCCGACGGGTAGCGGGACTCCGCGAGCATCGAGGACGTAGACCTGGTAGTTCGGCAGCGGCCTACCGATCGGGACCTCGCGTCCGGGCAGGAGACGATCCGCCGTCAGGTACGCCGCAGTCGCGGCGACCGTCGCTTCGGTCGGGCCGTAGAGGTTGAGGAGCTCGCAGTTCGGAGCGAGCGCGTGCCACGTGCGCACATATTCGGGGAGTGCGCGATCACCGCCGATCACGACGAGCCGCAGCGAGGGGGGCGGTGCCGTGCCGACGACCGCGTGCCAGTACGAGGTCGTCAGGAACATCACCGTCACTCCACCGAACCGCTCGCCGAACAGCTCGTCGGCGGACGGGAGGTCCTCGCCGCGCAGGACGAGCGCCGCACCAAAACACAGTGCCGGGAACAACTCGAGCACGCTGCCGTCGAACGAGAGCGAGGTCAGCTGAGAGACGCGATCGCTCGGCCCGATTCGCTCGTGCTCGCCGAGGCCGAGCGTGAAGTTCACGACCATCCAGTGCTCGATCAGGACGCCTTTCGGACGACCGGTCGAACCCGACGTGTAGATCACGTACGCCAAGTTCTCGGAGCGCACAGCGCTGCGCGGCCGAGCGTTGGGGTGAAGCGCGATCTGGGGCCAATCGGTATCGAGCCGGACGAGGTGCGTGTTCGGACGTGTCACGCGGGTCGCGAGGTGGTCCTGCACGAGCACCACCGGTAACGCTGCGTCCTCGAGCACGAACGCGAGTCGTTCGGCAGGAAGCTTCGGATCCAGCGGCACATACGCGCCGCCGGCCTTGAGGATGCCGAGCACGCCGACCACCATGTCGAGCGAGCGCTCGACGTAGATGCCGACGCGTACGTCGGGACCGACCCCGGCATCGATCAGGTGATGTGCGAGCTGGTTCGCGCGCCGCTCGAGCTCGCCGTACGTGAGCTGATCTGAGCCGAGCACCGCCGCGACCGCATCGGGATCGCGGTCGACCTGAGCCTCGAACAACTCGTGGATGCAGCGGTCGCGCGGATACGGCGCCGCCGTGTCATTCCACGTCTCGAGGAGCATCGAGCGCTCTGTCGGGGGCAACACGTCGAGTGCTCGCACGGGCAGGTCGGGCGTGTGTTCGAGCGCCTCGGCGAGTTGATCGAGCGCTCGCTCCATGAAGTCGCAGACGCGCTCCGGGGAGATCGGCTCCATCACCTGTGCCGTCAGGCTCAGCGTGTCCCTCTGCTCGTCCACCGAGAGCGTGAGGGGATAGTTGGTCCGCTCCTCGGCTTCGAGCCACTCGATGGGGAGTGCTTGACCGTCATCTGCGTCGAGCCCCCAGCTGTCGTTTCGGTAGTTCAGCAAGGCGCTGAACAGCGGTGTGCCGGAGGGGACGCCGCTGCACCGCTGCGCCAGGGCCAACGGCGCGTGCTCGTGCCGCAGCAGACCACCCAGCACACCATGCGTACGTCGCACGCTGGCTTCGACCGTCGTGCCGTCGAGATCGAGCCGGATCGGCAGCGTGTTGATGTACGGCCCCATCGCTGTATCGCTGGCGCCGGAATGCATGCGACCGAACAGCACCGTGCCGAACACGACCTGGTCTCGTCCGCTTGTCCGAGCCACGACCAGCCCCCACGCCAGATGACAGAGGCTCGCGAGACTGACTCCCAACCGTCGCACGTGTCGGCGCAGTCGTTCGTGTAGCGCGCTCGGCAACGTCCGGTGGGCCTCTCCGACCTGGGTGCCGTCCAGGTGCACGTCGGCCAGCCCGAACGGGATCGTCGGCCCGTCGATATCGGCGAGCAGCGAACGGAAGAACTGCTCGTGCTCCTCGGCAGGGATACCCTGAAGCGCCTGTGCCACGAGGGTGCGGAACTGGACCGGCGGCGCCAGCTCACCACCGCGGCCGGCGAGGATGGCTTTGACTTCCGCGTTCATGATCGTGAGCGTCGAAAAGTCGTCGATCAGATGGTGCGATAGCACCACGACGAGCCAGCGCTCGCTTCGCGGCTCCTGGGCGATCGCGAAACGCAGCAACGGCGCTCGCGTGAGGTCCATCCGGTGGCGCCGCGGATCGAAGCGCCCCACGAGCTCTTCGACACCGGACGGACCAGCGGGATCGAGCTGGAGCTCGGTGACGACGAGCGTGGCCTCGCGCCACACCACCTGCGCCGGTATCGACAGGCCTTCCCAGACGAACGCGGTCCGCAGAATGTCGTGGCGGTCCACGACCTGTTGCACGGCACCGAGGTAGCGGTCGAGGAGCGCTCGACCGGGGAATGCCAAGATCTCCCTCAGCAGATACGGGTCGCCTTCTCCCGCGATCTGATGGTGGAACAACATGCCCTCCTGCAACGGCGAGAGCGCATAGATGTCCTGCACGTTGGCGAGACCACCTGGTACCTGCACGACGATCCGGTCGATGTCCGACTGCAGCAGCGAGATCAGCGGCAACTGGGCCGGCGTGATCGGGGTCCCGGCTCGGATCTCGTTGGCCGGGACGATCACCTCGCGGTGGTTGGTCAACGTCGCGGCGAGCTCGGCGAGCGTCGGCGTCGCGAACAGGTTGCGTAGCTCGATACCGAGGTCGCGTCGCCGCAGGTGATCGACCAACCGGATCGCCAGCAACGAATGTCCACCGAGCTCGAAGAAATGATCGTGACGTCCCACCTGCTCCAACCCCAGGAGCTCGCACCACACCGCGGCAAGTGTCACCTCCACCTGGCCTAGCGGCGCGGCATACGCACGCTGCACGACGGCCTTGTCGTCGGGCGCCGGTAACGCCTTGCGGTCGAGCTTTCCGTTCGTCGTGAGCGGCAGCGATTTCAGCACCACGAACGCCGGAGGAACCATGTGCTCCGGAAGTTTCAGCCTCGCATGTGCGCGAAGCTCGTCGACGTCGGTACCCTCTCGCCCGACCACATAGGCGACGAGCTGCTTGTCACCAGGCCGATCCTCACGCGCCACCACGACGACCTCGCGTACCGACGGATGTTCGCCGAGCACGGTCTCGATCTCGCCCAGCTCGATCCGGAAGCCGCGGATCTTGACCTGGTGATCGATCCGACCCATGTAGTCGAGCTCGCCACCGGGCAGCCAGCGCGCGAGATCCCCGGTCTTGTAGAGCCGGCCGTTGCCGAAGGGATTCGCGACGAACCGCTGTTCGGTGAGCTCGGGCCGGTTCAGGTAGCCGCGCGCGAGGCCCTCCCCACCGACGTACAACTCGCCAGCGACGCCGATCGGCACCAGCTGCATGTTCCGATCGAGCACGTATAACTGCAGGTCGGGGATCGTGCGGCCGATCGCGCTGTTCGCAGGCGAGTCGACATCGTTCGCGGTGATCGGCCGATAGGTGACGTGAACCGTCGTCTCGGTGATGCCGTACATGTTGACGAGCGCCGGACTGCGGTCGTCGTGCCGCTCGAACCACGGGCGGAGCTTGCTGAAGCTCAGCGCCTCGCCGCCGAAGATCACCAGGCGGAGCGACAGGGGAGAGCTCGCGCGCTGGTCTGCATGGACGAGCTCGTAGAACGCCGACGGCGTCTGGTTGAGGACCGTCACACGCTGGGCGGACAGCAGCTCGCGAAACTCCTCTGGCGAGCGACTCACGAGGTGCGGCACGACCACCAGCCTCCCGCCGTAGAGCAAGGCACCCCAGATCTCCCAGACCGAGAAATCGAACGCGTAGGAGTGAAACAGCGTCCAGACGTCGTGCTCGTCGAAGCGAAACCAGTCCCACGTCGCGGCGAACAACCGCGTGACGTTATGGTGGGTGATCTGGACTCCCTTCGGACGCCCCGTCGAGCCCGACGTGTAGATGACGTACGCGAGATGGCTCGACCGGGCGCGACGCGCGACCCGTTCGACGAGCTCGGTCCGGAACACCGCGTCGTCGTCGAGCAGCACCACGCGTCCCTGGTGTGGTGGCAACGACGCGGTCATGCGGGAATGCGTCAGCACGACGTGGGGTGCCGCGTCCGCCATCATGAACGCCAGGCGATCGGCGGGATAGGCGGGGTCGAGCGGCACGTACGCACCACCGGCCTTGAGGATGCCGAGGATGCCGACGATCATGTCGAGCGAACGCTCGACGAGCATCGCCACGAGCATGTCGGGGCCAATGCCCGCGTCGATCAGGTGCCGTGCGAGCTGATTCGCACGGTCATCGAGCTCGCGATAGGTTAGCTGCACGCCGTCGCACCACACGGCCGTGGCGTCCGGGCTGGCGTCGACCCGCGCCTCGAACAGCTCGTGCAGGCAGGTGTCGCGCGAGAACTCGCGCGCCGGATCGCTCGGTGCAAGAAGCAGGCGGAGCTCGTTGTCGTCGAGGATCGCGAGCTCGCCGATCCTCCGCGACGGATTCGCGACGACGGCCTCTAGTAGCGCGCGGTAATGACCGAGCATCCGCTCGATCGTCGTGGCGTCGAACAGATCGGTGTTGAACTCGCAAGACACGGCGAGGCCATCGGAACGCTCTTCGGTGTACATCGTCAGCTCGAACTTCGAGGAGTCGTTGTCGAGCTCGAGGTCCTCGAAGCGGAGGCCGGGAATCACCAGCGGAGTGAGGATGCGCTGGAACACGAACATCACCTGAAACAACGGCGTATGCGACAGGTCGCGACCGAGCTGGAACTCCTCGACGACGCGGTCGAACGGCAGGTCCTGGTGCGCGAAGGCGCCGAGCGCAGCGTCGCGCACGCGCTCGAGCACGTCGAGGAACGTCGGCGCACCCGACAGATCAGCGCGCAGCACGACCGTGTTGAGGAAGAAGCCGATCATCCCTTCGGTGCCGGGCTGATCGCGATTCGCCACCGGCGTCCCCACGCAGATGTCTTGCTCGCCCGTGTAGCGGTGCAACAGCGTGTGAAACGCCGCGAGCAAGGTCATGAACGGGGTCGCCGATCGCTCGAGGCCGAGCTTCTCGATCGCACGCCAGAGCTGCATCGGGAGATGGCACCGGACCTCAGCTCCTTTGCCGCCGAGGGCTGCAGGGCGCGGCCGATCGGTTGGCAACTCCAGGCGTGCCGGCGCGCCCGCCAGACGATCTCGCCAGTACGCGAGCTGGCGGTCGAGCGCGCCACTGTCGAGCAACGCGCGCTGCCACGCCGCGAAATCGGCGTACTGGATGCGGAGCGGCGGGAGCTCGCGGCCTTGATAGAGGGCCGCGAGCTCGTTCGCCAGCACGCCATACGACCATTCGTCGCCGGCGATGTGGTGCATGCGCACCGACAGCACGTGATCTCGTGGATCGATCCGGAGCAGCTTCGCTTCGAAGACCGGGCCGGCGTCCAGATCGTAGGGCCGCTGCGTTCCCGCGCGGCAGTGCTCGACCGCGGCGTCGTACGAGGGGACCTCGATCACGACCAGCTCGCGATCCCGCGGCGGCTCGATTCGCTGGACGAGGCGACCGCCCCGTTGGGTGAACGTCGTGCGCAGGACCTCGTGACGGGCCACGATGCCGGCGAGCGCTCCGGCGATCGCGCCGACATCGAGCTCGCCGGTGATGCGAAGAGCCGTGGACATGTCGTACGCGTCGCGCTCGCCGAGCTGCGCGACGAGCCACATCCGTTGCTGACCGAACGACGCCTCGAGGTCGCCATCGCGCGCGACCACTTCGAGTGGCAGTGTCACCTCACTGGTCGTGCACTCGATCGTCCTGGCCAGTTCGGCAACCGTGCGTGACTCGAAGACGCTGCGGATCGAAAGCTTGACGTCGAACGCGCGCCGGATCCGGGAGACCAGCTGGGTCGCGAGCAACGAGTGACCTCCGAGCGCGAAGAAATCATCGTCACGCCCCACTCGCTCCACCCTCAGGACCTCGACCCAGAGCGCGGCGAGCTGCAGCTCGAGCGCCGTGCGCGGTGCCGCGTAGGTCTCCTGCTCGAGCGGGCCGACGTCGTCGGGTAGCCCCGTTCGGTCGAGCTTTCCGTTGGGGAGTCGTGGCAGCCGATCGAGGACGATGATTCTTGCGGGCACCATGTAGTCGGGCACACGCGCCTGGATGAATGCGCGCAGCTCGGTGCCGTCGATGGCGTCGCCGTCGGTCGTGTAAAAAGCGATCAGCCGCCGCTCGCTGTCCGTGCCGCGCGCGATGACCACCACTTCGCGGACGTGCGGATGCTCCGCGAGCCGGGTCTCGATTTCACCGGGCTCGATGCGGAACCCGCGGATCTTGACCTGGTGATCACTGCGACCGAGATACGCGAGGGTGCCGTCGGGAAGCCACTGTGCGAGGTCGCCGGTCTTGTAGATCCGTCCCGCCCCGAACGGATTCGCCACGAACCGCTCGGCGGTGAGGTCGTCCCGGTCGAGATACCCGCGGGCCAGCCCGTGCCCCGCGAAGTACAGCTCGCCTGGCGCTCCTTGTGGTACCAGGCGGCGGTTCGAGTCGAGGACGTAGGCTTGCAGATTCGCGGCGGGCCGCCCGATCGTCGGAGCACCCTTCCCGGAGCGCACGCACCAGGTCGCGATGAATGTCTCCGTCGGTCCGTACCAATCGTACACGCGCGCGGCGCCCGCGGCATGGAGCTGCTCCACGAGCGCGTTCGACAACGGCTCGCCCGCGCACGAGACCGCCTTCACCGTCGGCGGCAGCTCGTTGGTCGCCAGGTATGCCGCCATCACCGAGGGAACCGCGTTGACGAACGTCACGTCCTTGCCGGGCGCGCCGAACAAGTTGTCGACGACGACGATCCGCCCACCGGCCGAGAGCGGTACGAACATCTCGTACAGCGACATGTCGAAGCAGACGCTCGTCGCGAACAGCCACGACTCGAGCTCCGCCGCGGGCTGCACCTCGTGCGCGAACTGACAGAAGTTCGACATCACGCGATGCTCGATCGCGACGCCCTTGGGGCGGCCCGTCGAGCCAGAGGTGTAGATCACGTGCGACAGCTGCTCGATGCCGACCCCCACGAAGCACCTCGTGGTTGGACACTTCGCGATCGCGGCGTCCTGCTCGTCCATCCGCACGAGCACGCTGCCGACGTCCGGCAGCCGCCCGACGAGCGTGGTCTGCGTGATCATCACGTGCGCCTCGGCGTCCTCCTGGATGAACGCGAGCCGGTCTGCGGGATACGTTGGGTCGAGCGGCACGTAGGCCGCGCCGGTCTTGAGCACTCCCAGGATCGCGACCACGAGGTCGGTCGTACGCTCGAGGAAGATGGTGACGCGGGACCCCGGAATGACCCCAAGCGCGATCAAGTGGTGCGCGACCTGGTTCGCCCGACGGTCGAGCGCTGCATAGGTCAGCGTTTGCTCACCGACCACCGCGACCGCGTCAGGTGTTCGATCCACCTGCCGCTCGACGAGCGCGTGCAATGCGAGCGCCGGGTACTCACGTGCGGTTTCGTTACGAGTGACTACGAGATCGCGACGCTCGTCCTCGGGAAGGAGATCGAGCTCGCGCAGGTGCGTTGCGGGCGCGTGCTCGATCGCATCGACGATCGTCTCGAGCGCACGCTCGACCAGCCCACACACGCGCTCCGGCGAGCATCGCTCGAGCACCTGGGCGGTGATGCCCAGCGAATCCTCGCCGCCGTCCTCGACGTGCAGCATGAACGGATAGTTCGTGCGCTCTTCGCCCTCATACCATTCGACCACGTGCATCGGATGCGACGGGTCCTGGTTCTGGTATCGGTTGTGGCGATAGTTGAGCAGGGTGCTGAACAGCGGCACCGCCGCGTGCACCCGGCTGCACCGTTGCGCCAGCGGCAGCGACGCTTGCTCGTGCCGCATCAGCCGCGACAGCGTCGTCTGCGCCTGATGCACCGCATCCTCGACGCTGACACCGTCGATATCGATGCGAAACGGCAACGTGTTGATGTACAGCCCCATCGCGCGATCGATGTTCCCGCCCGATCGCGCACGCCCGAACATCACCGTGCCGAACACCACGGGTGAGCAAGCGCTGCTGACGTGCGACATCACGAGGCCCCACGCCACGTGGAACACACTCGCCAGGCTCACGCCGATGCGCCGCGACTGCGCGCGCAGCCTTGTGTTCAGCTCCGACGAGAACCAGCGCTTCGCCTCGCCGACGTCGGCGCCGACGCCGTGAACATCCGAGACTCCGAACGGAATCGTCGGCTCGTCGACATCGCCTAGCATCTCGCGGAAGAACTGCTCGTGCTCCGACTCGCTGACGCCCAGCCGCACCTCGGCGATCAGGTTCCGGAACGGCTCCGGCTCGACAAGCTCGGAGTCGCGGCCGGTCATCATCGCGCCGGTCTCGTGGTGAATGATCTCCGGAGACTCGTGATCGCCGATGAGGTGGTGAGCGACCTGGACGACCAGCCAGCGATCACTCGTCGGATCCTTGGCAACCACGTAGCGCATCAGCGGCGCCTGGCTCAGGTCCATGCGGTACCGACGCGGGTGGTAGCGGTGCGCGAGTTGCTGGTGCCCCGGCTGCCCCGTCGGGTCGAGCTCGAGCTCCTCGACCACCATGCGAGCCTGCCGCAACACGACCTGCGCCGCCGTCGACAGGCCCTGCCACACGAATGCTGTACGCAGGATGTCGTGGCGATCGACCACCCGCTGGAGCGCGGTCATGTAGCGATCCACCAGGTCCCGATCCGGGAACGTCATGTGGGCGATGTAGAGGTACGGATCCTCTTCGCTCAGCTGGTGGTGAAACAGCATGCCCTCCTGCAGCGGGGACAGCGCATAGATGTCCTGGATGTTCGCGATGCCGCCCGGAACCGATGCGGCGATGCGGCCGATGTCCGCCTGCGTCAACTCGATCAGCGTCAGCTGATCCGGTGTGATGGACGTGGAGCCTGCCGCGATCAGATTCGGCGGCACCCTGATCGTCTCGTGACGTTCGAGCGAGGCGGCGAGGTCGGCCAGCGTCGGCGCCGCGAACAGCGCATCGGAGCTGAAGCCCAACTTTCGCAGTCGCTCCATGAGCTGAACCGCGAGTAACGAGTGACCACCGAGCTCGAAGAAGTTGTCGTCGCGTCCTACCCGCTCCAGGCCCAACAGCTCGCACCAGATCGCCGCGAGCGTCTGCTCCATCTCGCCCTCGGGGGCCATATGAGGCCGCTGAGTCCCGGCATCTCCTTCAAGCGGTAGTGCCTTGCGATCGACCTTTCCCATCGCCGTCACCGGCATGTGATCCAGCCATATGAATGCCGACGGGATCATGTACGGCGGCAGCGTCACTCCA
>JANNBP010000477.1:0-46183 GCA_031385555.1 Deltaproteobacteria bacterium | reverse complement strand
ATCGCGATCAGGAGGTCGGCAACGGTCCCGACCTTCGGAAGCAAGTAGTGCTCGAGCGTCAGGAGCTCGTAGAGCACGACGGCGAGCGCATAGACATCACTTCGCTGGTCGACTCGCTCGTTGTCACCGATGGCCTGCTCCGGGGACATGTAGAGCGGCGTCCCGACCAGCGCCCCGGCGCGGGTCCCCGTGGTTCGTGCGCTCGGCTCCGTCGTCTCGACCTCCGGCAGCGCCGGCGAGGCGACGCCGAGCTGCTTCGCGATGCCCCAGTCCATCACCATCACCTCGCCGTAAGGGCCGATCATGATGTTCGCCGGCTTGAGGTCGCGATGCACGATCCCCTTCGAGTGTGCGTACTGAACGGCGTGCAGTACGCCGAGGAATAGTTCGACACGCCGCTCGAACGTGTACTCGCGTAAGGCCACCGGATCGCCGCTCGCGAGCTGAGCGATCAGCATCTCGAGGGTCTGCCCCTCGACATAGCGCATCACGAAATAGTGCTGCCCGGTGTCGTCGACACCCACGTCGTAGACCGGTGTGATGTTCGGGTGCTCGAGTTGACCCACCGTCCGGACTTCGTGCGCGAAGCGCATCATCTGATCGTCCGACGGCGCCCCGCGCATCCGCTTGATGGCCACCGCTCGATCGATGTCGTGATCGCGTGCGAGCGTGACCTCGCCGAGCCCGCCACGGCCGATCACGCGCACTGGCTCGAACCGCGCGCCCTGCCCCTGACCGATCGGATGTGACCCCACCCTGGGGAGCACCGAGGTCCGCATCTCGAGCCCGATCAGGTCGGAGTGCGTGCGTCTGGGCGGATCTTCGAGCTGGGTCGCTGCGAGCGCATCCTCGGTCACGGGCCCATGGTGCCACACGATCGCGAGGCGAGCGCCCGCCCGATCTGCCATGTAGGATGTGGCCCCGGTCGCGGAATCGCTGCAGCCGGAGCTCGACCGAGCTCGACGAGCTCGACGAGCTCGACCGAGCCGCGCGCCGCGTAGCGGATGCTCTCTGCCGCGCGGATGACCTCGTCCGCGAGCGACGTGCGCTTCTGCTCGAGCTTTGCCTCGAGTGGAGCGAGTTGCTCGAGGACGGTGGAGGGCTGCGTGCGGCTGCGGAACCGGAACCGGAACCGGAACCGGCGACTACCCCAGCGTCGCTACACGATCACCGAACAGTCGCTCCAGCTTCGTCAGCAACTCTTCCGTCGGCGCCAGATCCCACGCCTCCGGCAACGTCACGACGGTCTCCGACCGCATCGGGATCTTCAGCTTGATGACCGCCGTACAGTTCCCTCGCGTCGCGTTCGCCAAGATCGTCTTGAGCTCGTCGATGTCGTCGTGGGTCATCTGGTCGGCGTTCAAGTTGATGTCGATGCGCGTGGTCTTCTGCTGCCGCAGATCCGAGAGCGGCTGTGCAGCCTCGAGGAACATCTTCCACTCCGATGCCTCGGCGTTGCCCTCGTTCTTGACCGCGCCGTTGCACAGGATCGGCTCGTCGGAGACGAGGACGTGGCGCACCTTCTCGAAGGTCTTCGGGAACGCGATCACCTCGAGAGTTCCTTCGGTGTCCTCCAGCATGAAGCGCGCCATCTTGTCGCCCTTCTTCGTGATCATCTCGCGGTACTGGCTGACGATGCCGCCGATCGCGTGGTCCCCGGCAGCGCGACGCCCGCCGGAGAAGTCGCCCGTCGTCGACGATGCATACCGCTGCAGATCACCGCGATACCGATCGAGCGGGTGACCGGAGATGTAGAAGCCGAGGGCTTCCTTCTCGAAGGCGAGCAGCTGCTTGGGCCCCCACGCCTCGATCTCCGGATATGTGTCGCCGTGCATCGCGGGGGCGGTGGTGGTGGCGGCGGGTGTGGGTGCAGCGGAGAACATCGAGAACAGCGAGGTCTGCCCCGACCGACGATCGCGTTGCTCCGAGGCACCGCGCTCGAGGGCGGAGTCGAGGGCACCGAGGAGTTGCGCGCGGTGGCGGTTTCCCTCGAGCCCGTCGAGCGCACCGGCCTTGACCAGCTGCTCGAGCACCTTGCGGTTGCACTTCTGCGTATCGACGCGACGGCAGATCTCGAACAGCGAATCGAACCTACCTTCGCCGCTGCGCGCCTCGATGATCGCGGTCACCGCGGTCTCGCCGACGCCCTTCACCGCGCCCATGCCGAACCGGATCACCTTGCCGCGATGCGCGTCCTCCCGCGGCGTGACCGTGAAGTCGTTCGCCGACTCGTTGACGTCCGGCCGCTCGACGATCAGCCCCATCGACCGCGCCTCGGCGATGAACTTGACGACGTTGTCGATGTTGTCGGAGTCGCACGACATCAAGCCCGCCATGAACTCGTGCGGGTAGTGATGCTTGAGGTACGCCGTCTGGTAGGTGATCCAGCCGTACGCGGCGGAGTGCGAACGGTTGAAGCCGTACCCGGCGAAGAACGCCATCAACTCGAACACCTGATCGGCGATCTTCGAGTCGACCTGGAGCTTCTTCGCGCCGTCGAGGAACAGCTCCTTCTGCTTCGCCATCTCCTCGGGCTTCTTCTTGCCCATCGCGCGCCGGAGAAGATCGGCGCCGCCGAGCGAGTAACCGCCCAGCACCTGCGCGATCTGCATGACCTGCTCCTGATAGACGATGACGCCGTACGTATCGGCGAGCACCCCGGAGAGCGACGGATGCGGATACTCGACCTTCTTGCGACCGTGCTTGCGGTCGATGAAGTCGTCGACCATGCCGCCTTCGAGCGGCCCCGGCCGATAGAGCGCGACCGCCGCGACGATATCTTCGAGGCAGTCCGGCTTGAGCTTCTTGAGGATCTCGCGGAAGCCGCTCGATTCGAGCTGGAACACGCCGGTGGTGTCACCGCGCGAGACCATCTTGAAGACGTCGGCGTCGTCCTTCGCGATGTTGGCGATGTCGAGCTCGACTTCACCCCGCGCGGCTCTCTGCTCGTTGATCAGCCGCAGCGCGGTCTGGATCACCGTGAGGGTCTTGAGCCCGAGGAAGTCGAACTTGACGAGGCCAGCCTTCTCGACCTCCTTCATCGCGAACTGGGTGACGATCTCGTCGTTCTGCCCGCGGAAGCACGGCACGTACTCCCACAGCGGCCGTTCGGCGATCACCACCCCGGCGGCGTGCATCCCGGCGTTGCGATTGAGGCCCTCGAGCGAGGCCGCGAGATCGAGGAGCTCGCGGTGCATCGGCGACTCGTTGTAGAGCTGCTTGAGCTCCGGCGTGTTCTCGATCGCCTCGCGCACCGGCGGCGACTTGCCGGCGACCGGCTCGGGCACCAGCTTCGCGAGCTTGTCGGCCTCGCCGAACGGAATCTCCATCGCACGCGCGATGTCGCGGATCACGCCGCGCGCCTTGAGCTGGTGGAAGGTGGCGATCTGGCCGACCTGCTCGCGCCCGTACTTGTCCTGGACGTACTTGATGACCTCGCCGCGCCGGTTCATGCAGAAGTCGACGTCGAAGTCCGGCATCGACACGCGCTCGGGGTTCAAGAAGCGCTCGAACAGCAGCTTGAACTCGATCGGGTCGATGTCCGTGATCCGCAGCGCCCACGCGACCGCAGAACCGGCGCCGGAGCCGCGGCCTGGACCGACGGGGATACCGTGCTCCTTGGCCCAGTTGATGAAGTCCCAGACGATCAGGAAGTAGCCGGAGAAACCCATCTTCTGGATCACCCCGAGCTCGACCTTGCAGCGCTCGCGATAGACGTCCGGATCGAACTTCGTACCGCGACCGGAGAACTCGCCGAACCGCCGCTCGAGCCCCTTGTGGATCAGTTGCGCGATGTACGTGTCGAGCGTCTCTCCCTCGGGGACCTTGTAGTTGGGGAGGAACGTCTGGTCGAGGTTGAGCTTGACGTTGCAGCGCTTCGCGATCGCGACGGAGTTCTCGAGCGCCTCCGGGCAATCCATGAAGGCGTCGTTCATCTCCGACGGCGACTTCATGTAGTAGCTGTCGACGACGTGCTTGAGCCGCTTCTCGTCCTTGAGGCTCTTGCCGGTCTGGATCGCCATCAGCACGTCGTGCGCCTGCGCGTCCGAGCGGTTCACGTAGTGACAATCGTTGGTGGCGACGAGCGGGATGCCGAGCTTCTTGCCCATCCGCTTGAGCTCGCCGTTCAGCGTCTCCTGCTCCACCATCGGCGTGGGCATCAGCTCGAGGAAGAAGTCCCCGGGTGCGAACAGGCTCGCGTACTCCTTCGCCGTCTCCTCGGCCGCCGCCACGCCGTGCTTCTCGAGCGTCTGCGCGACCTCTCCGCCGAGGCACGCCGACAGCCCGATCAACCCCTCGCTGTGATCCCTGAGGATCTGCTTGTCGATGCGCGGGTTGTAATAGAAGCCCTCGAGGTACCCCTTCGAGTTGAGGAAGCTGAGGTTCTTGTAGCCGACCTCGTTCTGCGCGAGCAGGATCAGGTGATAGTTGCGGCGGTTCGTGCGGTCGTGCCGATCGTTCGCCGCGACGTACGTCTCGCAGCCGAAAATCAGCTTGGTGCCGTGGGCTTTAGCCTCGGTGTAGAGGTCGATCGCCCCGAACATGTTGCCGTGGTCGGTGACGGCGACCGTGTCCATCCCGAGCTCTTTGGTCTTGGTGAACAGATCCTTCACGCGGATCGCCCCGTCGAGGAGGCTGTACTGCGTGTGCACGTGGAGATGCGTGAACGACTGAGTCATGGACCGGCCTGAGTATCCGACAGGGATCTGATCTTCCCGTCAGACCCACTGATCTAGCCCATCTAGCTGTCACTCCCGAGGCCCAACTCCGCGATTTCGACGATCCCGCGAGATCGCCAGAACAACTCGCTCGGAGGTGCCCCTGGGCGTCGCCGATCCATTAGTTTGAGCTCAAAGCATCCGGGTGAGGGATGGGGTGGCGTGCGGGTACGCCATGGGTGTTCTGTGCCCCGCAGGCATATCGGGGACCGGCGATTTCTGTATAAGCTGGACGGATGTCGATCGAGCGACGGCGTGCTGAGGGGCTCGAGCTCCCCGGGGAGACCCTGCTGTTCATGCAGCGCTTGTGGGATCTCGTGCACGCCCTCGATGTTCGCTCGAAGCGGATGCGCAAGCTGCTCGGGGTCACCGGACCGCAGCGCCTCGTGATCCGCGTCCTCGGCAAGTCCCCGGATCTGACGGCGCGCGATCTGTCCGACACGCTCGGCATCGATCCCAGCACGCTGACCGGCATCCTCGACCGCCTCGAGACCCAGGGCATGATCACGCGGCGTCCCGATCCCGAGGATCGGCGCCGCGCTCGCTTCAAGCTGACTGCTGCGGGTGCCCGGATCGACCGAGAGCGCAAGGGCACCGTCGAGGCCGCCGTCCGCCGCGCCCTCGGCCGCGCCGATGAAGCGACGATCGAGCGCACGATCGAGCTGCTGCTCTTGCTCACCGCGGAGCTGACCCGCGACGACGACTGACCCGCGGGCTCGCTCCAGGCACCGCGTTGCACCACACTGCGGGCGTGCGCTTCTTGATCCTCGTCTTCGGGTTCGCGCTGGGTGTCGCGGCCACCCTCGTCTACGCGGCATTTGCGACTCCCTCGCAGGTGCCAGCCGCGCCGCCGCTCGAAGCCAATCCGCAGCTGTCGGTCACGGTCGGGGAGTCGCTCGTCGCCGAGCTCGTCAAGCGCGCGATCGAGGAGGCGCCCGGTGGTGGCGCGAAGCCCGCGATCCAGGTCTCGCTGCGCGACGATGCGATCGCGGTCGATGCCAGCGTCGACGTGCTCGGCCGCCGCGCGAGCGGCACCGCGCTGCTGCGTCCCACGGTGGTGAAGGGCAAGCTGAAGATCGCGATCGCGAGCACCTCGCTCGGCGCGCTCCAGCTTCCGGCGCTCGAGAGCCTGATCGAGAAGCAGCTCGATGCGCGGATCGGTTCGCTCGCGCCGACGCTCGCCGGCGTGCCGGTGGCGGTCACCGGGGCCCGCGTCGATCGAACGGGGCTGACCCTGACCTGCCGGGTCGACCTCGCCGCGCTCAAGTCCGCTCGCTAGCGCGGGGACCGGGGCCCGACTCGAGGACTCGCCCCGCCATCGCCAGTCTCGGTCGGATCACACGAGCGGACTTTGCTTTAGCTGACACGCTGCCCCCCGCGTGGCACTGTTGCCACTCCTTGCGCTGGTGCTCGCTATTCCTGGTCTGTGCGTGCTCGCTCAACACGCCACCCTCACCGATCAAGCCGGCCGCGCCGCTGCCCGCGGATCCGCCGGTCGCGCTCGACACCATGGACAAGGAGTGCGACGGGCTCCTCGCCGAGCTCACCAGCTTTCGCGATTGCCCGTTCCACGAGGAAGACGAGCGCGAGGACGTCGAGGCGTGGATCGAGACCGCGAATCGAAACCTCGCCGCCGGCAAGAAGGCGCAGCCCGAGCCGAATGCCCAGAAGGCGATCGCGGGGGCGTGCCACCGCGCGGCGATCTCGGTGAAGGCGGCCACCCAGCGCTGCCTCGCCGGTCCGCGCCCGAAGTCGTGATGAACGATCCGCGGCGGATCCCGCGCCCTGCACGACGACCCTCTCGCGACGTCGTACGGTAGGGACGGATGCGAGCGCTACTGGTGCTGATGCTCGTGACGACGACCGCGCATGCCGGCGTGCTCACCGTCGGGCAACCGGCGGTCGAGCTCGACATCGCCGTCGACGCCGCGGGCAAGCCGTTCAAGCTCGCCGCGTTTCGCGGGCGCTGGCTCGTCCTCGCGATCGGTGCTGCGTGGTGCGTGCCGTGTAACGACGAGCTACCGGTGTGGAACAAGCTCGCGGGCGAGCTCGCCGGGCGCGTCACGTTCGTCTCGCTGTCGTTCGACAACGACATCGCCGATGGCAAGGCGTTTCACGAGCGGCTTGGCGTCCCGAACCTCCTCCGAGCGTACCTCCCCGAGGAGAGCTCGAAGATCGCCGAGCGCTACGGCGCGGTGAAGATGCCGGTGACGTTCGTGATCGGTCCCGACGGCACGGTTCGCCACGTTCAATTCGGCTTCGAGAAGGCGCACGCGCAACGCGAGTACGACCAGCTGAAGTCGGCACTCGTGACGCGGTTGCCTCCGAAGGCCGCGCTCGTGAAGGTGTTGCCAGCGAAGCCGAACCCGAAGCCCACGCCACGGCCAGCGCCAACGCCCAACCCAACGCCACAGCCCGAGCCCTCGCCGACACCTGCACCGACGGGACTCTCGTGGGTGCTTCCAGATCCGCCCCATCCATCGTGGTGGGCAGCGCACTGGGCGCTTCGGTTCTGACCCCCTAGGCGGGTTCGCGCGATCCGTCGGCTGCCGGCTCGGCCGAGATCGGGAGCGCTTCGGGCAGCGTCGCTTTCGCAGCCTGCTTCTCGCGTGCGCGCTTGACCGTCGACGACGCCGCGATCAGGAACAGCCCGACACCGGCGTACATCACCAAGGTCACGCGGCGCGCGATCACCATCATCGTCCCGGCGGCGACGCGCGCGGGGCTCTCGCCCATCAGCGTCAACATGCTGTACCAGCCGCCCTCGTTGAGCCCGATGCCCATCGGGACGAACACCGCGATGTTGTAGATCACGAAGCCACCGACGATGTACGCGCCGATGAAGCCGAGCGACAGCGACTCGCCGAGGGCGACGAGGATCGACAGCGAGAGTGTCATCGACGTGATCTGCGAGAGCAGCACCGCGACGATGCCGATCACGCGATCGCGGCGGCTCGCACCGCTGACCAGCCGGAGCTTGTCGTCGACGGACTGGAGCTTGTCCTTCCACTTCTCGTAGCGCGCCGGCTTGATGATCCGGATCTTGACGAGCCCGCGGGCGACGCTCGACAGCATGCCCTTTTTGACCAGCACCCAGCAGCCCAGCGAGATCGCGAGACACACCGCGCCACCGACGAGGATCAGCGCGCGCAACCAATCCGGCATCGGCACCAGCAGCGCGCAGATCGGCGCGGCCAGCGCGACGAACCCGAGCTCGATGACGAACCGGACGATGTTGTAGAGCAGGATCGTCGAGACCGCGCGCGACTGGCTGACGTACTCCGTCAGCACGCTCATCTTGACGACCTCGCCGAGATTGCCACTCGGCGTCACGATGTTGATCGCGCGACCCGACAGCTGCGCGAGTGCCGTCTTGCGGTACGTCAGCGTCTTGTTCTCGGGCGCCGCGAACGCCTTGATCGCGATCGCGTCGAGGAACGTGCCGAACGCCTCCATCGCGATCACCGCGAACCAGAACCAGCCGATCCGGACGAAGTACTTCGGGATGGTCTCCGGACCGCCGGGGAACTTGAGGATCGTGTAGACCAGCGCGCCCAGCGCGAACACGAAGGTGAGGCGCAACACGAGGCGCGCCCACAGCGGCTTGCCTTTGTCGGGACCCGCCGCGATCCGGAACGCAAAGCGCCCGAGCTTTCGCATCGGGCTGGCTTTGGCTGGATTCTCCGACGTCTCCGGCACGTCACCCATGCGGGAGAACCTAGCAGGGTCAGGGCGGCGCGGTCGCTCGAAGTTGCGACTTCGCCGTCAGATATCTCAGGCCACGGCGCGCTTGCGATCGCGCAGCACTTTGTTGAAGGCCGCCTTGAGCCCGGCGAGGTCGAGATCCGTCAGATCACCCATCGTGCAGAGCTGGAACATCGAGGGATCCTCGATGATGCCGTAGAGGACGTAGAACCCCTCGCGCGCCATCAGGTTCTGGAACTCGGTGTACTCGAGGCCCGCCGGGAGCGAGAAGTTGACGACCACGTTCGCGCGATATCGATCGTCGAACAGCGCGGTGACGCCGAGCCCACGCAGGTGGTTGATCAGCTCCTGCATCTGCGTCTGGATGCGGCGGTGGTGGTTGTCGATGCCGACCTGCAGCAGGTGGATGCAGGCCGCGCGAACGGCCGCGTGGAGCTCGACCGGCTGACCGAAGCGCGGAGCGCGCTCCTTCTTCTGCTTCTCGTACTCGCCGACCAGGTCGAGGTAGTACGCCTCGGACTTGCCCGCGGCCTTGAGCGCGGCCATCACCGTGTGGCGGCAGAGGACGAAGCCAATTCCCGGAACGGCCATCAGCGCCTTGCTCGTGGTGCACACCGTGAAGTCGAGCTGCGCCGCTTCGAGGTCTAGCTTGTACGCGAACGCGCTCGACACGCAGTCGGCACCGACGACGAGGCCCGAGGCCTTGAGCGTGCGGCCGATCTCTTCGAGCGGGTTCTTCAGCGTCGCGCGCGTCTCGTGGCTGACGAAGTACGCCCACTTGTACTTGCTCGCGTTGCTCGCGAGGAAGTCGCCGAGTGCGGCGACATCGATCGGCCGGTCGAATGGCGCGTCGTAGACGTCGTGCTCGATCCCGGTGCGGCACTGGTCGACCAGGCGCTGACCGAAGAACCCGTTGCGAAGGATGAGGCCCTTACCCAGGACGCTCATCGCACGCATCGTCGCTTCGTTCGTTCCCGTGCCGGACGCGAGCAAGTTCGTGATGAAGAACGCGTTCGGGTCCTTGATCCCCAGCAGCTGCTTGAGGTCGCGCTGGTTCTCGTCGAACATCTCGCAGAAGCCCTCCTGCCGATGGTAGTTGCAGGGCGGGTTCACGAGGTACTCGTGAATGATCGAGGGGATCTTGACCGGCCCTGGGGTGACTAGCGTGAGGTTCTTGCGCACGGTTTCACTGTGCAAAGCAATTGATGTGCCACGGGACATTCATCTCGAAACTTGTGGCAGTGTCCTCCGGGATGAAGGCCGTCATCCTCGCTGCTGGAAGCGCGACTCGCCTCCGGCCCCTGACTGAACACCTGCCCAAGTGCCTGCTCGAGGTCGCCGGTCGGCCGATCCTGCGGCGCTTGCTCGACCACCTCGCAGTACTCGGCGTCACGGACGTGACGATCGTTCTGGGCTACCTCGGTGCGAAGATCCGCGACGCGGTTGGGCGCTGGTCGCCGGAGCTTGGCGTGAACTTCACGGACAACGCCGAATACGCTTCGACCAATAACGGCTACTCGACGCTACTGGCGGGACCGGCCGTGAGTGGTCACGAGTTCGTGCTGCTCGATGCGGATATCGTGTGCGAGCGCGAGGTCATCGCGCGCGTGCTGCGCCACGAGCTTCCCGACTGTCTCGGCGTGCGCCCGTCGACCTCGTTGGGCAGCGAAGAGATGAAGATCGTGCTGGATGCGAAGGGTCGCGTGCGCGAGTGCGCGAAGACCGTCGATCCGAGCACCGCGATCGGCGAATCGATCGGAATCAATCGGTTCTCTCCCGAAGCCTCGACGCGCTTCTTCGCGGCGCTCGACCACCGCGTGCGCGGCAAGGGGCTCGTCAACGAGTACAACGACTCCGCGGTGCAGCAGATGATCGACGAGCAAGGCTACGAGCTGTGGCCGGTGGATCTCGGAACGCTGTACTGCGCAGAGATCGATACTCCCGCGGACCTCGCCGAGGTCGACGCGACGGTTCGTACCCTGACGACCTGCTGACCGGCAACTGGATCAGCCACGTCACGCAACGGTCGATGTGGTGAAACCTTGTCGTCACAAGTGTCAGTTCTTCACCAACCCACGTGTCGAACGCGCGCCTGTTGCGAGCTAGCGCACGCTGCGGAACGCTCGGAGCTGCGGCCTGAAGCTTGCGAGTCCCAACGATTTGTTCGATAGGTACGGGTTTGCATGCAGGGCATCCACCAGCACGTAGTCGCAGCTGCCGCGCCGGCCTTTCCGGTTGCCGCCAATGCTCGCGCGCCTCGGCTCTCCGTGATCGTCCGGTCGTATAACCGGCTCCCTGCCCTGTGCGAGCTGCTCGAGGAATTGCTCGCGCAGGATCACGAGGACTTCGAGATCGTGGTCGTCGAGCAGAGCACCAAGCGCGATCCCGCCGGTGCCGCGAAGCTCGACCTCCTCGCGAGAGACCCGCGCGTGCGCATCCACGCGTTCCCGCCGCTCGGTGGCCCGGGTGCCCGCAACGCCGGCGTCCGCGCCTCGCGTGGCGAGCTCCTGGTGTTCATCGACGATGACGACCTGCCCTGCGGCACGGACTGGCTGCGCAGCCACGAGGCGAACTTCGCGCAGAACCCGAACCTCCTCGGCGTCACCGGCATGTTCGTCGGCGACGATGGCGAGCCGCAGCCGTACGCCAACATGAAGAAGGCGAACGCGTCGTGCTTGTCGTTCAACGCGATCAAGTGGCAACGCGCATTCCCGCGGGCCAACGAGCGCAAGCAGGTGCAGAGCGTGATGGGTGGCAACGTCGCGATCCCGCGCCGCACCCTCGAACGCTTCGGGCTGTGGGACGAGTGCACGCCGTGCGAGGACGAGCCGTCGCTCGCGTTCCGGATCCACGCCGGCAAGCGCGAGGACGAGTTCCTCCTCTTCGATCCGAACACGCGGATGCGCCGTCGCAAGGACGTCCCCGGCGGGATGGACAAGCGCCAGCTGTCGGGCATCGGCTACGCGAAGAAGGCGTTCACCTACTTCCACAACATCGTCGCGCACTACTTCCCGCTGCGCTTCGTCCTCCTCTACCCCGCCGTGTTCGTGTACTGCGCCGTGGTCGCCACCGACTGGGTGGTCAACGACAGCAACAAGCACAGCACCGTCGGTCGCAAGATCATCTCATCGGCCTCGCTCTACCTCGCGATGCCGCCGCTGTGGACCGTGTGGCTCGCGACGTGGTGGTACCGCCGGCTCAAGACCGGGCCGTTGCGGCGCTTCGAACCCCTCGCCCAGATGGCGCAAGGCTCGGGCGAGGTCGATCTCGCGAAGCTGTCGCGCGCGGCCTGACCCGCGGCGGTGATAGGGTCCGCGCGTGCCTGAGCCCGTGTTCATCGACGTCGGTGGCGACGGCCATCGAGCGATCACCGGTGGACTGACGGTCCTCGAGCGGGTGATCCGCAAGCTCGGCAAGGAAGGCGTCGACAAGGTCGTCGTCAACACCGAGCGGTTCGACATCGAAGCCGGCGTCAAGCGCGTGCCGATTCCCGTCGCGATCGAGTGGTCCCCCGGGGCGAAGGCCGTGGGCGATCAGCGCGTCGTGTGTGGTGACGAGATCGCGGGGGTGCGCGTCGTCGACGACAAGTCACGCAAGCGCGCCGAATGGGCCGTGTTCCAGAGCCTGCCCAAGTCGCATCAGGGCCCGACCGACGCGGCGGTCAACCAGCACATCTCGCTGCGGATCACGCGGCCGCTCTGCAAGACAAAGGTCCACCCGAACCACATCACGATCGCGTCGCTGTTCTGGGGCCTCGCCGCGTGCTGGTTCGCGCTCCAGGCGACCTGGGAAGGGCTCGCGATCGGCGGCCTGATGATGCAGTTCCACAACATCCTCGACTCGTGCGACGGCGAGATGGCGCGGCTGCGCTTCCAGTTCACCACGTCAGGTGCGTGGCTCGACAACATCTTCGACGAGATCGTCGACGACACGTTCATCGCGTGCTGCGGCATCGCGGCCGGCGGCATCTGGACCTACGTCGGCATCGCCGGCGGTGTGGCGCGGTTCCTCGCGGTCGCGCTGCAATGGGAAGAGATGATCCGGCGCGGCAAGGGCGGCAGCGCCTACGCGTTCCGGTTCTGGTTCGAGTCGGAGGAGTCGAGCGCCGACGACGTCTATGGCAAGCGCTCGGCGCTGTACTACGTCCGCGCGCTCGGACGGCGCGACACGTTCGTGCTCGGCTTCTGCATCCTCTGCCTCGCGCGCGTGCCGTTCGTCGTCGCGATCTGGGGTGCGGCCACGGGCGCGCTCAACTTCTCGTTGATGGCGGCGCACGTCGCGCTGCGCAAGCGTTCGTCGTGACCGTGACGATCGACGGTGTCACGTACACCGCCACGACCGAGGTCGAGGGGGATCCGCACGCCCACTCGCTCAGCTTCTCGCACCGCGGCATCGAGCTCGAGAGTCGATACACCACGGTCATCACCGGCGACAACGGCTCGATCGTGCGGTTCGATCTACCGAGCGACAGCGTGCAGAACCGCAACTGGTGGTTGCCCTCGACAAGCGTCACCGAAGAGACGATCGCGCGCGCCGTGGCGTTCGCGAAACCGGGCGTGGAGATCACGCTGCAGGGTGACCAGGTGCCTCGCGTGGTGTGGGGCGACGCGGTCGACCTGACCTCGCTCGCGATCGGGCTTCCCGCGATCGCGAAGGCCCTCGTCGAGCTGACCGTCGCGTACACGCCCGAGGCGCGCGAGCGGCTGACGATGGCGCTGCTCGCGGCCGGGTGCACGGCTCCCGACACCGACGACGCGCGCCTCGCGATCGCCGATTGGATCGCGTCGCACGCCGACGCGCTGCACGCCGCACGTCCAGTCCTCCAGCAGATGCTCGACCAGGATCACGGCACCGGCATGGCGGTGGTACGATGCCGTTACCCGGTCCGCTCCGCGATCGCCTTCCTGCTCGACTGGTGCAACCGCGTGAACGTCGAGCTCGCGCTCGCGCTCGAGACCGTCGACGCCCAGCTCGAGGGTGCTCCGGCGGTGGATGTCCAACCGGCCGGCGTGCCGTGGTCGCACTGGTGGTGGCGGCAAGGCGCGACGGCCGACGCCGATGACGACGACTACTACTGACTGAGCCTTTGCCGTGCGATCGGGCAGCGCAGCACGACGCAGCAAGCCTACTTCTTCGTGAGCGACGCGCTGGGGAGCTTCGGCTTCGGCGCGTCGGGATCCTGCGTCGTCTCCTGCGCGAGCGGCGTCGGCGCCGGCTTCGCCGCCTCGCTGCCATCGCCCGACGTGATCTGCGTGATGCCGAAGCCGACCAGGCCCGCGAGCACCAGGCCGAGCCCCGCGCCGCCGATCATCGTCGACTTGAAGCGGCAGTCATCGTAGGCGTCGCGACCCGCGGGTCCGGCGGTGCAGTCGGCGCCGGTCTTGGACTGCGAGAGGACCAGGACGCCGGCGACCATGGTGGCGCCCTCGGTCCACTTCGCGATCTTGCGATGTCTCGCGTTGTGCGGAAAGCAACCGGTCAAGGCGAGGGCGAACAGGATGCTCAGGGAGATGAAGCGCATGGTGTGCGGTGCACGCTAGTTGACCGCGCGTCAGGTTCCGACGAGCTTTCGCTGATGCGTGCTCACGCGCGCGGAGCTCGAAGCCGTGAAGCTGTGAGCAACGCGAGTCGCCTGGGAGAGCATGCACCGCCGTGGGAGTCGTTCCCCACCGTGGCGACTCGGCAAGCCAGCCGAGACTTCGCGGAGCTACAGCGGCGGTAGCACCACCGAGGTTGCACGGAGCTCGGTGTAAACGCCGAAGTGATCGCTGGCGAACACGCCGTCGACCGGCTGGTCGAGCACGACCTTGCACAGCAGTGGCTCCCCGCGGTGCCACCGGTCCGGGCCGCGGACGAAGATGTAGTCGATGCGCCGGTTGGGGTAGTGCTCGCGCGCGGCGTAGCTGTTGTCGCGATGCCACGTGTGGCCCGGGCCCTCACCGCGGACGCCGAAGCAGTCGGCCATGTAGAAGCCGTACTCGTCGGCGGTGTAGCCGCGCACGAACCGGATCTCGTCGGAGTCCGGCTCGGTGTTCAGGTCGCCCATCAGGATCGCGGGGAGCAGATCCGTGGGCTCGTCGCCGCGCTGGATCGGTGCGCGCTCGTTGATCCAGCTGCGGATCTGCTGCATCTGCTGCATCCGTGCGGCGCCCTGATGCGCCATCCACGACAGGTGCGTGACGAACACCGGCACCCTGCCCCACGGCGTCTCGAGGATCGCGTGGACGAGATTTCGGCCGCTGTCGTGACGCGGCTCGGGGAGCGGCCACGCGGCGGTGTCGGTGAACGGAAAGCGCGACAGGATGCCGTTGCCACAGGTGCGGCCTTCGGCGAGCTCGTACGCGGGCGCGTCGTGGACGTGCCACTCGCCGCCGATCTCGTCGGCCAGCTCGTCGGCGAGGTCGCCATCGGCGTCGTCCCACACCTCGTTGAGGCCGATGATGTGGGGCTCGAGCGCGCGGATCCCGTCGAGGATGATCGCCTTGCGCTTGGCCCACGGACCGGTGCGGCCCCAGGTGTTGAGCGTGAGGACCTTGAGGGCTTCAGAGGTCATGGCGCGCCATCTCGGTCGAGCGTAGGTAGAACCGGATCGCGAGCGCCGCGACCTGGGTGAAGGCGACGAGCCAGAGCAGCGCGGGGAGCTGATCGAGGACCACGAACACGGTGACCCAGAAGAACAGATCCATCTCCTGGAACTTCCAGATCTGAGCGATGCAGCGCAGCAGCCACGCGAACCACTCGGCCTGCGTGCGCTCCGGTGGATCACCGCCGGTCTCGCGGAAGAGGTCGGGAGCCTCGGCCTGCGCCTTGGCCTTCGCCCGCAGGTTGGCCGTCTCGAGGAGCGAGCGGGTGTAGCCGTTGACCATCAGCGCGTACGCACCGGCACCGGCGACGACGAGCAGCAGCGCGTCGTTGTCACGCCGATACGCGGTCCAGCCGAGCGCCGCGAGCGTGGTGAACCAGGTCACCGCGTCGGACACGGTGTCGAAGAAGAAGCCGAGGTTCGAGGGCGTCTTGCGGTAGCGCGCGAGCGTGCCGTCGACGTGATCGAAGATCGCGCCGAGCAGCAGCGTGATCGCGCCGCCGACCAGCCAGCAGTAGTCGTCGACGAGGAACATCCCGGCGGCGGCAAACTTCAGCAGGGTCGCGAACAACGTGACGCGGTTCGGGGTGACCCACGCCCAGTCGCCGACCACCATCGTGACGAGGATGCTCGCCGGCCGGAGGAACAGCGCCGGGAAGAACTCGGTGTTCTGGTAGTTGCGCATCCGGCGCAAGCGTTCGCGATCCACGACGGAGAGATATCCCAGGCGTTGCCGGAAACGCCACCTACCGATCGCCGGATCGTTGTGGCAACGTGCGGGCCGTGAAAGCTGTCCTGCTGGTTGCCGGCATGTCGTCGCGGCTGCGCCCGCTGACCGACTCCACGCCGAAGTGTCTCCTGACCGTCGCCGGTACGCCGATCCTCAAGCGCTGCGTGGATGCGTTGCGCGAGGCCGGCATCACCGAGCTCGTGGCCGTCACCGGGTTCGAAGAGGACAAGATCAAGGCCGTGCTCGGTGACTGGTTCGGGGGGGTGGTCACCTATCGCCGCAACGCCATCTACAACGTGACCCAGAACGGCGCGTCGCTGCTGTGTGCGCGCGATGTCGTCGAGGGCGAGCCGTTCGTCATGCTCGATGGCGACATCGTGTTCGATCCGCGCGTGCTGCTCGCGGTGGTCCGGTCGGAGCATGCGGACTGCCTGGCGCTGCGCCCCGCGGATGATCTGAGCGAGGAAGAGGTCAAGGTGATCCCCGATCCGCAGGACCGCACGCTCGTGCGCAGGATCCACGTCTCGGTGCCACCGGCCGAGGCGATCGGTGAATCGATCGGCATCGAGAAGTTCTCGGCGGCGACGTCGAGCGTGCTGTTCAAGACGATCGAGAACCGGATCGCGGAGTTCGGCGCGAAGACCGAGTACTACGAGAAGGCCTTCGACCAGCTCTGCCAGGAGGGCTCGCTGACGCTGCGCGCGATCGACGTCGGCACGCTGTACTGTGCCGAGATCGACACGCCCGACGACCTCGCTCGCGTGCAGCGTGAGGTCGAGGCGGGCGCGATCGGAGCCAGTCGATGATCTCCGCCGCTCCTGGCAAATGGGCCGTCCCGACATGCGGTGCATCGTGTGGAGAGACCGGCGACCGTCTCGAACGTGCAGCAACTGCGGATCGTTCCCACGTTCGTGCAGCAACGGGGGACCGTCCCCACGTTCGCAGCCGCGAGGCCGCGGTATGAGCTTCGACGTCCTCGTGCTCGCGATCGGCGAGGCCGCGAGCAAGGGCAAGGTCTGCGGCTTGACGTTGAAGGAGCGCGGACGTCGCCTGGCCGTCAAGGTGGGAGGCGAGCGGGTCGAGGTGGCCGAGACCCCCGAGCAGGCCGCGGCGTTCTCGCCGACGAAGGGCAACGATCTACTGATCCTCCGCGCGAGCGATCAGATCGTGCACTACGCGGTGGCCGAGGTCGTCCGCGATGCGACCGGCGACGTGCCGCGGATCGCCATCGTCCCCGAGGGTGAACCGCAGGCCGGCGAGAATGCGGGCGCGATCTACATCCCGGCCGGCGCGGGCATCTGCGAGACCGCTCCGCGCGGCGACATCGCGGTCGCGCTCTCGACGCTGAACAAGCCCGATGGCGACCTCGCGTTGGCGGCGCAGTGGAAGGACCACGCGTCCCTGCACGCGTACGCCGGGGTCGGGCGGCATCGCGCGGTGACGCGCGAGGAGCGCAAGGCCGCCACCAAGTACATGTGGCAGCTGATCTGGAAGCCCGAGCAGGACGGCTGGCTGTCGTATCACCTGTTCCGTCCCGTCGCGTATCCGATCACGAAGTTCTTCCTGCCGACGCCGGTGTCACCGAACGCGATCACCGGCATCGTCGCCGTCCTCGCGCTGGTCGGCTGCGCGGTCTGCGCGTGGCCGAGCTACGAGGCGGCGGTGGTCGGCTCGGTGATGCAGCACGTCGCAGGGTACTTCGACTGCACCGACGGCGAGCTCGCACGCCTGCGCCACGAGGGCAGCAAGTTCGGCATGTGGTTCGACACGCTGACCGACGAGGCCACCACGGTCGCGTACATGGCGTGTATCGGCATCCACAACTACCACCGCTATCCCGAGTACCAGACGCCCATCGCGATCATGATCATGCTCGGTGTGATCGGCTCGCTGCTCGGCCTCTACACGATCTACTACTACCTGATCAAAGTCGCGCGCAGCGGCAACAGCCAGGACTACCCGGTGACGGGCGGCGAGACGCAGAAGAAGCTCGCGCAGTTTCTCCATCGCGACTTCATCGGCCTGGTCACGATGTTCCTCGCGATCTTCAACATCACCGAGATCGCGGCGGTCGGGATGGCGCTCGGTGGCGTCATCTCGGGCGCGACGTTGTTCCGCGAGCACCTCCAGCTCCGGCGCGACCTCGCGTCCGGTGTGGTCGTTCCGAAGCCGGCCTGAGGGACCGCGAATCGACACGTCAGTCGACGTGCTCGTGCTCGTGCTCGTGCTCGTGCTCGTGCTCGTGCTCGTGCTCGTGCTCTGCTCGTGCTCTGCTCGTGCTCGTGCTCGTGCTCGTGCTCGTGCTCGTGCTCTGCTCGTGCTCTGCTCGTGCTCTGCTCGTGCTCAGCTCTGCTCTGCTCAGCTCAGCTCAGCTCAGCTCAGCTCAGCTCAGCTCAGCGGTCGCCCCTATCCGACGTTGCTGATCACCCACGCGAGGTAGGGCCCGAGCCCCATGGTGACCGGCAAGGCGATCAGCTCGGGGACGTCGTACGGGTGGAGCTGCGCGAGCCGCACCGCCATCGCCTCGAACTGATCGCGCGAGGTCTTGAGGATCGCGAGCGTCTCCGCCTCTTCCTGCACCGCGCCCTGCCAGCGGTAGATGCTCTTGATGGCGGGCACGAGGTTGACGCACGCGACGAGGCGCTCGTCGACGAGCACGCGCGCCACCTCCGTTGCTTGGGCCTCGCTCGGGAACGTCGAGAACGCGACCAAGACCTCGTCAGGAGAGGACATCGTGGGCCTGTACCACGGCGCGTCAAACATGTAGGGTCCTGCCCCGTGTTGATCGTCCAGAAGTACGGCGGAACCTCCGTCGGCTCCATCGACCGGATGCAGAAGGTCGCGGAGCGCTGCCTCGCGACCGCGCGCCAGGGCCACCAGGTCGCCGTCGTCGTCTCGGCGATGAGCGGCGAGACCAATCGTCTGCTCGAGCTGACGCGGCAGTTGCACGACGATCCGAACGATCGCGAGGTCGACCTGATCATCTCGACGGGCGAGCAAGTCTCGGTCGGGCTCGTCGCGCTCGCGATCCGCAAGGCCGGCGGCAAGGCCCGCTCGTTCCTCGGGCACCAGTGCAAGATCATCACCGACAGCTCGTTCTCGCGGGCCCGCATCGTCTCGATCGACAGCACCCCGATCAAGGACGCGCTGAACGATGGCGAGATCGCGGTGATCGCCGGGTTCCAGGGCGTCGACGAGAAGGGCAGCATCACCACGCTCGGGCGCGGGGGCTCGGACACCACCGGCGTCGCGATCGCCGCCGCGCTCAACGCCGATGTCTGCGAGATCTACACCGACGTCGATGGCGTCTACACCACCGACCCGAACATGGTCCCGACGGCGCGCAAGATCGACCGCATCTCGTACGAGGAGATGCTCGAGCTCGCATCGCTCGGCGCGAAGGTGTTGCAGCTCCGCTCCGTCGAGCTCGGTATGAAGTACGGCGTGGCGATCCACGTCCGCTCGAGTTTTTCCGACGCCCAAGGTACGTGGGTCGTCCCCGAAGAGGCAGCCATGGAGAAAGTCATCGTGTCCGGCGTCACCGTCGCCAAAGACGAAGCGAAGATCACCTGCGAGGATCTTCCGGATACGTCGGGTGTCGCCGCGAAGCTGTTCGCCCCGCTCGCGGACGCCAACATCTCGGTCGACATGATCGTCCAGAACCAGGCGTACGACGGCACCACCGACCTCACGTTCACGGTGCCGCGCGGCGACATGAAACTCGCGATCGAGACGCTCAAGTCGAAGGTGCCCGAGTTGGTGGGCAAGACCGGCGACAAGATCGTGGCCGATGAAGAGATCTGCAAGGTCTCGGTGGTCGGGGTCGGCATGCGCTCGCACGCCGGCATCGCGAAGAAGATGTTCGAGCTGCTCGCGGCCGAGAACATCAACATCCAGCTGATCTCGACCAGCGAGATCAAGATCTCCTGCGTGATCGCCCGCAAGTACGCGGAGCTGGCCGTCCAGACCCTGCACGAAGGTTTCGGACTGTCGAAGCCGCCTGCCGAACGTACCGGGCTCTAACCAGGCAATTCCCGGTACAGTGAACCTGTGAGTGACGGCGGTTGCACGAGCTGCGAGGCGAAGCCCGGTTGCGAGGATCGCAAGGGGCCGATGCTGGAGCACATCGACGACGTGCTCGCGCGGCTCTATCCCACGCGCACGTGGGGTGAAGCGCGCGACGAGGATGCCGAGGGTATGCTGGCAGAGGATCTGAGCGCGCTCGCCGAGGAGCTCGCGCTCGAGCTCAAGGCCGCGACGTTCGTCCGCGCACCGGACGATGCCGAGCCGTGCGACATGATCTACGTGATGTGCATGGGGCGCGCGCCGTGCATCCTCCAGGTCCGCGACCACGACGTGGCGATCCCCGACGAGTGGAAGACCGCCGACCGGATCGACGAGCTCTACCTGCGCGTCGTGATCAGCCAGCGCGCACGGGTCGCCGCGGTCCAGCAGGTCGCCGTCTCGGCCACCCGCGAGGTCGACGGCTCGTTCACGATCCGCGAGGCGCCGCGCGCCGGCGTCTACGATGCGCCGCTGCTCGCGCGGATGCAGAAGCTCGTCGCGATCCTGCCCGCCTACGACGTCATGCACGTCGACTTCGGCGAGATCGCGCATGCCCCGCCCGGCTTCCACGCCGGGTCGTGGGCCGCCCTCTACGGGGGTGCGCCGTCGATCGCGAACTACCTGTTCTATCCCCAGCCGACCACGATGACGTCGACGGTGAGCCTGTGAGCAACCCCGGCGTCGAGGACGAGGTCCGCGAGGCCCTGCGCGAGCTGGTCGAGCAGATCGGTGCAGTCTCCGCGCGGATCGTCGAGCACGACGACGTCCGCACCGGCGTCCCCGCCCGCACGCTCGCCCTCGGTGGTGGCGAATACCTGCGTGTCGAGCTGCCCTCGCGCTCCACCACCACGCCCGCCGACGTCGAGGCCGCGTTCGATCGGATCACCCGCTCGCTCCGCGCGATCCGCCGGCGCTGGGAGATCTCGCGGCTCCCCGAAGTCTCGGTCACCCTCGGTGCCGGTCCCGCCGCCTCGCGGGATCGTGTGACCTCGCAGATCGAGTCGTACATGAAGGGCCTGGCCTCGATCGATCGCGCCTCGAACGCGTTCGTCACCCGCGGCAAGGAGCTGATCGCGTCCGCCAACCCCACCGGCGAACAGGAAGCCACGCGATACCAGTTCCTCGCGCGGCGAGCCTTGACCACGCACGCCCCCAACAGCTCGCACGGCGAGATCATCGATCCCGACGCGTACGCGATGAGCTTCTTCTACGACTGCTCGCTCGTCGTACTACTCGCCGAGCCGTACGCGATCGACTTCGTTCGGCACCGCTGTCGCCAGGTCGCGCGCGAGCTGTCAAATCTGCTGCCGCTGCTCGACCCCGATCCCGAAACCCCGGCGATGATTCGCCGTCGTCCGCCCACGATCCCGTGAGGCGCGTAGGCGTCGCGTAGACGCGCGTAGGCGTCGGCGTGTAGGGACTGTCTTCAGAACGTTACGTTTCGGTCGCGAACTCCGCGAATTTACTCGCGCGAGGGGGGACGGTCCTCACAAGTCAAAGGCGCGTAGGCGTCGGCTCGTAGGCGCGTAGGCGTCGGCGCGTAGCGCGTAGGCGTCGGCGCGACTGTCCTCAGATCGTTACGTTTCGATCGCGAACTCCTCGAATTTACGCGCGTGAGGGGGACGGTCCTCACAAGTCAAATGTCGTGATCTCGAACAGCGCGTACACGCCGAATCGAGTTCGTGAGGACTGTCCCCATTCGAACAAACGATTTCAAGGAGTTCGCGATCGGAAGTTAAGGATCTGAGGACAGTCCCTATCCGAGCAGCGACTTGATGAGGGTCGCGTCGCCTTCGAGGGCGGTGCGTTGCATGTAGCCGTGGAGGCCGCGCAGGCCGCCGAGCTCTTCGCCGCCACCGGCGCGACCGGGACCACCGTGGACGAGGGAGGGCAGGACCGTGCCGGGACCGGGTGACTGCGAGGCCATCTTCGACGAGCCGAGGTACAGCCGGCCGGCCCACGCGGCCGACGCCGTCACAGTCTGCGCCATCCAGTCGCGATCGTCGGAGTAGATCGAGGACACCAGGCAACCTTCACCACGCGCGATGAAGCGCGAGGCGTAGTCGGATGTGCCGTCGTAGGCGCCGACCGTGGTGACCGGGCCGAACACCTCGTGGTCGTTGAGCGGGGCGCAGTGGATCGGATCGTTGGTGCCACGCACCACCGGTGCGATGAAGTAGCCCTTGCCGGGCGTACCTCCGATCGGGTTGGCGAGCTCGCCGGTGCCGCCGTGGATCGCGTCGGTGGCGGCGGCGAGACGTGCGATGCCCTCGCGAACGTCCTTGTGTTGCTGCGCGGTGGCGACCGGTCCCATGCGGACCGACTCGTCGGCGGGATTGCCCACCTTGATCGCGGAGAGGCGATCGCGCAGCAGGTCGTGCAGCTCGGCCGCGCGCTCGCTGGGCACCAGCACGCGGCGGATCGCCGTGCATTTCTGGCCGGTCTTCTGCGTCATGTCGCGGACGACATCGCCGACGAACAACAAGCCGGTCTCCGACTGGAGATCGACATCCGGGCCGAGCACCGCGGCGTTGAGCGAGTCGGCCTCGACGTTGACGTGCACCGACGCCGCGATCACCTTCGCGTGGCCGCGGATCGACCGAGCGGTCGAAGATCCACCGGTAAACGCGATCGCGTCGACGGGTGCCACGTGATCGAGCAGCGAGCCCGCCGGGCCAATCAGCAGCTGCAGCGCACCCGCCGGTAGCAGGGGCGCGAACAGCTCGACCATCCTGTGCGCGACGTGGGCGGTGGCGGTGGCCGGCTTCGCGATCACCGGCACGCCGGCGAGCAGCGCCGGAGCCAGCTTCTCGCACAGGCCCCAGCCCGGGAAGTTGAACGCGTTGATGTGGATCGCGTCGCCGGCGCGCCGCGTGTAGACGTGCTGGCCGACGAGCCGCGCGGTACGCCCGATCTGGATCGGCTCCCCGTCGGCGAGCATCCGGGCCGAGCCGAGCTTCGCGCCGTGCTCCGCGTAGTGAGTCAGGTTGACGCTGCCGCCGTCGATGTCGAACTTCGCATCGCCTCGCGTGTTGCCACCGTTGGCGACCGCGAGCGCGATCAGCTCCTCCCGTGCCCCGTGGATGGCCCGGGCGAGCGCCGCCAGCAGCTCCCCGCGCTGCGCGAAGGTCAGCGCCCCGAGCTCGGCGAACCCGGTCGTGCGGGCGTACGTGAACGCACCTGCCAGATCGTGGCCGCCGGACGCGACCTCCACGATCACGGCCTCTGTCGCCGGGTTCACGAGCGCGATGGGCTGCCCCGATCCCTGCGACCAGGTTCCGGAGAGGTAGCTGGCGAGCTGCATAGGCGCAGTTCTTACCGCAGTTGCGCTATCGTGTCTGTCGTCGCTTGTCGTTGGGAAGACGCATATTTGTCGGCTTCGTCGGCATGCTGATCGTCGTCCTCGGCGGCGGCCTCGGCTACTGGTGGATCGGGGATGGCCGGTGGTCGCTCGGGGATTGCCTGTACATGACGATCATCACCGTGACCACGGTCGGGTACGGCGAGGTGCTCGATGGCATGGCCGTGGTGCCATACGCGCGCGGCTTCACCACGGTGCTGCTCGTGTTCGGCACCGGCATCCTGGTGTTCTTCGCCTCGACGGTGACGGCGTTCATCATCGAAGGCGACCTCAAGAACGTGCTGTTCGCCTCGCGCATGAAGAAGAGGATGAAGCGGATGAGGGACCACATCGTCGTCTGTGGAGCGGGCTCGACGGGGCGCAACGTGATCGAGGAGCTGCTGACCACCGAGATCGCCGTGATCGCGATCGACCTCGACGAGACCGAGCTCCGCGAGATCGCCGAGAAGTTCCCGAAGTCGGAGTTCTCGTACATCGTCGGCGATGCCACCGACGACGACGTGATCGCGCAGGTCAACCTCCCTACAGCACGCGGCCTGGTCGCGGCGCTGTCGTCCGACAAGGACAACCTCTACCTGACCGTGTCGGCCCGCCAGAGCAATCCCGACGCACGCATCGTCGCGCGCTGCGCGGAGCTCTCGCACGTCGAGAAGATCCGCCGGTCGGGAGCGGATGCCGTGGTGTCCCCGAACTTCATCGGCGGCATGCGTCTCGTCTCGGAGATGCTCCGCCCTGCCGTGGTGCGCTTCCTCGACGACATGCTGCGAGACAATCGCACCAAGTTCCGGATCGAGGAGATCAGGCTCGGCGACGCAGCCGACCTCGGGAAGACGCTGCGCGAGGCCCGCGTGCGCGAGCGGTTCGGGATGACGGTGCTGGCACTGCGCGCAAAGGACAACCAGTCGTGGACGTACAACCCGGATGCGAGCGAGAAGCTCGAGTCCGGGATGACGCTCGTCGTGCTGGGCTCGCCCGATCAAGTGGCGAAGCTGCGCGCGGAGACACGTGGCTGATCGGCGCGAGCGGCACGGAGAGTCGATCGTCGGGATCGATCTCGGCACCTCCAATACCGTCGTCGCGTATGTCGACGAGCTCGATCAGGTGCGCCTCGCCCCCGACGCGGGTGGCGTCACCGTGCAGCCATCGGTGGTCTCGTTCCACCCGAACGGCGGCGTGGTCGTGGGCGTCGCCGGCAAGCAGCGCAAGGTCATCGATCCGAAGAACACGATCTACTCCGCGAAGCGCATGATCGGGCAGCCGTTCAGCTCGTTCGCCGTGCAAGAGACCGCGCGCCGCGTGCCGTTCGAGATCAAGCAAGGCGCGAACGAACAGGCGATCGTGGTGACGCGCACCGGCGAGTTCGCGATCCCCGAGATCTCCGCGATCGTGCTCGATCACGCGAAGAAGCTCGCCACGGCCGCGCTCCGAGCGGACGTCGCCCGTGCGGTGGTCACCGTGCCCGCGAGCTTCACCGACGTGCAGCGCTCGTCGACAGCCACCGCAGGCGCCCTCGCCGGGCTCACCGTCGTGCGCGTGCTCAACGAGCCCACCGCCGCCGCGATCGCCTACGGCAACTCCAAGCGGCTCAACGAGATCATCGCCGTCTACGACTTCGGCGGCGGCACGTTCGACATCACGATCCTCAAGCTCGAAGATCAGGTCTACACGGTGCTCGGCACCTCGGGCGACGCCTTCCTCGGCGGTGAGGACATCGACGAGCGGCTCGTCGAGAAGATGTGCGCGAGCTTCCTCGCGAAGCACCGGATCGACCTCTCGCAGAGCGAGGCCGCGATGATGCGACTGCGTGCGGTCGCGGAGCACACGAAGATCGAGCTGTCGAAGCGATCGCGCGCGCTGGTCAAGATCGAGGAGATCGCGCACGGCAAGCACGGCAAGACGATCGATCTCGAGGTCCAGCTGACGCGCGACGAGCTGATCGGTGGCATCGGCGATCTGGTCGACCGCACGTTCGCGTCGTGCAAGGAGGCGATGGTCCTCGCCGGCATCTCGCAGACGAAGATCCGCGACGTCGTGCTGGTCGGCGGTACCACCCGGATCCCGTTCGTCCGCGAGCGCGTCGCGCAGTTCTTCGGGCGCGAGCCGCGCGCCGACATGAACCCCGAGGACGCGATCGCGACCGGTGCCGCCCTGCAGGCCTCGTCGATCGAGCGGATGCTGTCGCGCACGCCGCAGCGCCCGGTCGCGTCGGTGCCGATTCCGCTCGACGATCTCGAGGACGATCTCAAAGTGCCGGCGATCATCGAGCCCGAGAAGTCGCCGACCAAGATCGCCGAGGTCAAGCGACCGAAGCGCGGCACCGACATGTTCTCGGGCCAGCCCCGTGGGGCGAAGCGCGAGCCCGATGATCCCGGGAAGACCCGCGAGCGAGGCAAGGCGTTCTTCGGCGATCTATTCGGCGACACGCCGGTCCCGACCGAGGTCAAGGCGCCCCCGCGCACCGAGGGCAAGGTCGCGACGCGTCCGATCGCGCGGATCAAGGCGCCGCCGAAACCGGTGACGCCCGCGCTGCCGCCGATCGTCGAGACCCGGCGTGAGATCCCGGCGAGCAGTCGCACGATGGCGCTGCCGATCGTGACGCGCCCTCCCGCGGAGCAGTCGCCGCTCCCCCCCTCCGTGTCGATGCCGACGATCGACGTCGACGACTTCCAGGAGAACGAGAAGTCGGGAGAGATCCTGATCGACGTCCAGGCCGAGGTCCGAGCCAAGCGCGACTCCACCTCGCAGTTCGCGATCGAGATCGATCCACCGACGGTGCCACCTCGGTCCGAGATCGCGATCGAGATCGAGCCGCCGACGATCCCGCCGCGATCTCGGGCTCCGAGCATCCCGCCACGCTCCGAGAGCGACCTCGAGATCGATCCGCCGCGGCCAGCCGCGGCTCACTGGCCGCCGCGGCCGGCCGCGGCTCACTGGCCACCGAGCCTGCGGCCCGAGCCTCTCGAGCTCGACATCGACGTCGAACCCGACGTGGGCGGCGCGCAGGCGATCGAGCTGATCGACCCCGATACCCGTCCCGAGCCGAGCGCCGCCATGGACCTGGTGATGCCGCCACCGAAGGCACGCAGACCATCCGCCTGGGACGAGGTCGCGCCGCCCGACCCCGAGCCTCTGCCTCGCGCACCGACCCAGCCCGTGCCGGTGATGACGCGCAGTGCGCCAACCATTGTCGATGTCACGCCACGCAGCCTGGGCATCGGAACGGTCGCCGGGTTCTGCGAGGAGCTGATCCGCCGCAACACGCAGCTACCGGTCGCCACGCGCAAGCAGTTCGCGACGGCGCGTGACCTCCAGGACCTCGTGAGGATCGTGGTCTGCCAGGGCGAGTCGCGCCGGATCGAGAACAACGTCCTCGTCGGAGACTTGATCCTGGAGAACCTGCCGAAGCGGATGCGCGGCGAGACCAAGATCGACGTCGAGTTCCGACTCGATGCCTCGGGCATCCTGCACGTCACCGCGCGGGATGTCACGACCGGCGCCGAGCAACGAGCGAGGCTCGATCTGCGCGGCGGGATGGCCCCCGAGGCGATGTCCGCAGCGGCCGATCGAATTGCACAGCTGTCGCGCAAGCGACAGGGTAGCGACTAGTGCAGGGTTCGAAGAGTTAGACGCCGAGACACACGTTGCATGCCGCTTCCGTGAAGGGCGCAACGCACGTGGCCGGGTCAACAACCACACAGAAACAACCCAGGATCGTGTTCGGGTCTTGGCAGTCGAGCGCTCCGCCGCCGCCGCCGGTGCAGTCCCCAGGGCAGTTCGTCGAGTTCTCGCCGAGGTCCGTCTCGCACAACGCGTTGCCACACATCGCGACGGCCGTGCAGTCGTTCGGGCAGCTCGCGGCGGTCTCGCCGCCGTTGCACATCGTGTCGCCACACGTCGCGACCGCGCCGCAGTCCTGCGGGCAGACACCGACTTCCGAGCCGGCGCACGTGTTGTCGCCGCAGACCGGAACGGACTGCGTGGGTGCGTCTGGTGTCGGTTGCGGATCGTCTCCGCCTCCGCCAGCACACGCAGCCAGGGCCACAGCCAATGCAAAAGCAAATGACGTCCTCATCGCGGCGCATCGTTGCCGAACTGCCGTCAGAAGATCAATCTCAAAATTTTGAGACTTGGAACCTGGTCGTCACCCACCCTCGGAACCGTACACATCGTGTGCAAGGCGTCGCTCCAGCGAGCGGCGTAAGGCCGCGTGTTCCGGCCGGTTCAGGGCCGGATCCTCGTCGAGGACGGCCTCGGCATGACGCCGTGCTTCCAGCAGCAGCGCGGTATGGGCGGCGAGATCACCGAACCGTAGACGCGGTGCGCCAGCCTGCTTCGGGCCGAGCAATTCACCATGGCCGCGAAGGATCAGGTCCTCCTCGGCGATCCGGAATCCATCCGTCGTCGCGACCATCGCCGCGAGCCGCGCAGCGGCGTCCTCACCGACGGTGGTGTGCGAGAGCAGGAGGCACCTCGACGCGTTGCTACCTCGACCGACGCGACCGCGGAGCTGGTGGAGCTGCGCGAGCCCGAAGCGCTCGGCGTCGTGGATCACCATCGTCGTCGCCTCCGGCACGTCGACGCCGACCTCGATCACCGTGGTCGCGACCAGCACGTCGAGCTGCCCGGCCTTGAACTCGCGCATCAACCGATCGCGCTCCACCCCGTCGAGCCGCCCGTGCACCAGCCCGACCCGCGCCTTCGGACACGCCTTCGCGACGTCGGTGTGTGCGGTCACGGCATCGCGCCACGGCCGGCCCTGCTTGCCGTCCTCGAGCTCGTCCTCGTCGGTGGGTTCGATCTTCGGGCACACCACGTAGATCCGCTCGCCGGCGGCGACCCGCTCCGCGATCAGCTTGTACGCGGCGGTCACGCCACGCGCGCCGGTCAGGACCTTGGTGTCGATCGGCGTCCGCCCGGGTGGTAGCTCGTCGAGGATCGACACGTCGAGATCGCCGTACGCGGTGAGGGCGAGCGTCCGCGGAATCGGCGTCGCCGTCATCACCAGCAGGTGGGGCGCCCCCTGCCCGTCTCCCTTGTCGCGCAGCTTCGCGCGCTGCGCGACGCCGAACCGATGCTGCTCGTCGATCACGACCAGGCCGAGCGCCGCGAACCCGACCGCCTCGGCGAGCAGCGAGTGCGTCCCGATCACCACGTCGATCTTGCCGGCGGCGAGCATCGCGAGCAGCGACGCGCGCACGCCCTTCGGCGTCGACGCCGTGAGGATCTCGACGCGTAGCAATTGTGGCGCGAGCTCGGCCTGTCCCCCCCACCGCTTCCAGGTCGCGAAGTGCTGCTCGGCGAGCAGCTCCGTCGGAGCCATCACCGCGATCTGGCGCCCTGCTCTCGCCACGTGGAGCGCCGCGGCGAACGCGACCGCCGTCTTGCCGGAGCCGACGTCGCCCTGCAGCAGGCGGTTCATCGGTACGTCGCGCGCGAGGTCGCCGCGCAGCTCGGTGATGCAGCGCCGCTGGGCGTTCGTTGGCTCGAACGGCAGGGCCTTCGCCAGCTCCTTGGCGAACGTCTTGATCGGCGCACACGGCACCGCGCGATCGCTGCGCCGCTCCTTGCGTCGCAACGCCACGGCGACCCCGAGGGCGAACAGCTCACCGAAGGCGAGCCGGCGCTGCCACTTGCTCTCGCCCGCGTTCATCGCCGCGAGATCCTCGACGGAGATGTCGGGCATCGGCGAGTGCAGCCGCGACAGCGTCTCCGGCAAGCTCGGCAACCCGATCGCCGCCTCGACGGATTTCGGGACGCCATCGTCGACGCTCTCCCCGACCCGCTCGCACGCCGTCGCACAGGCTTGCCGCACGCGCGCCGCCGGCACGCCCGCGATGTCGGTGTAGCGAGGGAGGATCGACGCGGACTTCGTCGTCGACGTTCCATCCGGCAGCTCGATGCCGAGGATGTCGGGGTTCGCGAATTCGACGCTGCCGCCGCGCCGCTTGATCACACCGCTGAGCACCACGCGTGCACCCGGCGGCATCCGCTTCTCGATGCCCGAGTAGACGTTGAACCAGCGGATCGTCACCGCGGTCTCGAGATCGCCGACGCGGACGTCGGCCCAGCGCCGGCCCCGCGCGAAGATCATCCGGCTCGAGATCACGTTGGCCGTGAACGTCGCGCGCTGTCCGTCCTCGAGCTGACACGCCTGGGTCAGCGAGCCCGCGCCGCGCACGTCGTCGTAGCGCCTGGGCAGGGTCCACAGCAGATCCTCGACGGTCTTGAGCCCGCGCTCGGCGAGGCGTACGGCGATCGTGGGGCCGACACCGGGCAGCGAGCTCGTCGGTGCGGCCAACGGATCGCCCACCCACTCGACGATCTTCGGTTTCGGCTTCTTCGCGTCGATCCCATCTCCGCGCCGCTCCGCGCTGCTGCGCGGCTCGGCAAACCTATCGACTGCACCCGGCGCGTTCGGGTGATCCTTCACGGGCGTGCGATCCACGGCTTGCGTGTCCGGCTTCCTGACATCGGGTTCGAGCACCGTCGGGCCCGTCGGTGCCGCCTTGACCTCGCGCCGCGGAACGCGCGCGATCAGCCGCATGCCGCGCGCGACTTCCATCGCCTGCGCCAGCTCGTCGAGCTTCTCCCAGCCGGTCAGCGTCGACCTCCACTCCGCGAGGCCTTCGAGCTGGGACACCGGCAGCAACGCATCGACCGCCGCCCGCAGCGCGTGGCCGAGCCCCTTCACCTTCTGGACGCCCTTGAAGCCGTCGGCGGCCGCGAGCTCGAGCGGTCGGCGCAGCGCCTCGACCCGGCGTTCGAGCTCGGCGCTCATTTCGAAAGGACCAGGAACCACACCACGGCGCCACCCCCCGCTGCGAGCAGCAACAACACGACGAGGGCGAGACCCATCGATCCACCACCTCCACCCTCCGGTGGGTGCGTCGGTTCGTTTCCGAAGATCCGCTGCTTCGCCGCAAGGGCCGACGCGTCATCGCGATTCGCCACGTGCTGCGCCATCGCGCGCTCGCTCGCGACCTTGCGATCGCGCTTGCTCGTCTGCTTCGCCTCGTTGACGAGCTTCTTGCGCTGCTTGCTCGGCGCGTCGAAGTACAGCCACCACGTCCTGACCGGCGCGTCCTTGTGCCCTGCCTTCGCATGCGTCCTGGTCGAGATCCGGCATTGCGCGCTGCAGTACTGGCAGGTGATCGACCCGTCCGCATCTTTGACTCGCTCGAGCGGCGCGTTGCACCGCGGGCAGCCGAGCATCACCGAGCCGCGGCCTTCCATCAGCGCCGCCTCGGACTGTCCCGCTTCATGCTCGTCGCACAGCACGCCCTTCGCACCGTAATCGGTCGCTGCACGCAGCTCGTAGCGCCGCTTCGCGTGACAGCCAAGACAGCCAACCTCGAGCTCGCCGTTGCCGGCGCTCTCGACGACGACCGGAGATCGACAGGTCCGGCACAGCGGATTGCCTGACGACGCGCGCATCTTCTGATCGACCGCCCAGCTCGCGCTCGAGCCGAGCTGGGGGAACGGCCGCTTCGGCAACCGCACGTCGGGATCCGCGAAGCGCCCCTCCGCGCCGACGGAGAAGTCCGCGACGAACTGCGCGTACTCGACGAGCCGCTTCCACTCGGCGAGGTCGTAGCGCTGCTCGTGGCCACAGCGCGTGCACGCCACCGCGTCGACCAGCTCGAAGTGATTCAGCGGTGCGTCGAACTTGCACGCTCCGCACGCGAACGTCGAGCGCACCGCGGCCCAGTAGCCGCTCGACGGTTGCGCGAACGCGCGCAGCGGCGGTGTCGCGTATGGCGTCTGACAGGTCCCGCAGCGGGTGAGCGAACCGTCGACGAGGATCCCGCAGCCACTACAGATCAGCGGCTCTTCGAATCCCGGGGGCACGCGTCAGTCAGCGCGGTACGTGAAGCGGAGCTCGTAGTCGCAGAGGTGAAACACGTCTCCCTCGTCGATCCGCTTGTTGTCGATCCGCATGCCCTTGTAGTCGATGCCGTTCGTCGACCCGAGATCCTTGATGTAGAAGGTCCCGTTGCGACGGATCACGGCGGCGTGCTTGCGCGAGATGTTGCCGTCCTTGATCGCGAGATCGGACGTCTTGCTGCCGCGGCCGATGATGAACTGATCCTTGGTCACCGGGTAACGCTGCCCGTTGTAGACCAGGAACAACGTGGGGCCAGCGCCGCCGAGACCCGGACCAGGCGGCGGAGCCACGACGGGTGCGGTATGCGCGGCGATGCCGCCATGACCACCACCACCGCCGCTCGCGTGAACGCTGGGCTGGTTGCCACCACCTGGGCGACCACCGCTCCCCGGCATCGGGCCGCTGTTCGGCTGATAGCCAGGCGTGGGCGACGCTGGCGCGCGATTGTTATTATTGTTCCGGCCAGCGGCCGCCGTGGGACCACCGGTGTTCGGTGGACCTGGAGGCGATGTACCGGGCGGCGGCCGGTTGTTCGGCTTTGGCGGGTACGACGTGGGCCCGCTGTTCGGACCGTTCGGTCCGTTGGGACCTGGGTTCGAGACAGGCGCATTGCCGCCCGTCATCTGAGGACCACCCGGCGACTGATAGTTCTTCGAGCGCGCGTAGTAGCGCATCGCCTCGTTGACCAGATAGTCGATCGAACAGTCGAAGTCGTTCGCCATCTGCTCGAACGTCTCCCAAAGGACGTCTCGGCAGTAGAAGTGGCGCATCGTCTTCTTTGACTGATCCATTGAACTTCCTGGTGCCGCCCCCGAGCGCGACGGTGATCGAACGCGGCTTGGAACCCCTTCTCCCGGTCTCTCGTAAGATACTACATCGCCTCGGCGAACGCGACAGAAGCACCTATTTGCTGGTGCCGAGTTGGTCGGCGACTTCCTTGGCTCGCTGTCCCAATGTCGGGTCCTCCTTGCCCTCGCCGTTCGCCCCCCAGAACCCGACCAAGCGGTCCTTGACCGCGGATAGCTTCTCGATTTTTGCCTTGTCGTCGACGGACTTCATCATCCCGAGCGCCTCGACGGCGGTCCACCGCGCGACCACGGACTTGTCGTCCAGCAGCTGTCGCAGGGCAACCAGGACCTGGTCGCGTGGCGTCATCTTGGCGATCTCCCCGGCGACCGCACCCGTCAGCTCCTCCTTCACGTAGGCACCATCGGGGAGCGCCCGGACGACGTCCCCGATCGACTTGATCCCGCCGCAGCGGAGCGCGTTGTTCGCGGCGACGTACTTGAAGCGCGACGAGCGATGTGGCGTGGCGACCATCGACTGCAGCGGTGCGACGCACTTCGGTGCCCCGATCGCGCGGATCAACGAGATCGCATCGTTGGTGACCTTGCCCTTCTGCGAATCGTCCTTGGCCAGCGCGATCAGCGCATCGAGGTTCTGCTCGAGCGGCTCCGGCGTGCGGATGTCGAACAGGCTCGCGGGATCGACGTACGTCTTGTAGAGAGCGCTGATCGCGCGCTCGGGCAGCGTCTCGTCGCCGCGATCGAGCCTGATGATCTCGAGCAGCTTCTTGACGCCCTCCGGCCCGCCCGACGCCGCGATCGCGAGCATCAGGTCGTCGCCCAGCCGGAACTTGCTCTTCTCCTGACCGGGCGCCGTGATGAAGCCGTTGATCACGTCGATCAGCTTCTTGGTCATCCCCGGGCCGACCAGCCGCGCGACCACCGCACCGGGATACTGGCCGCCGCCGGCGCGCGCTTCGTACGCATAGACGCCGTACCAATCGACGAGGTAGCCGTCGATCGTCTTCCGCTGCGCGTCGTCGGCGAGCTTGCGGATCGTGACCAGCGCGTCCTTGGCGGCGATCTGGGTGTTGTTCGCAGGCTTCTTCTCGTCCTCGACGCGCGCGACCTCCCACAGCCGTGGCGTCAGCTTGTCGATCACCTGCTGGCGACGCCCGGGCGACATCCGCTCGATCGCATTCCTGACCTCGGTCTCCTGCGACATCGGCGGCTTGATCAGATTGACCGCGGCGTGCGCCGACAGATCGGGATCGAGGCCCTCGTCCTCGACGGCCTTCTTCAGCTTGCCCGGCCCCTTTTCGGTCCGTGGCCATTTGTCGATCGAGTCGTGGTCGGTCTTCTCGCAGCCGGCAAACAGCAGCACGGCCACGATCGTCATCAGGCGAACGACGAACATGAGCGGCAGCTTAGCCCACAGGTTTTCGTGGTGATACGTTTCGCGGCGGATGTTGCGCTGTTCGATCGTAGCGCTGCTCGCGATGGCTGCCGTCGCGCATGCATCGCCGCGCAGCGATCCGACGACCGGGCGCGCGGTCTTCACCGGCGCGACGCTGCCCAGCACGACGTCGCTGACACTCAACCCCGCCGCGATCGGGCTCGCGCGCACGTGGGAGTTCTACGTGGCCGCGACCGCGGCCCTCGAGCAGTGGGACATCGAGCGCGCAAACGGCGAGCGAGCGAGCGACGCCCAGCTCGGTCCCGGCATGACGATCGCGGGGTTCTTTCCGCCCGGCCGGATCAGTACCCTCGGGCTCGAGCTGCACCTCCCGCCACCCGAGATGTTCCCCGACACCCAGGCGACCCGCTACCACTCGCTCGGCGGCTACCAGCGCAACGTCATCGCCACCGGCGGGTTCAGCCTGAAGGTCGCGAGCTCGTTCTACTTCGGCGTCACCGTCTCCCACGACGTCACACTCCTCAAGCTGCGCTACGCACGCGACACGGCGCTCGACAAGGGCGTCGACCTCGACTGCGAGGGCTCGCCGTGCGGCCTCGAGAACCCGGCGGCGCAGGAGACCTACGAGGTCAAGGTCCGCAGCGACAAGGTCTCCGCCGACAACACCAAGGTCAACCTCGGCATCCTGCTGCGCCTCGCGACCGACGTCTGGCTCGGCCTGACCTATCACAACACCCCCGGGTTCGGGATCCAGACCCAGCTCGAGGGCCGCATGCAGTACACGCAGGCGCCGCGCGATGGTGGCGCGAGCGTGCGCGGTCGCTCGACGGTGCTGGTGTCGTACCCGGCGAGTGTCGACGGCGAGCTCCGCGCGAGGATCCTCCCCGAGCTCGATCTCCACATCGGCGGGCGCTGGGAAGACCTGTCGCGCATGCAGTCGTACGACGTGCGCGGTTACGGCAGCTCGTTCGAGGGTCTCGGCGTTCCCGAGTGGGTCCTGCGACCGCGCGGCTTCCGCGATTCGTTCGCCGTGTGGGGCGGCGTCGAACAGGTCGAGCTCGACTTCGACAAGCGCTTCCGGTTCGGCGGGCGCGTCGGCCTCGAGACGCCCGCGTTGAAGCCGAGCCGGACCTCGCCGACCAACCTGGCGTCGACGTCGGCGACGCTCGATGCCGGCATGCAGCTGCGGATCACGCCGAACATCTCGCTGCAGTTGTCGTACGGCGTGCAGCTGTTCTCGAAGGTCGACGTCGAGGACAGCGCCTACGGTGGGCAGTTCGCGCTCGATTGCATCGACAGCGGCTTCGACTACACGACCCGCGGCTGCACCGCGCTCCGCGAGGGTTACGCGATCCCCACCGCGGCCGGTAGCTACACGCGGATCCAGCATGCGCTGCGGATCGGATTTCGGTATGCCCCCGCCCTCTGAGATCTGCGTCCTCGGCACGGGGGTCGTCGGCACGCGGATCGCGGCCGCGCTGCGGGCACAAGGCGTCGCGTTCCGGCAGGCGAGCCGGCACCCCAAAGAAGGAGTCGTCGTCGCGGATGCCTTCGACGCGCAGTCCCTCGCCTCGGCGTTCGCGGACGCCAAGGTCGTGATCAACGCGGCGGGTCCCCTGCGCGAGACCGCGGCACCCGTGCTCGCCGCCGCGCTCGCGGCGGGTGCGCACTACGTCGACGTCGGCGGCGAGCAAGCCACGCTGCAACACCTCTACGAGCGGTGTGAGTCGGCGACACGGAAGGCGGGGCTGATCGCCCTGCCCGGCGCCGGGGTCGATTGCGTGATCGGCGATCTCGCGATCGCGTGGGCCGCGCAGCACCTGGTCGGCGTCACCGACGACGGCGACGTCGTGCGGAGCACGCCGGCGGATCGGATCGCGGAGGCCGAGCCGCTGGCCGAGGCGTGCACCGCGTACGTGTTCGACGACCTCTCGCTGTCCGCCGGCAGCCAGCGCGCGTGGTTCGGCACCGTCGGGCAGCGGCCTCAGATCTGGCGGCGCGATCGCTGGGAGCCCGGCCGCACCGGGGACAAGCGGCGGATCAACGCGGGGCTCGCGATGGGTGGCGAACGCGATGCGATCGCCCATCCGGCCGGCGATCCGATCACGATCCCGAGGCACGTCGCCGCCGATCTGGTGACCAGCTATCTGTCGACCACACGCACCCCGGCGTCGGGGCTGTTGCTACGCATGCTGTCGACCGCTGCGACGCTGTTGCCGAAGGCTGCGGGTGGCGTGCTCGCACCCTATGCACCCCCAGAGAGCGAGCTCGGTCGCGCGACGTTCGCCGTGGTCGGGCAAGTGCGGCGCGGGTTCTCGGCAGCGCAGGTGATCGTGCGTGGTCGCGATCTCTACACCACCACCGCTGCCATCACGGTCTGGTGTGCGCGGGCGCTCGCAGGTCGTGGCCCCGGCCCCGTCGGGATGCGATCACCGTCGGAGTTGTTCCGCCCGGTTCCGGCGTTGCGTGCGCTCGCCCACGCCGCCGAGCTCGTGCTCGAGCCGAGCTTCGGCTCACGCTGACCTGACGCACGACGCGAGGTTGCCGGCGTATGCTGAGGTGATGCGCTGGCCGATGGTTGTCCTGATGCTCGCGGCGTGTGGTGCGAACGGGCGTGCCGCTGACGATGACGACTCACCGCCGGGGGACGCCGGCGTGCACGACAACGGCGAGGTGTTCGAGCCGGAGGTCACGAAGGTGGCGATCGAGATCGACTACGAGACCGGCCAGCCTCCGTTCACGGGCTCCGGCCTCGGCTCGGGGGACGCGTTCGAGCTGTCGTCGGTCAACCTCGATCGGCTGTTCGCGCACCACAAGACGATCACGCTGCCCGACACGCTCGCGGAGATGGAGGACATCGGCGACGTCGCCGACGAGGAGCTCACGGTCTCCGAGATCCTCCAGCTCGCAGCGATGCACCGCAACCAGGCCGACGGTGGCGACACCAAGACCTACTACCTGATGTTCGTCAGCGGGCTGTTCACCACCGACGAGGGCCCGCAGTCCGGCGTGCTCGGCGTGTCGATCGGGACCACCGGCGTGATCGCGATGTTCAAGGACGTCATCAACTCGACCAACGTGATCGGGTTCCCGAACGTCGTCCGCTTCGTCGAGCAAGCGACGATCATCCACGAGCTCGGGCACGCGTTCGGCATCGTCGACAACGGCGTGCCGATGGTGACGCCGCATCGCGACACCGACCACGGCGCGCACTGCGACGATGACAAGTGCGTGATGTACTACCTGAACGAGGGTGCGTCGGATGCGACCGCATTCGTGCGCGACAAGGTGCTGACCGGTAACCAGATCCTGTTCGACGCGAACTGCCTGGCCGACGCGGACGCGATCACCGGCGGACTTTAGTTGGGGCTCGGGCCCCAAACCCCGCTCGGGCCCCAAACCCCGCTCGGGCCCCAAACCCCGCTCGGGCCCGCTCGGGCCCCAAACCCCGCTCGGGCCCCAAGCCCCGCTCGGGCCCCAAACCCCGCTCGGGCCCCAAACCCCCGCTCGGGCCCCAAACCCCGCTCGGGCCCCAAACCCCTAGTTATCGACGGCCGCGGTGCCGGTGAAGTTGCGGCACGTCGCCTTGCGGACGCTGCCCGAGCTGATCTTGCACTCCTGAATCTTGCCGTCGTTCTCCACCGGGGCGGTGCCGCTGAAGTTCCGGCAGGTCGCTTTGCGCACGCTGCCAGAGCTGACCTTGCACTCCTGGATCTTGCCGTCCACGTTGAGTGCGGCCTCGCCGCTGAACCTGCGACAGGTCGCCTTGCGCACGCTGCCCGAGCTGACCTTGCACTCTTCGACGTCGGCCTGAGCGAGCGAGACCGTTCCAAGTAGTAGAGCGATTGCGAGTAGCTTGTTCATCCTTGCCTCCGTTCAGCCAAGTCGACACTGCGACCACACCCACCACAAATTCATTGGCACTTCGTGGCCTGATCCAAGGTCTTCGCGTCCATCACGCACTTGCGCGAGACGTCGGACCAGTCTTCCTTCGCGCATTGCGCGAGCAGCTGCTCCATCACCGCGGGCAGCTCGGCCTCGAGCTTGCGCTTGAGCGCCTCGACCTCCTCCTCCGACATCTTCTCCGCACGTCCCTGGGCCTCTCCCACGATCAGCTCGCTCGCCTTCGTCGCGACCTGCTCGCACGTGATCTTGTGGGCCGCCGACGTGGTGGGACCGTCGGGCTCGTCGGGCACGGGCCCAGGCGCTTCCGGCTGATCGGGGTCGCCCCACGGATCCTCGCTCGTCGTCTTCGGCGCTTCCTTGACCGGGACGTTCGGCTTGTACTTGACGTTGAGCGCGGCGCCGTTGGTCAGGTGCGGCTGCAGCAGGCGCTCCCACGCCTTGTTGATCTTCGCGTACTCCTCGGGACACCGCTGCGCGCGATCCTTCGGCAGCGAGCCCGACGACACGAAGCTGCCGTACTTCCCCGGGTTCGAGCCGTAGATCAAACACATGATGTTGTAGAAGCGCTGGCCGTCGAACGCGTGCTCGTCCCAGAACGGCAGCTTGTTGCCGGCCTTCGATTGCAGCTGGAACCAGTACGCACCCGACATCGCCATCGCCACGCCCTCGTCGCCCGACGCGATCAGGATCAGCGTCGCGAGCTGATCGACGGCATCCTCCTCGCGACCGACCGCCGCGAGATCGAGGATGTGGATCAGGCCATGACCGGACTCGTGGAAGAAGCTGAAGATCAGCGCCCCGAGCACCGCGTTGCCGAGCTCCGCGTCGGTCTTCGCCGTCGGCTTGAACACGCCGAGGAAATAGCTGACCAGCTCGTAGCAGACGATGATCCGCTTGGTGTTCGGATCGTAGAACGCGTTGATCGTGTTGCAGTCGAGCGTGTTGATGTCGACGGCGACCGGCAACCGGATCGTCTTGTTGAGACCCTCGGCGACCTCCTCGAACACGCGGTTCTGCTGGAAGATCTTGCGGAACTCCTCGTGGGCCGCGCTCTTCGACGGGTTGTAGATCACCTTGAAGCCCGGGGACTCGACGGGCGCCGCGGCGGCTTCCTGCTTGTTGCTCGAGAACGCGGACGCGCTCATCAGCTGGACCGCCTTGTCGTCGTCGGGCTGTTCGAGCTTGCTGATGTCGACCTTGGTCGCGAACGTCGGGGCCTTCACCGCGTCCTCGACCTTCGCGAAGCTGGCGCCGGTCTTTTCGCCGAGCTTGCTGCTCACGGCCTCGGGTGGAGGTGCGGGCTTGACCGGCTTGCCGACAGCGCTGCCGGCCGCCGGCTGGTCCGCGGCCGGCTCGGCAGGCTTGTCCTTCTTGCACGCGACAGCGACAAGCAGCCCGAGGGTAATGACGATCGATCGACGCCCCATCCGGCGACGATAACAGGGTTCGGACAGGGTCCGGGACAGGCGGGACCCAGTCCCGGATCGACCCAGCTCGGCCCGAGATCGTTAGTATTCGTCGTGATCGACGACCGTCAGCGAACCCGCGCCGGCCGCTTCGAGCGCCGCCTTCGCGTTGTCGGCCGTGGTCACGGCGACGGTGATCGCCGAGTCCGGCTTGAAGCAGCGTGCACACGCGGCGCGCACATCGGCGGCCGACAGCGCGGCGAGCGCCTCGGGGAGCTTGGCGGTGTAGCCGTCCGGCAGCTCGAACACGGCGTCGCGCACGGCGAGTTGCATCCGCTGCCGCGCGGTGGCGACGTGGAACGGCATCGCACCGATCAGGTACGACCGCGCGAAATCGACCTCGTCGTCGGTGGGGCCGTTCGCGGCATAGTCGGAGTAGAGGTTCAGGATCAGCTCGACGGCCGGGCCCGCGACCTCGATCCCCGCGGCGGTCCAGATCTCGAACCAGTGAGGCAGGCGCGAGCGGCGCAGCGCGCAGCCGGCGCCGTAGCTCCAGCCGCGCTTGACGCGGATCTCCTGCATCAACCGCGAGCTGAACAGCCCGCCGAAGATCGCCTCGGCGATCGCGATCGCGGCGGTATCCGGATCGCCGTAGCCGATCGATAGGTGGCCGACGCGGAGCTGGGCCTGCGTGCGATCCGGCTTGTCGACGAGGATCAGCCGGCGACCGGTGGACGGTGGCGGCGCGTCGAGCACCGCGGGGGCCGGAAAGCGCGGCGAGCCGGTGGCCGGCATCCGCTCGAGCAACCGCGAGACGATCTTCGCCGCGCCGGCTTCGTCGACATCGCCCGCGAGCCCGATCACCGCGTTGTCGGCGGTGACCTCGCGGCGCCACACGTCGATCGCCGCGGCGCGATCGATGCGCGCGATCGAACCCTCGGTGCCGAGCGACGTGCGCCCGTACGCGTGCCCCGGCGAGCACACCCAGTCGAACCAGCGGGTGGCGAGCGCGCTGTCGTCGTCCCGGATCTCGTCGAGCACCTGCGGCGTCTCGCGGAGCAGGCGCGCGTGCTCGTCCTCCGACCACCGCGGCTCGGCGAGGATGTCGGCGGCGAGGTCGATCACCGCGTCGAGGTGGCGCGACAGCGCGAGACCCGACACCGTCAACGCGTCGCGCGACACGCCGATGTCGACGGCGGCACCGAGGTTATCGAGCGTCTCGTCGAGCTCGGCGCGATCGCGGCGCCCTGCCCCGCGACGTGCGAGCAGCGCGACGTGGCGATGGAGCCCTTCGATGCCGCGCGGGTCGGTGGCCGCACCACCGGGGATCGCGATGTCGAACCACACCAGCGGTGTGTCGTGGGACGGCTCGACGATGATCTTGGTGCCCATGATCGTGCGCCCTACTCGGCTTCTTCCGCGTCCGGATCTTCGGGCTGCGCGATCACGACGGTGCGATGCGCCGGCACCAGCGTGGCGCGCACGACACGCGCGACATCGTCGGCGGTGACCGCGGCGAGCCGCTCGGCGAGCTGGTTCACCTTGCGGTAATCCCCGAGCGCGGTCTCGTAGTGCCCCAGCGCCTCGGCCTTGCCGTCGATGTCGACGAGCGAGGTCCAGAAGTCGGTCTCGGCGATCGCCTTGGCTTTCTCGACCTCGGCACGCGACGGCGGATCCTTGGCCATCGCCGCGAGCTCCTGATCGATCACGCCGAGCACCTCGGCGGCATCGTGGCCGCGCGTGGTGGTGACCGCGAGACGAAGCAGCGACGGATCCTTGAACGGGGTGAGCTGCGCGTCGACCGACGACGCGTTCTCGTGCTCGATCACCAGCTTGCGATAGAGCCGTGCCGACGGGCAGCCGGCGAGCAGCGTGGCGACGATCTCGAGCACGGCCCAATCGGGATCATCCTGCCCCGGCGCCTTGTAGCCGACGAGCAAGCGGTCGGTGGCGATCGGCTTGGGGGCGCGCACGATCCGCTCGCGGAGCTGCGCGGGCTCGACGATGCGCTGCGTCTCGTCGGGGAGCACGGCGGGCGGAATCTGGCCGTAGCTGCTGGCGACCAGATCGAGCAGGGCCGCTTCGTCGAAGTCACCGACGCAGACGAGGGTGGCGTTGTTCGGCGCGTACCACGTTCGATAGAACGAGCGGATCTCCGGCAGCGCGAGCGCGCGGATGTCTTCCATCCAGCCGATCGTGGGCCAGCGATACGGATGCGCGGTGAACGCCTGCGCCATCAGCTGCTCGTCGAGCCAGCCATCGACATCGTCCTCGACGCGCTCGCGGCGCTCGTTGGTGACGACATCGCGTTCGGCCTCGACGGGATCGTGCTCGAGCACGAGGTGCTGCATGCGCTCTGATTCGAGGCGGATGCCGAGCGGCAGATCGCGCGACGGCAGCGACAGCCGGTAGTACGTCCAGTCGACCCAGGTGGCCGCGTTCGATTCACCGCCTGTGCGCTCGACCAGTCGATCGAACTCGCCGGGTGGCAGCTGCGTGGTCTGGCCGAACATCAAGTGCTCGAACAGGTGCGCCATGCCGGTCGCGCCCGGGCGCTCGTGGCGCGAGCCGACGCGGAACCAGGTCTGCAACGCGACGATCGGGGCACGCCGATCGATCGCGGTGATCACCTTGAGCCCGTTATCGAGCTTGTACCGCCTCGCCGGAACGCCGCGATTGCCGGAGCCGATCAACGCTTCGGACTCGAGGTTCCACGACGAGGACATCGATCATCAATACCACGTTACGCGAGTACGAAGCCGCGACCGATCGGTCTGTCGTTTTCGGGCGTCCGCGGGCGAGCGAGCTTCTGTTTCTCGGCGGCGATCTTCCTCTCGAGCTCCACCTTGTCTTTCCGCAACACCTCGAGCTTCGCCTTCGCCGCCTTGCGGTCGGCGTCGTTCTGAGCTGCCATTACCGCATCGACGGCCGCGTTGATCTGGAGCGTCTTGTCGGTGAGCTCCTGGTCGAGCTTCTGGAGCGGCGTCGCCGGTGTGGCCGACTTCTTGAGCTCGGCGAGCTTGGTCTCGAGCTCGACCTTCTGCTTCTTGCGCTGCTCGAGCTTCGCCTTCGCGGCCTCGCGATCGGCCTGGTTCTGCGCGCTCGCGACGGCGTCGGTGGCCTGCTTGAGCTGGATGTCGGCGGCCGCGATCTCCTGCTCGAGCTTCGCGAGGGGCGACGGCTGCGCCGGCGTGGTGCCCTGCTTGAGATCGGCGAGCTTCTTCTCCAGCTCGACCTTCTGCTTCTTGCGCTGCTCGAGCTTCGCCTTCGCCGCGTCGCGATCGGCCTGGTTCTGCGCATTCGCGACCGCGTCCGTGGCCTGCTTGAGCTCGACGTCGACGGCCGCGATCTCCTTGGTCACCGAGTCGACCGTGTCGACCTTCTTGGCATCGGGCGCCTTCGTCGGTTTCTGTGGTGCGTCTGCCGACACCAGCGGAGCGCCCAACATCGCACCTGCAAACACCACCGTCCTGAAGATCTTCTCCGAGTGCTTGGTCATAGGAGATCCAGGGTATCGCACCTTGAAGCCCTCACGGTGCGGCCGACTCAGCCCTCGTGATCGACCAGGTGATCGGGAACTTCCGCGTGTTGTCCCTGCTCGGCAGCGGCGGCATGGGTGACGTCTACCTTGCCGAGCACACCGGCATCCAGACGCGCGTCGCGATCAAGATGCTGCACGCGAACATCTCGTGCGACGCCGACCACGTGAAGCGCTTCTTCAACGAGGCGCGGATCGTCGGTCGCATCAAGCACGCGGGCATCGCGAAGATCTTCGACGTCGGCTTCCACGCCGATCGCGCGTACCTGTCGATGGAGCTGCTCGAGGGCGAGTCGCTCGCCGCGCGCGTGCAGCGCGGCCGCCTCGCGATGACCGAGGCCGTCGACATCGCGTACCAGATCGCGAGCATCCTGTCGGCGACACACCAGGCCGGCTTCGTTCACCGCGACCTCAAGCCCGACAACATCTTCCTCGTCCCCGACGCGGAGCTCGATGAGCGGGCGGTTGGCTCGCCCGCCAACCACCCGCTCAATCCGTTGTACGGAGTTAGGCCCCGCGTCAAGATCCTCGACTTCGGCATCGCGAAGCTCGGCGGCACCCTGTCGGGCGGACCGCGGACGATCGGCACGATGGGCACGCCGGCGTACATGGCCCCCGAGCAGTGGGGCGATGCCGGCTCGGTCGACTGGCGCGCCGACATCTACTCGCTCGGCTGCGTCGCGTTCGAGATGGTCGCGGGGCGGCCTCCGTTCCCGGCGACGACGATCGTCGAGGCCTTCAAGAATCACACGAACATGCCGCCGCCGTCGGTGCGCACGATCGTCGACGTCCCCGAGGCGTGGGACACGCTGGTCACCCGCTTGCTCGCGAAGCAGCCCGCGGACCGCGCGGACTCGATCGGCGCGGTCGCGCAGGCGTTCGATCAACTTCGCGTGTCGATCGATCCCGACGCCCAATGGACGACCGCGACGAATCCCTCGACCGCACGCGCGGCGACCACCCTCGGCTCGAGCGCGTCGCAGGTCGTGGTGGCGACCACGGTTCCCCCGGTCGCGCCGAAGCGAAAGCTGATGTTCGCGGGCGTGTTCGCCTCGCTGATCGTCGCGATCGCGGCCACCACGATCGTCATCAAGAGCAGCAGCGGCGAGGCGACGGCGGTCTCGCAGCCCGCGTCCCCACCACCCGCATCACCGCAACCCGCAGCACCACCACCGCCGCCGCCACCGTTGCCGCCGAAGAACGCTCCACCGGCCGTGGAGACCAAGGCGGAGCCGGCAAAGCCCGCCGCGAAGCCGGCCCCCAAACCGGTCGTCCGTCCCACGCTGAAACCGACGAAGCCCGTCGAGCAGAAACCGACCGCACCCAAGCCTGCTCCGACGTCGGAGCTCGAGGACCGCACATGATTCGCTCGGCCTTCCCACTCCTGTTGTGCAGCTGCGCGGATCTGATCGGCATCACCGATCACCGCGAGCTCGAGGTCGTCGAGCTGTCGGTCTCGCTCGGCACGCTGACGCCCGCATTCGATCCCGCGATCGATCGCTACGAGCTCGCGCTCGGCTATCCCGACACCACGCTCGAGGTCCACGCCGCGGCGAACGACCCCGAGGTCGTGTTCGACATCGCAGGCGCGGCGGCGGCCGACGGCACCGGCGTGACGCTCGTCGCGCTCGGCGACTCCTCGATCGACGTCGTGGCACGAACGCCAAACGGCGTGACGCAGACCTACAAGATCGCGCTGCATCGCGCGGATCTGATCCTCCAGTTCGCGGCACCGCGACAGGTGCAGACGCAGCTCCCCGGCATGATCGATCGCGTGGCGCTGGTCGACTTCGACGGCGACGACACGCCCGACCTCGCACCGATGACCGGCACCGGCGAGGTCGGCGTCCTGATCAACGACAGCACCGCGCGGTTCACGTCGCGCGGGCAGCTCCCCTACGGCGGCATCCGGCAGATCGAAGCGCGCGATCACGACAACGACGGCACGCTCGACCTCATGGTGATGAACGGCACCTTTCAGATCCTGCGCGGCCTCGGCAACGCGCAGTTCGACGGCGGTATCGGCTGTGGTGCCCCGCCCTCCCCGACGGCGTTCACGATGTTCCAGTTCGACGCCGACGGGATCCCCGATCTCGCGATGGTCGATCAGACGGGCCGGCTCGCGCCGATGCGCGGCATCATGCCTCCCGGCTCGTGCTTCCAGGGCATGCCGGCGATCGAACAGCAGGTCAGCCCGACGGCGCTCACCGCGGTGGTCTCGGGCCCGTTCGACACGAGTCCTGGCGACGACCTCGCGTCGCTCGACCCGATGAGCGGACGGATCTTCGTCCATCGCAACATCAACGGCGGCGGGCTCTCGATCGAGCAGCTCGATCTCGGTGTCGGGGCGCGGGCGGTCGAGCTCGCGGCGGCAGACGTCGATGGCGACGGCCGCGCCGAGCTGATCTGGATCGACCGCACCACCGACGACGTCGTGGTCCAGAAGTTCCCAGGCCCGCGCGGCGCGAGCTTCCACGTACCCGGCAATCCGCGCTCGCTCGTCCTCGCCGACGTCGATGGAGACGCGCTCCTCGACATCGTCGTGCTCGACAACATGGGCCTCACGGTGCTCCACAACGAGGCCGGCGGCACCTTCAGCCTGAAGGGCGTGCCGATGCAGCTCCCGGGCGTCGCGCGGATCGCGCTCGCCGATCTCGATGGCGACGGTCGTGCCGACCTCGTCACCGCCAACTTCACGTCGACGCTGAGCATCTTCCTCGGAGACACGCCATGAAGCTCGCTGCCCTCACGCTCGTCGCGATGACGAGCTCTGCCTTCGCCGAGGACAAGGTCGCCGCCGAGAGCGCGTTTCGCGCCGCGAAGGAGCTCGAGAAGGCCGGCAAGCTCGCCGAGGCGTGTCCGCTCTACGAGGCCAGCTATCGCGCCGATCCGCAGATCGGGGTCCTGCTCAACCTCGCCAACTGCCACGAGCACACCGGCCGCACCGCGACCGCGTGGGTCGAGTATCGCGACGCGCTCGAGCTCGCGACCAGGCGTGGCGATGCGCGCGTCGAGTACTCGAGGAAGCACCTCGCCGCGCTCGAACCCAAGCTGAGCAAGATCCGGATCGAGGCGCCGGCCGGCGTCACGGTCGAGCGCAACGGGACCGACGTCACCGCGCTGGTCCGGCAGGACCTCGCCGTCGATGCCGGCACGTATCGCATCCGCGCCTCGGCGCCCGGCAAGGTCGCCTGGGAGACCTCGGTCGCCGTCCAGCAGGAAGGCCACACCACGCGCGTCGAGGTCCCGGCGCTCGTGCCTGTCGCGGCCGATGCACCGCCGCCGAAACCCGTCCCCGTGGTCGTCGTCGCTCTCCCGCGTCCACCACCCGTGGTCACGACGCAGCCGGTCACGCGCCTCCACACCGCTGCCCCGACCAGCCATCGCCGGTCGATCGCCTTTGCCGTCGGCGGCGCCGGGCTGGCGTCGAGTGCCGTCGGGCTCGGGTTCGGGCTGCACGCGCGCAGCCAGTGGAGCGCGAGTCGCGACCCCACCAGCTGCGATGCTCACAACGTCTGCAACGAGACCGGGACTGCGCAGATCGCGCGTGCACGCAGCTCCGCCGCGATCGCGACGTGGACCGTCGGGGCCGGCGCCGCGATGCTCGTCACCGCCGGTGTGATCTGGTGGAGTGCGCCGAGCAAGCGCGAGCAGCGCGTCGCGTTCCTACCCTCGATCGACCCGCGGGGCGCCTCGGTCAGCGCGTTCGCGCGGTTCTGAGGCGCGGGCATCGCGAGGGCTAGTCCCCAGGCACTGATGCCCGCGGGTTACGCACCTCCTCGTCGGGGCGACCGTGTCGTGCACCGCGATGCGCGACCTGTCCCCTGGAACCGGTGATCTGGTGTGATGGCCCCTGAAAATTTCAGGTCCCCGGCAGGAGTACGGTCGGCCCACCACTTGCTCCTCGGGGGACCATGTCGCGATTTCTCAAGCTCGCCGCCGTGTTGCTCGTTCCCGCGTGCGTCGATCTACCGACCACGTCAGCTACCGAATCGAACATCGTCGGAGGCGCGGTCGCGCAGACGTCGGTCTACAAGACGGTGGTCGCGCTCGAGGGCGGCCCCGGCCAGTGGTTCTGCACCGG